>JAKFFP010000083.1:0-3596 GCA_036675045.1 Bacteriovoracales bacterium | reverse complement strand
AAAACCCATCTTTTCAATTGCTTTAAGAGAGGACTCTTTGAGTCCCAGGGAAGTAAACGACATGCGTTCTCCTTTGGAGAATAAAGTTATGCGCTTTCTTTTTGAATGTATTGAGGCCGGTCTATGGTCTCGAAAACAACCTTCTGAACCACTTAGACCTATAGACAAGACAGACTAGATCCGGGTGGGAATAAGGCTACAAAATAAACGACTGGGGCTTGAGTACCATAAATCAAAAGGGTTAGTCAAACTGCGTCAACGTATGAAGTCTTTTGATCGGGTAAATGTAAGGGTTTCAACACATTAAAACCCTTGTTGCCCGCGGCCTTCTCAATACAATGGAGGTATGAAGCCCCTAATCCTTAAACTCGTCCTCGTTTTGATCGCCTTCGTGGCGTTTGATCTGGGTCCGGTTAAGGCATCTGATTCACTTCACGACTATCATTTTTCAAAAGTTCCCGAGATCGATATTGATCCCATTAAAAATCCTTCTCTGCGGGAAACGTCTCAGCAGATAAACTATATCGCAGATCCTTTCATTCCCATCGTAATCCTCGTGCACAACTTATATGACGAACGGGATTTCAGCTTTTATCTTCCGGTCTACACTCTTCATCGTCAGAAGAATTTCTTCCTCGTCATCTAGAATTTAATTTCCATTTTTTTTGCAGGCCAACTTTAAGGATAAGTTATGAACCTAAGTCCTATGGATGTAGCCGTTGTGGTGGCATATATCCTGATCATATTCGGCATCGCCCTTCGGGCCAATTTTTTCATGCGGAAACACTTCTTTCAGAAAAGTAAGGAAGGTCTGCGTCCGATCGAAAATCATTATCTCGCGGGGAAATCCATCACTTTCTGGGAAGCAACACTTTCGATTATCGCCACTGAATTTTCCGCCATGGCCTTTCTCACGATCCCTACTTTCGTCTACTTTGAAAACCTGAGCTACCTGCGCTTTGTCGTGGGAGCGTGTATTTCGAGACTGATCATCTCGGCATTCTTTATTCCTAAGGTTTACGACAAGGGTCTCACGATCTTCGAAGCCCTCGCCCGCGGAATCCATGGGTACACGAATATCAGTAAGGAAAGTAATTCGGGGAAAAGGGCCTTTGCTTTTTTCTATGTCGTGACGAAAACCATCGGCACAAGTGTGAAGCTTCTGGGTGGATCGATTCTGATTGCTGAGTTCTTTGATATCTCACTTTTCTTTGCCATCATGCTGATCGCTCTCATGACGTATCTCTACATCATGCTCGGGGGTCTCAAGGCAGTTGTTCGCACAGACATGATCCAGGCAGGGATTTTTATCCTGGGAGGCTTTGCGGCTCACTATGTGGTGGGACAGATCAGTCCTTATACCTGGGGAGAACTCTTCTCTCTTGGCTGGACGGCCGGAAAGTTTTCGCTCTTCGACGGGATCGGCGGAGTCATGACTTTCGTCTACGGCATCATCGCCGGAATTGCTTACGATGCTGCCACTCATGGCGTGGATCAGGATCTGGTACAGAAACTTTTCGGGGCCCGGGATCTCAAGACAGCACAGAAAGCTCTGGCCTGGTCAGCGATGGGATCTTTCCTGGTGAATCTCCTGTTTCTATCACTGGGTGTTCTTCTCTGGGCCTATTACACAAAACACGGGCAAACCCTCCCGAGTCCGGAAAAACTTTTCTCCTCGCTGATTGAAAATCATTTCCCGTCACCGCTGAAGGGCCTCATGATTGCCAGCGTACTAGCTGCCTGCATGTCATCTCTGGACTCCGCCATCAACGCTCTTTCTGCTGTTTTCTGGAACGATCTCATGAGTGTGGATAAGTCGAAGATGTTCAGGGTGTTCATCAATATCGATAATTTCATTATCACTGTGTCGATCATCATCGTCGCTTACTTCTTCTCATTGATTCCGGGAGCGATCAAGGCCGGACTTCAGTTTGCTTATCTCTCTACCGGCCCTCTCCTGGCCTTCTTCGCATGCAGGATGCTTCTCTCAAAATATATACGGATCAGTTATTCGCCGGTCCTAATCTTCGTCACGATCATTTCCTGCTTCCTTGGTTTCGGTATCAATCACTTCCGCTTTGGTTTTAATCCGCAGCTTACGATTCTCTGGGGACTAATCACAACAATCGCTTTCATGTGGGTTTATTCCAAAATCGCAGATTTCACAGCACCAAAAAGAGACAACTGATATGAAAAAATTATTATTCCACAGAAAACTTGATCACACGCTCCGGTCCGGACAAAGATTCCGTGAACAGCTCAGGATTATGTCTATCCCGGAAAGTGGCTTCATCAAGTCCATCGTTATTATCACCCTCGCTACCAGTCTTTTGAACCTGGGTGTTCCGGTAGCCGTGCAAACCATCATCAACTCCATCGGCGTAAGAACGATGGCGCAACCTCTGGTTGTCCTTTGCCTGCTTCTTTTCTTCATTCTCTCATGCAGCGGGATTCTCCAGACCATCCAGACTTACACTGTGGAGATTCTCCAGCGAAGACTCTTTGTCCGTTACGGATTTGTCATTGCTGAGAGGATTACCAAATATCAGGATCAGAAATTCCGTTCAGCGAACTCCCCGGATCTTATTAACCGTTACTTTGACATCATCATCATGCAGTCACAGATGGTCGTCTTCTTTGTAAACGGTTTCGGATTCATCATCCAGTTCATCATCGGGTTCACACTGCTGGCCTTTTACCACCCATACTTTCTGGGTTTTGCCGGTTTCATGGCGCAATTCCTGATTGCTAACTGGCTGCTCTTCGGGCCCAGTGGCGTTGCTGCCGGATCTCCGGAAGCTGACGGCAAATATGATGTCGTGAGCTGGGTGGAAGAAATGAGCCGGGTACGGAACGTTTTCTCCTCAGACAAAGGCCGGGATTTTTCCTATGGAAAGATGAATCATCTCTTTAACCGCTGGCTTGATGTGAGAAATAATCTCTTTAACTTCCAGTTCCGTCAGCACATTGGACTCCAGATTTTTGGAGTTGTGATGAACGTTCTTCTTCTGGCGCTTGGCGGATACCTGGTTCTCCGCGGAGAACTTTCAGCGGGCCAGCTGGTTGCCGCCGCCCTGGTCGTTAACAGTATCATAGCGAGCTTGCCGAATCTTCAGAACTTCTTCTTTAGCGTGTACAACTACAGTACCTCGCTCGACATGATCGCCCGCTTTTACGACTACCCGCTGGAAACCGTAAAAGAGAAGGCTGCCATGCCTGAGAAGCTGGATTTCAGCCTCGAGAATCTGACTTTTGAGCCGAACTACAAGTTCAATTTCTCATTCAAAGAAGGCACGAAAAATCTCATTCTGGTGAAAAGCTTCTCATCCATGACTCATATGTATGAGGCCATCATGGGTAACAGCGATCATACGTCGGGGTCCGTGAAATACGACGGCTTGCTCCTGGAAGATCTCGACATCAGTAAGATCAGAAATCACATCCAGATAGTAGCGCATGATCAGTTCTTCGCCGCCACCGTCAGGGAAAACCTGGTTGGCCTCGGGGTTGGTCGTGAATTCAGTGAAACTGAAATTCAGGATGTACTTCTCCGTACAGGTCTCTTTGAAAATATTGAATCTCTTCCGGAGAAACTC
>JAKFFP010000082.1:0-3596 GCA_036675045.1 Bacteriovoracales bacterium | reverse complement strand
AGCGCATGAAGATGTGGAGCCGAGTTTTAAGCATTACTCGAAAGATGAAATTCCGAAGATCGAAAAAGATGAGCATAGCGTGATGATTGTCGCGGGAACCTGGCAGGGAAAAACCTCAAAGCTTCACGCCTACAGTCCCATGACTTTCATCGTTGTCACCGGAAAAAAGAAAGGAACATTTTCCTATGAGTTCAGAGGGCACGATCACGCTGTCTACATCGTGAAAGGAAAAGTTTCCGTAAAGGGAACTTCATATAGTGATACCCAGATGATTGTTTTTAAGCGCGACTCGGCAATAGAAGTGGAGCACAGTGAAGACGCGGTCTTTGCCCTGATCGGCGGAGAAGCTTTTCCCGAGCCGCGATTTATCTGGTGGAACCTGGTTTCATCTTCCGAGGAAAAAATAAACCGGGCGAAAGCTTCCTGGGCGGATGGAAGTTTTCCCCAGGTGCCGGGAGATCACGAAAAGATCCCGTTACCGGATAATTTCTAAGGTGCGGATGACAAGGACTGCGCCCTGATGACAATCAAAAAATTCCGGTGAGGGGAATTGGGGCTTCACCGAGGTTTCCATGAAGTAAACTTCTTTGGTTTCCGGATTAATAAGTTTTACTTCGTAGTACATCATCGGAATTTTTGAACGGTATTTCTTGATGGAAAGTTTAAGTAATTTTTTTTAATTAACAGGATCTTTTGATGAACACACTACCAGTTTTATTTATTGGCCACGGCTCTCCCATGAACGCGATCGCTGAGAATACTTATACGCGGATGCTCAATAAATTAGGTGAAGAACTTCCCCGGCCCAAAGCCGTTTTATGCGTTTCCGCCCATTGGATGACGGAAGGCACCTGGATCACTCAGATGGCCCATCCCAAGACCATCCATGATTTTTATGGATTTCCCCAGGCGCTGTTTGATGTTCAGTATCCTGCTCCCGGTGCCCCGGAAATCGCGGAACAGATTTCAAAACTCATCAAGGATCCTCCCATCAATCCGGATCGGGAGATGTGGGGTCTGGATCACGGAACGTGGTCAGTTCTTCGTCATCTTTATCCCAAGGCCGATGTTCCGGTGATGCAGCTTTCGCTTCACCTCGAGCAGCCGGCGCACTATCACTATAAAGTGGGTCAGGAACTCAAGAGACTTCGCGCGGAAGGAGTTTTGATCCTGGGAAGCGGGAACATCGTTCACAATTTGCGGCTCATCAATTGGACAGAAGATTCTCCCGCCTATCCCTGGGCCCAGAAATTTGATCAGTGGTCCAAAGAAAAAATTGAATCCCGGGATGATGAAGCATTGGTGAATGATTATCAGAAATCGGATGAGGGACGATTTAGTGTGCCGACGCCGGAACACTATCTGCCGCTTCTATATGTGCTGGGTGCCGCCGGGAAAGAAGAGAACGTGAAATTTCTTTTCGATGAGATTCACCATTCATCCATCAGCATGCGGAGTCTGATGATCGGTTAGAGATCGAAATGATTCCGGATGAGCTTCAGTGCGAGCTCCCTGATCACATCTTTTTCCTGGAGGATTTCGTGAAAAGCTCCCTTCATGGAAATGACTTCACACTGAGCTGCCTGCATACAAAAACTTAACTGCTTCCCGGGTTTTACCACCACATCTTTCTCGGCCTGAAGAAGCATGATCGGCATGGTGAGTTTTTTAGCGACATTCTGGATGCCTTTCGTCCCGATGAATGACTGATTCACCCAGCTGACGGTCGGCCCGCCGATTCCCAGGTCCTGCTCAACAAAAAGGTATTTGTTCATTTCAATCCGGGCCTCTGACTGGCTGTATTCATTTTTCCCCAGGACGTCTTCTTCCGCCACGTATGGTCCTCTCCCCGGAGCGTAGGTATTTCCACGTCCTGCCTTGAAGAGAAGTCTGGCGAGTGCGCGGGCAAATGTCCCCGGATACGGCTTGGTGTAAATGTCATACATCGGAGCGGATAGGACAACTCTGTCGAAGGCTTCCGGATTGGTATCCATGTAACGAGTGGCGATCGCTCCACCCATGGAGTGAGCGATGAGGTAGAGGTTTTCGCCCTTTGTGTGAGGAAGAACGTGATGATTCATGAAGTGGGTGAAGTCTTTTACGTAATCAGAGAAATGATTAATGTGACCTTTCTGGCGCTCTTTAAGCAGGCGATCTGATTCACCCTGGCCCAGATGATCGATGAGATAAAAGTTAGCATCGGGAATATCGTGAACGAGCTCGAAGTATTTTTTCATCGGCTCCTGGCGACCCGGAGAGACGACGATATTCGGAAGACCTGCTCCACGGATATAAGTGCGGAAGCGGATTTTCTTTCCCAAATGATTGGTGAATTCCTGTGCCGGAACGGCATCCATCGGGGCGAGGACGTCGCGCTTCCAGACCGTAGCATAGTCTTTTTCCGGGATCGCAAGGGCGGGCAAGCTTAAGAGCGCAAGGATGAAGAATTTCATATCAGGACGGTATCCCGAGGTGGCGGGGGATTCAATATTAAGGGAAAAAACTCCCGGGTGGTGTTAAACTTTTAGCCATTACAGGAGACAGGTATGGCCATCAAAGCTGTTATCTTCGATATGGACGGGGTAGTGGTGGATAACCACAAGTTTCACTTCCGGGCCTGGATGGAATTTTCCGAAAAGTACGGCTTCGAGCTCAACGAAGAAATCTATCGCGAGCAGTTTAACGGTAAGACCAATCGGGATCTTTTCCGGATGATTTTCGATGAGCCGACGGATGAGGAGATTGCGGCCTATGCGGAAGAGAAAGAGTCTCTTTACCGCGAGCTCTATTACGATGACCTTACTCCTCATGCGGGACTTCTGGATTTTCTGGCGAGCCTGAAACGCAATCGGATTAAAATCGGTCTCGCGACATCAGCACCGACGGAAAACGTCGACTGGGTTCTCGACAATCTTCAGCTTCGTTCCTGGTTTGATGTGATCGTGGACGGCTCGGAAGTGGAGAATGGAAAACCTGATCCGGAAATTTATATCACTGCCTGCGACCGTCTGGAGATCGATCCTAAGGATTGCGTGGTCTTTGAAGATGCACTGGCGGGTCTTCAGTCTGCGAATGAAGCGGGATGCACGACTGTAGGTATTGCTACTTCACACGAGGCTTGGGAGCTTGAGGGTCACACTGAATATGTCATTCACGATTTCACGGAAGTTAAAGGCATCTGGATGCGGCTCGATAGGTAAATGTCTTTTACCGGAAGCTTTTCACCGGTTTCCTCGAGAGTGCCGTACATCGTGACGAGATAAATTCCGAGGTAAAGGAAGTCAGTCGTGATCCGGGTTTTTTTCTCCAGCAGGAAATGGGCCATGCTCACGATTCCGTCTTTTAAGTTCTCGAGCTTGAACGCGACCTCACCTGTTTGGGCAGCACCGAAGTGCTGGCGGAAGATCTCCATGATCTTCGTCTGATCTTCTGCGGGCCACGCTGTATCGAGTAGTCCGATCTTCGTGAGACCCTTCCGGTAGAGATCATCTTTTTCAAGATAAAAGCCGTCGTAGACTTCAATCAAGCCTTCGCGGAAGTTTGGTGAAAATTTTGTCCACAAGGCGCCGGGATGCCAGTGAAGTTCATCGGTGTGC
>JAKFFP010000035.1:0-3599 GCA_036675045.1 Bacteriovoracales bacterium | reverse complement strand
GAGGGAACTCCTTCTCAAAAATGAGTGTTTATACTTAGTCTTTTAGACGTATTGGACTTGAAGAATCTAGTACCGGAGGACTTATTTTTCAAGACTATATGACCCATAACCTTGAAGAATGACAAGAAGTGCCCATCTTTAAAAAAAGGGCCTAGGGCCTTAAATTTAAACTCAAGAAGAGACGCGAATTTTCCGATAAGCCTGTCAAAAGGACTCAACATTTTCCCGTCTAAAAAAGGATCAGCATGACTACGCCCATGGGCTACATCCCCAATCCCATTGTTATTGAACAGACTGCTCGTGGGGAACGTCAGTACGACATCTACTCGCGCCTACTCCTCGACAGAATTATTTTTCTCGGTACCGAAGTGAATGATACGGTCGCGAATCTTCTGGTTGCACAGATGCTTTTCCTGGAGCAAAGTGACCCTGAGGCCCCGATCCATTTTTACATCAATTCTCCCGGAGGATCGGTTTACGCTGGTCTTGGTATCTACGATATCATGCAACACGTAAGCTGCCCGGTTTACACCTACTGTGTGGGCCTTGCTGCTTCGATGGGATCTCTTCTCCTTCAGGCAGGGGAAGCTGGTCACCGGTATTCAATGCCTCACTCACGGATCATGATTCACCAGCCATTGGGTGGTGCTCGTGGACAGGCAACAGATATTGAAATTCAGGCGAGAGAGATTCTCGATCTGAAAAAACAGCTGAATGAAATTTACGTCAAGCACACCGGACGTAAGTATGAAGAAGTGGAGAAGGCTTGTGATCGTGATAATTATCTCGATCCGGGGCGTGCGAAAGAATTCGGTCTGATCGATAACATCATCATTCCGAAGGGCAAAGCGAAGACAAAAGAAAAAGACACTAAGTAACAGCGAAAGCGAAAAAGGCGAATATGAGCAAAGAGAAAGGCGGATCCTACGGCAGCTTAAACTGTAACTTCTGCGGAAAAACGCAGAAGGAAGTTAAGAAGCTTATCGCTGGTCCTGGTGTTTACATCTGTGACGAGTGTATCGAACTTTGTAATGACATCATCTACGAAGACTCGGTGAAGACTGTTTCGAAGACTTCTACCGACAGCGTTCCTAAGCCTCACGAGATCAAGGCCCACCTTGATCAGTACGTGATCGGCCAGGACCGCGCGAAGAAGATCATTTCGGTAGCGGTTCATAACCACTACAAGCGTATCTCTTACAAGGCCAATGCCCGCGAAGACGAAGTTGAGCTCACGAAGTCCAACATTCTCCTCGCTGGTCCGACGGGTTCCGGTAAGACGCTCATCGCTCAGTCACTCGCGAAGTTCCTGAACGTTCCATTTGCTATCGCTGATGCGACGACTCTCACGGAAGCGGGTTACGTAGGGGAGGACGTTGAGAACGTCATCCTTTCACTGCTCCAGAATTGTGACTTCGACGTGGAACGTGCCCAGCGCGGGATCGTATACGTAGATGAGATCGATAAGATTGCCCGTAAGTCTGAAAACCCTTCAATTACCCGTGACGTTTCGGGTGAAGGTGTCCAGCAGGCACTCCTGAAACTCGTCGAAGGATCTGTCGCCAACGTTCCTCCTAAGGGCGGACGCAAGCACCCACAGCAGGAATACATCCAGGTTGATACGAGAAACATTCTCTTTATCTGTGCCGGGGCCTTCGTTGGTCTGGATAAGATCATTGAGAAGCGTATGACGAAATCGAAGTCGGTGGGTCTCACGGCGATGAATACCAATGAAAAAGCCGAAAAATCCCATCTGGAAACACTGGGAGCAATCGAGCCGGAAGATCTGGTAAGGTTCGGTCTTATTCCGGAATTTATCGGTCGTCTGCCCGTCACTGCGATGCTCGAGGAACTCGATGAAGCAGCTCTTGTATCGATTCTCACTGAACCGAAAAACGCAGTTATTAAGCAGTACCAAAAGCTTTTTGACTTTGACGGAATTGAACTGGAATTCACTCCGGATGCCATTCTGGAAGTCGCGCGCACAGCACTTAAACGCAAGACTGGAGCACGCGGACTTCGCGCCATTCTCGAGCAGGTCATGCTGGACGTAATGTACGATCTCCCAGCGAACGAGAAGGTAGCGAAGTGTATTGTGACCCGCGATGCGATCATCGGTGCGGGTAAGCCGATTCTGGAAGAAGGCGACCGGAAGAAGCGGGTAGAAGGGAAGACCGGGGCCAAAGCGGCCAAGAAGATAGAGAACGCTTCTTAGTTTTCCTTACACTAAATAACTTCTAACTAGAAGTAATCGTTAAAATCAGTCGGGCCCGGAAATTAATTCCGGGCCTTTTTTTTTCTATAAAACTTCTGTGGATTCATGGGATACTTAAGATAACAGACCTTCATGAATGAAGATCTGGGTTCCCGAGAGACGATGCGCAGGAGGTGCTATGTCCGATTCTAAGAAGTCTGAAGCTCAAAACAACTTCCCTCTCCTTCCCCTTAGAGATGTAATCATCTTTCCCCACATGGTTGTCCCGCTCTTCGTTGGTCGTGAGAAGTCTATTTCTGCGCTGGAAAAAGCTGCTAAAAATGGCAACGAACTCTTCCTGGTTACCCAGAAGGATGCTTCGGTTCTCAACCCTGAAAGAGAAGACGTCTATGATATTGGAACAGTTGTTTCCATCATTCAGATGTTGAGGCTTCCCGATAATACGGTGAAGGTTCTCATTGAAGGGAAATACAGAGCGAAAATCAAATCATTCCGTTGCGAGAATGATGGCTACTACTCTGAAGTAGAGAAGTGCGCTGACGTCATCGAGTCTGATGTAGAAGTAGAAGCTTCTATGCGCTCAGTGAAGTCCGTCTTCGAACAATACGTGAAGCTTAATAAGAGAATCCCTCCTGAACTTCTTATGAGCATCTCGTCTATTACTGATCCATCCCGTCTCGCTGATATCATCGTTGCTCACCTCACGATGAAGATTCCTGAGAAGCAGGAAATCCTCAATGCTGTGAATGTCGACACCCGCCTTCAGCTTCTCCTTGAGAAGATGCAGGGTGAGATCGAGATCATCAACGTTGAGAAGCGTATCCGTTCACGTGTGAAGACACAGATGGAGAAATCTCAGAAAGAGTACTACCTGAATGAGCAGATGAATGCGATTCAGAAAGAACTCGGCAATAAAGACGACAAGGGCGACCTTGCTGAGATGGAAGAAAAACTCAAAGCTAAGAAGATGCCTGAGGAAGCTCGTGAAAAAGCTTTCAAAGAACTTCGCAAGCTTAAATCAATGTCACCAATGTCAGCGGAAGCTGCCGTTGTTCGTAACTATGTCGACTGGATGCTCTCACTCCCTTGGGATGAGTACACTCACGATGACAACTCTGTTACGAAAGCAAAAGAAATCCTCGATGCCGATCACTACGGACTTAATGACGTAAAAGAGCGTATCGTAGAATATCTTGCTGTCCGTTCACTCGTGAAGGACGACACGAAGGGGACACTCCTTTGTCTCGCCGGTCCTCCGGGCGTTGGTAAGACATCTATTGCGAAATCACTCGCTGAATCCCTCGGTCGTAAGTTTGTCCGTATTTCCCTCGGTGGCGTACGTGATGAAGCTGAAATCCGCGGTCACCGTCGTACATACGTCGGA
>JAKFFP010000332.1:0-3658 GCA_036675045.1 Bacteriovoracales bacterium | reverse complement strand
GCGGATTGGTGTCAGTGCCGTATTCATGGGCGTCGATGTTGGCGATGTAGGGATACTTCGGTTGCTGGAAATTAATTCTTTCGAGCACTGGTTTAAGTTTGAGCTCGGCCGGTTTCATGAGCTGGCAATGGAAGGGAGCGGAGACCTGGAGTTCGATCGCTTTCACCCGTCCCTGAGATCGCTGTTCCATCAAACGGATGGCGTTTTCGCAGGCGAGCTTGTCTCCGGAGATAACGATTTGCGAAGGCTCGTTAAAGTTTGCCGGCTGCACCGTCTCATCCGAGTTTGATGCCGCTTCACAGGCCTCACGGATGACGGCTTCTTCCTGTTTCAAGATCGCGTACATGGTGCCCTTTCCCGCGGGGACGGCTTCCTGCATGTACTTTCCGCGGAAATGAACGGCGCGAACCGCGTCTTCAAATTCCATCACCCCTGCCGCCGCAAGAGCAGAGTACTCACCCACAGAGTGGCCGAGGACGCGCTCAATGGTGATGTTCTTATTCTTCAGTAGTTCCTTCAGACCGTCGAACATCATGAGAGAGTGGGTGACGATAGCGGGCTGGGTATTTTCGGTGAGCTTGAGGCTCTCCGCGGGACCTTCGAGCATCATGGTTTTTAAGTCGTAACCGGCAGCCGCATTGGCGCGATCAAAGTGGGCAAAGTCGGAGAACACTTTTCCCATGCCGACGTACTGAGTACCCTGCCCGGGAAATACAACTGTAACTTTCATGTATCAACCTTAGTATTTAAGGAAAACGGCACCAGCTGTGAGACCTGCACCGAAAGCGGCGAGAAGAACATTGTCCCCACGCTTGATCTTGCCGGCACGGATATGCTCATCCAGAGCAACCGGAACCGTCGCAGAAGACGTGTTCGCGTACTTGTTCACATTGATCACGACTTTCTCCGGCGGGAAGTTGAATCGATTCCCAACCGCCTCGATGATCCGGAGATTTGCCTGGTGTGGAATGAACCAATCGACATCCTCGATCGTGAGTTCCGCATCTTTAACAACTTTTTCAGCGTGCGCGGCCATGGTTTTAACCGCGGCCTTGAAGATTTCCTGGCCGTTCATGGTCATCCACTGCTCATCGCTATCGAGAATTTCTTTGGTCATCTTCTTGTTGGAACCACCTGCCCAGAGAGCGAGGTGATCTTTCTTGGAAGAATCCGAAGAGAGAACAGTTGAATAGATTTTTGAGTCCTCGTTCTCAGCCGCGCGACCGAGGATCGCGACTCCGCAACCATCTCCGAAGAGAATACAGGTGTTGCGGTCATCCCAGTTGATGAAGCTTGTGAGCATCTCTGCGCCGACGACAAGAATGTGCTTGTACATGCCGGTCTTGATCATGGCATCCGCCATGGGAACGAGATACATCCAGCCGGAACAAGCTGCGTTCACGTCAAGCGCGGGACAGTTATTTGTGATCCCGAGCTTGAACTGAAGCATGGAAGCTGCGTTCGGCATCGGTTGATCGGCCATGGTCGAGGAAAGTAAAATACAGTCAATGTCGTTTGGTGTGAGGTTCGCGGCCTCGAGAGCTTTCATCGCTGCTTTCGCGGCCATTCCCGATGGATTCTCATCTTTAGAAAGATCAGCGATCCTGCGCTCATGAATCCCCGTGCGCTCAACAATCCATTCATGGGAAGTGTCGACCCGTTTGGCGATGTCATAATTGGTTTTGATTTTGTCCGGCATGTAAGAACCGGTGCCCAGGATTTTCGTATTGAACTGCTTCATAAAAATACCCCTCAAAATAAAAAAGCCTTCTTTCGAAGGCTTTCTTATAAAAAATCTTTTAAGTAATTAGACCCGAGCGGCTTCGGCTTCTGCCTTAACCTTTATCTCCATAACTTGCTTACCTTTGTAATGACCGCAAGCGGGGCAAACGTGGTGAGGAAGTACAGAATCACCGCAGTTTGTGCATGACTGTGGAAACTTTCTGTAAAGCTTGTGATGTTGACCAGCACGTCTTAAGCCTTTCCGGGAAACGCTGGTTCTTTTCTTAGGTACTGCCACAAATGCCTCCGATATCGAGATACAATAGTATTCTGTTTAAAAATGAGTTTCTATTTCTAATATAGAACGGACCTCCTGCCAAGCCTAAAATCAAGCTTCCGGGGACTCTATTCCATCCAGTTTACTATCAGCGTCAAGAATCGGGTATTGATCCACATGCAGGAAGATCTGCTCGTGAATCATGTCCTGGAATTCAATAGTCCTCTTGTCATAGAAATAGATCTCATAGACATCATTGTCGACATAGGTTTCGTCGAGATCCTTGAATAGCTCGGTTTCGGCCATTGCCTGATCAATGAAGCAGACTTTAAAGCTGATATCGAGGTCCATTTTCATGGGCTTCAGTGTCCGGACACATTCCGTGGCGTAGGTCGCTTCGATGGTGCCTTTGACCAGAAGGTATTCACCCATTTCCGGCTTGTCTTTCTTGGTCATCTCCCCGAAGGCCACCAGGCTCGTCTCTTTCAGCCATTCTTCGGGTTGTTTGTCGGTGGCGTTTTCATTCAGCTCGACCAGCATGTCTTTGATCCAATCTGTTTCCTGGTCAAATTCAAAATCCAGGGTCTGGTTGGCGGCCACTTTGAGAAGATTTATCTGAGCGCCGATTTTTTCATGTTTTTGCATAGAAGACCTTTTGATGATTCCGCTGTTTAATATGAGAGAATTCACGAACTCACAAGGGCCCAAATGGCGGATTGCGAAAAAATTCTGATAGCGGGCTTCTCGGGCTCCGGGAAAAGCTCTTTCCTCAGGGATATTGCCCGCCGGTCGCCCCCTGGCTGGACTTGCGAAGATCTGGATGAGCTCATCATGAGAAAATATGGTGAACCGGAAAAATCCCTGGTTGAGTGGATTGAAGAGTGGGGCTGGGACAAATTTCGCTCTTACGAAGAAGAAACACTGCGGGAATGGCTGATCGATGGTGAAAAGGGAGTTCTCGCTCTCGGTGGCGGGGCCCTGAACGAAGAAAATATCGGCCAGGTCTCGCAGAAAGCGAAGATCCTTCATCTGGACGCAGACTTTGAAACTTGCTGGCGAAGACTCTCGATGGATCCTCTGGTAAGGCCCCTCGCTCTTAAGGGAGAGAACTACATGAAGTATCTCTTCGAGAAAAGACAGAAAATATTTGCGCAGATCCCGTGGAAATTGACGAATTCTGACCAGACCGACCTTAAAGCTCTTGCCGCTTCTTTCTGGAGCGGGATACGATAATTCCATAGAAGATATAAGGCTATGGAGGCCGTGATTATGACTACTCAAGGAACAGAGCTCGTCGTTGCAATTCTGATGGATGATCTTTCAGGAGCAAAGGACGTTTCTACTGCATTCAGAACCCAGGACATTTTTGCTCATCACTATAAGACGCTGGAAGACTTCTGGGGTGCTTCGCAAACGGGCCTGCCTGATCTTTTGATTGTTGATGTGACGAAGATGAGTCAGGGAACTGTGCAGTTCCGAAATCATCCGAGAGTAAAAGACGGAAGCCTTCGCTATGCTTTCTATTCCAAAGACACGACGAAGATCCTTCTCCAGTCGACACTGGGTCTCGATCCGGTGGGATATATTACTCACGATGTCTCACTCAATTCTCAGGTGAAGGTTCTCGTCTCTCAGCTGCGCGATGAAAAAGCGAAGAAT
>JAKFFP010000091.1:0-20597 GCA_036675045.1 Bacteriovoracales bacterium | reverse complement strand
GGGCCTCCGGGCGAAGGGCCACAAGGAAGGTCTCTCTCTTTCTGAATTCGAATGGTTCAAAAAAAAGAGCGCTGATAAAGACTTCATGGCCTCAGTCAAGGCCTTTAAGAAGCACGCTCACGGGACCTTCGTGGCGGGCATTGCTCTCCGGGAAGGCGAGAACATTTCCATTTTCCCGATCCGCGGACTCCAGATGCCCTCGCCGGTCGTGGCGGTGGAAGACACAACAACTGAAGTCTCAAAGCCTCTGGAATCCAGATCCCCTGAGATGAAGTTCCGGGAAGAGATCAAGAATTCAGTCGACCGCGTTTCAAAAAAGTTCGCCAAGATCTGCCGCTATCTTCACCAGAAAAAAATCGAAGTGATCAACGCTTCCTATGGGATTACCTATAAGAACATCGTGACGAAGTTCCGGGAAAGGCATCGTGAGCTTACCGGGACCGATATCCCGGAAGAGAAACTTCAGGAAGTGGTGAACCATTATTTCAGCGAGCTTTATCGTCGCGGGGAACGCACCATCAAAAAATATCCGGAGATGCTCTTTATTTTTTCGGCGGGGAATTCCTCTCTTGATAATGACCGTTATCACCATTATCCCTCACGCATAAAACTTCCCAATACCATTACCGTCGCGGCCATGAACGGAGAATATCTCGCGAGCTTTTCCAACTACGGCATTAACAAGGTTGATATCGGCGCCCCCGGCGTGGGAATCATGTCGCTCGTTCCGAAAGTTTACGGGACTGAACTTTATTCCCCTTCCAGCGGGACTTCCATGGCAGCGCCATGGATCTCTAACCTCGCGGCCCAGATCCTGAATACCAATCCCAAACTCTCTCCCCCCGAGACGAAGAAAATTATTCTCGAAACGGGTGACGCAAAACTTCATCTGAAAACAAGACTCATTTCCGGAGCGACCGTGAATAATCACATCGCCATGAAGGCCGCCATTTTATCCCGGGAGATGACGGTCGATGAGGCGATAAGACTCGCGAACTCAAATCTCATCCCGACGGAAGACAAAATTTCATTTGGTCTACCTCCGGCAGTTTCACCGGAGGATTTAAAAAAGAAAATGATGGATGCCGTCCCTGCGATCGTAACGCCGGCAGAAACCGACGATGCTACCAGTGAAGAGTCTTCACCACCGAAGGATCAAGAGATATCGCCACCGGACAGTTCAGCCCTGCCGCCTTCAACTCCTTCATCTGATCCGGGGAACACTTCTCATCCAATCCCTTCCAGTCAAAGCGCAGAACAATCTCAGAAACCTTCCGCGGACTCGCCTGCATCTTCTTCTCAATATCCACAGCTACGTCAGGGAAGTCCAAACCAAGGGCCTTCGCCTTCATCGCCATAATCGTCAGCATGCAGCTCGCAAGCGACGTGCACATGAGATCGGTCGGAGAGAATGCCTGACCCTGTCCCTGGTTATCTTTAGGGGCGTCAGTAATGATCTGATTTTTACTATCCAGGTGAACGGCCTCAGTTCTGAATCCGCCACGATATTGAATGCTCATCTGGTGCATATGAATCTCCTGTATTTTCTCCCCGAGAATACCATGAAAATTTTACACGCAGGTAACTTTTGCGCAGCGTCACTTTTATTCCCCACCATATTTTTATTCGTAGTAAAGGTTCTTCATAAATTTTTTCACAAACAAAGGACCAGTATGAAGAACCTCGGTGTGATTACATTATTAGCGGTACTCGTTTCTTGCGGTGGTAATGGCGGATCAAAGGCAAAAGAGGGAGCAACTCTCGATCCCCTAACTCAGGACAAATTTGAAGAGGCCATCCGCTCTTTAAGACCTGGTATGGTGACAACAGAGACCTCAATCGGAACAGAGCTCGACATCTCAGCTGATGAAGGCGGCAGATACACAGTGACTTCCAAGAACGCTGACTCTACCAGCACAGAAACCATTCTGAACATAAACGGTGATGACATCTATACTCTCGTTGAAAAAGATTTCGCAGAGGCCGGTCGCGAAACAGAACGCGAAGTGAGGAAAGAAAGCCTCGAGCGTCTTATCGCTGATTTCAGTTCCGCCCTTCCCGCAGGATTCTCCGTAAGCATCGTTAACAACAAACTGTCAGTGACTGGCTCCTCGACTGACGTCTGGGAACTGGGTGCGAACGCTAAGATCAACAGTGCTTTCAAGGTTAATTCGTCTGTGAACCTGAACGATATCCGTTGCTCTGAACGTTCTCAAATGGTTCATACCGGAAAGATGACTCAGAATGGGAAAGTGACGTCTCTTCCTACCACCGGGACAACTGATGTCGGCGGATGCGGCACAACTCTTTCCGCTGCTCAACTTCGCGCGATCAACCTCACAGACGTCACTCTCTGTGACGAATCCACTGGCGATGAAGATTACTCATGTGAGTACAATCAGGATCTTTCTCACCTCGTTCAATAACCCTCAGGGTTCCAGCATACGTTCCTGGAAACACCGTTTCCAGAAAAGTATGCTGGATACCTTTCGTTAATTCACGGCGATTTTTTTAGGTTGAACCTTCTCCACCTTAGGCAGGACCACCGAGAGGACACCCTCTTCAAACCGTGCTTCGATGGCGTCGGTATTCACATCCTGAGGAAGGGTGAAAATGCGGGAAAACTTTCCGTAACGACGTTCTGAACGGAGAAC
Source organism: Bacteriovoracales bacterium (assembly GCA_036675045.1). Lineage (GTDB taxonomy): Bacteria > Bdellovibrionota > Bacteriovoracia > Bacteriovoracales > Bacteriovoracaceae > Peredibacter. The sequence goes on along the minus strand of JAKFFP010000091.1, from coordinate 17,943 downwards.
CTTTTCCTGATCCACACTGGCCTTTCTCTCACCAGCGACAAACAGGCGGTTATCTTTGATCTCAATATCGATTTCTTCTTTTTTTAAACCCGGGACATCGAGATATACGGCGAAGAATTTTTCTTCTTCAGCGATCTCTACCGCCGGAGACCATTGGTCTTCGCGGGCAAAATTAAACAGGTGCTCGAATTCTCTTTCCCAGTTGGGATGCTTGAGTGTTCTTAATTGTAAGTTCATCATATCTCCTCCTTCGGGGATTTTGTTTCTTGCTCACAAGATGTGTTCAGATTTTTTTATGTCAAGGATGAGAACTGAAAAAGATGTAACCTATCGATCCTCCGAGGATGATAAGCCATGCAGAATTGAATTTCGGAAAGCGCCAGAGTATTCCGAGTGCCACCGTAGCGATGAGAGTTGTTTTCCAGTCAAAGATACTCGCCTTCCCCAGTGAGAAAGTTACAATTGCCATGAGGGCAAACGATCCCGCCACCACTCCGTCGAGGAAGCGCGAGAAAGACTGAGATGAGCGCAGCCGCGGAAGAAATGGTGCCGAGAGAGCGACAAAAAGGAATGACGGAAGAAAAATTCCGACCGTCGCGAGGATGGCCCCCGGGTAGCCTTCGATCAGGTATCCGATGAAAGTCGCCGTGGTAAACACCGGGCCAGGAGTGAACTGCCCCACACTCACGGCATCGAGGAGTTGCGCTTCTGTCAGCCAGCCCCGGTTTTCAATAAATTCTGATTTGAGAAATGCCAGAAGCACGTAGCCCGAACCGAAGAGCACTGAACCGATTTTCATAAACACGAGAAATAATTCCGGAGAGACTGACAACTTTTTTGGCCGCACATTGATGAAGCCCAGAAGGCCCGCAAGTAAGATCGCAAAGACTTCAGGCACGAAAAAAGTCGCTAAGGCGGCGGCAAGGGCCTGCATCGTTCTGGAGAAATCAGGAACAGCGTTCTTCCTGAAATTTATCAAAGCGAGAACAACAATGGCCGTCACTACTGGTCGGATGCCGGCGAGAATGGAATTGAGTTCCGGAAGTGAGCCGTATTTTCCATAAAATACAGCAAGTGCTAAGACCGAAAGAAAGGCGGGAAAAATAAACGATACACCGGCGGTCAACAATCCTTTCCAGCCACCCATTCGGTGGCCGATGTGGATGGCAAGTTCAGTGGAATTGGGGCCAGGAATGAGATTCGTGGCACCCAGGAGATCGAGGAACTCTTTTTCCGAAAGCCACTGCCTCTTTACCACGACTTCGTCTCTCATCATGGCAATGTGCGCGGCGGGGCCACCGAAACCCACCAGACCGAGCTTCAGGAAGACCTTGAAAATGTCCTTGATCATAAATCCACGCTAGCAAAGTTTTTCCCCTTCTAAAACCCCTCACAGAGACTTAAAATAATCCTCACACAGGAGACATTCCCAATGACAAAGAAAGTGGCGGCCAAAAAGGTCGTGAAGAAAGCGCTTAAAAAATTAAGGCCCCATGAGCAGGTTATTGAATCCCTCGTAGAACTTATCCGCATCACTTCAACGGTCGTTCCGGATGATGTGGCAAGAACACTTCTGGCCGCGAGGAAAACCGAAGCCGCAAACACTTCCGCTTCGTACGCGATGGATATCATCAAAGACAACATGGAGCTGGCGAAGATCAAATCGCAGCCTCTGTGCCAGGACACCGGGACAGTCATTTTTTACATTTACCATCCTCCGGGATTTCATCAGACTCCTTTCAAGGACTCAATCAAGAAGGCGGTCGTGAAGGCGACACAGAAAGGTTACCTCCGGCAAAATTCCGTGAATTCCCTGACCGGAGAAAACGCGGGAACAAATCTCGGTGAAGGTCATCCGTCGATTCACTTTTACGAAACGAATAAAAAAGAAGTGGAAGTAAAACTCGTCCTAAAAGGCGGCGGATGCGAAAACGTTTCTGCTCAATACTCGCTCCCCGATACCAACCTCGGCGCGGGCCGTGACCTTGAAGGCGTTCGGAAAGTTGTGATCGATGCCGTTCACAAGGCACAGGGAAAAGGCTGCGGCCCCGGAGCTCTCGGTGTTTGCGTCGGTGGTGACCGCGCGGACTCAGCTTACTACGCCAAAAAGCAGCTTCTCCGTAAGCTCGATGATTCGAATCCTCACAAGGATCTCGATAAGATGGAAAAAGAGATCGTCGAGACCTGCAACAAGCTCGGCATCGGCCCCATGGGCTTCGGCGGGAAGACGACTCTCATCTCTTGCAAGATGACCCACGCCAACCGCGTTCCGGCATCATTTTTTGTCTCAATTTCCTATATGTGCTGGGCCTTCCGTCGCCAGGGAATTGTTCTCGATAAGAAAAACGTTATTAAAAAGTGGTTGTACTAATATGAAGAAACTTAACTATCCCTTCTCACCAGAAGCAGTTCGTGAACTTAAAGTGGGAGACATGGTTCTCATCACCGGAAAACTTTTCACCGGCCGCGATGCTGTTCACAAGCACATCCACGACGGAAACAAGCCGCCGGTTGATCTTAAAAACCAGATCATCTATCACTGCGGTCCTGTCACAATGAAAGACAAAAAGACCGGCAAGTGGACAGTCACGGCGGCGGGCCCCACCACTTCTATCCGTGAAGAGCCTTATCAGTGGGAAGTCATCCGCGACTACGGAATCGTGGGTGTGATCGGCAAAGGCGGCATGGGACAGAAAACTCTCGATGCCTGCCGGGAACACGGTTGCGTTTATCTTCACGCTGTCGGTGGAGCTGCCCAGGTTCTTGCTGAAAAAATTAAGTCGGTGGATGGACTATACTGGGAAGAGTTTGGATTACCGGAAGCTATCTGGGAATTATCGGTCGAAGATTTTCCGGTGGTGGTGACCATGGATTCTCATGGCAATTCCCTTCACAAAGATGTGGAAGCCTCTTCGAAAGAAGTTCTGAAAGCTGTTCTTTAAGAGAAGTATCAGAAATTGAATTCTCTGCGCGGGAAGTAGGAAACTGAATGCCTAATCGCGCAACCATTCGCCCTGGCGGCCAAAACTCCCGCGAGATATTTCTTCCCGTTTTTCACGATAAGAAGTGCTCCACCCGAATCCCCCTGACAAATCCCGGACTTCGAGCCTTCGCTGATGATGACGAATGAATCGGCCCCTCTCACGATGGCCCTGACGGCGACACTTGCTTCCTGACCGCCCGAAGAAAGAACGACACCTTTTCCTTTTAAAAGATCAGGCTTCAAAGCAAAGGGAAGAACTTCCACATTCGTAAGGGGGCTATCGAGTTCAATGAGAGCAAGATCCTCAGCAGACAGGTCGTGAGAATCAAACATTGTTTCGGCAAAGGTAATTGCTTTTGCTCTTACGATTTGAGATCCCGCTTTTACGGAAACCGTTTCCGGATAATAAGTCAGAAAATGCGGATTCTCCTTGAGCTTCACTCCCATCCCTTCAATGCAATGGCCAGCTGTGAGAACCTTGTTTCTGGCAATCACGACACCCTGACAGAAGACCTCGCGGTTCACCTGAAGCTTCACCAGGTGCTTCTGGGACGCAACCGGAGTTCCTCCGTAGAGAGCGAAGGCAGATTGGGAGAATAAGAAAAAAAGAAGGGCATGAATTCTCATGCCCTTTATCTACTGGGGGGTGAAACTGATCGCCTAGTGCAGCGTGTAATATCTCCACTGACACATGGCGTTATTTGCCTTTTCTAGGGGGTGCGGGGGCCTTAACGGTCTGGCCTGTCTTCTGGGTAGGTTTATTGATGGTGAGTTTTTCATACACCTGGACCTGTGCAGAGGCGGCTGCCACCGAAATAAGAACCATGAAAGCGACCACAATCTTCATAGAGATTTCCTTGGTTGAAACAAGTCTAAGGGGGGTCAAGGAAATAACAAAGCTGGAAGGTAACTACTGGAAAGGACTAGGGTCCCGGACAGGACAGGACCCCGGAAAGTGGCAATTTTACTGGGCGAAAGCTTCGTTCCATTCGAGGTTATGGTAAACCTTCTGAACATCATCATCTTCTTCCAGCACTTCGATGAGACGCTGGATTTTATCGAACGACTCTTTTGAGACTTCCTTGGTATTGAGGGGAAGTCTTTCAAGGCCTGATTCCTCGACTTCAATTTTCATGGACTCGAGTTTTTTATAAATATCACCATAGGCCTCGACCGGACCTTTCACGGTAACAAATCCATCTTCCACTTCAACGTCATCGATATTGAAATCGATGAGCTCCATCATGAGATCATCCGGAGACATCTTACCGAGATTTTCTTCTTTGATGGTGAACGTGGCCTTTCTTTCGAAAACAAACTGGAGACATCCGGGAGTCCCGAGGGATCCGCCCCACTTGTTAAAATAGGACCGGACGTTACTTACGGTTCTGGTGGGATTATCCGTGGCCGTTTCAATGAAGATCGCGACTCCATCGAGACCGTATCCTTCGTAATTGATTTCTTCGATGGTGTTCCCACCTTCTCCGAGACCTTTCTTGATCGCCTTATCAACGTTGTCTTTCGGAACGTTGAACTGACGTGCTTTCAGAAGACCGATTTTAAGAGCGAAGTTTGCCTCAACCTCGGCGTGGCCCGCGTTCTTCACCGCCATGGTGATTTCTTTCAGGACTTTGGTGTAGTGCTGCGATTTAAGCTTATCCGTCGCAGCTTTCTTCATCTTAATGTTGTTCCATTTACGTCCCACGGGCACTCCTCAAATAATTAGTGCAGAGAATATAACAAATTCATGTCTTGTTTGGCCATTTAGACCATCAGTGTCACTGAAATTTTGTCACATTGACCACTGGAGTAACGTTAAGCTTGTTATCAAGATAAAGGAGCCCACATGAAATTTCTGATCCTTCTCATGTTCTCTCTGAGTGCCTTTGCCATTGAAACAGGCAAACCTGCTCCGGATTTTAAGCTTGAAGGAGTTTCCGGAAAACCAGTTTCTCTTTCATCACTTAAAGGAAAAATTGTTGTTCTCGAGTGGCTCAATTACGGCTGTCCGTTCGTGAGAAAGCACTACGATTCGCAGAACATGCAGTCACTCCAGAGAAGATACACGAAAGATGGTGTGATATGGCTTTCCGTGATTTCTTCTGCCGAGGGAAAACAGGGCTACGTCACTCCCGGAGACGGTCTTGCTGACAAAACGAAGTATCAATCAGTGGCGACCGATGTTCTGCTCGATACCAAAGGAACTGTCGGCCAGCTTTATGGAGCAAAAACGACTCCGCATATGTACGTCATCGCCAAAGACGGAACCCTCGCCTACCAGGGGGCAATTGACGACAAACCCGATACAGATGAGGCCAGTGTGAAGGGGGCGAGAAATTACGTCGCCGAGGCACTGAATGCTCTGATCGCCGGGAAAAAAGTTGCGGTCACTACGACCAAAGCTTACGGCTGCGCCGTTAAATACTAGGAATCGACACGATCCCGACAGAGCTGATCAGTTTTGCCGGGGTCATAATTCAGTTGCGGTGCACTTGAATTCCTCTAAGATGGTACTTAACCCTGAATTCTTTCTTAGGAGGAGAGATGATTCTGAAGTTTACCATGATGGCCGCCGCGTTTTCTCTCTACTATTTTACTCAATACCTTCAGTAGTAAATTCATAGACCAGACAAACCTTCTCCCCTACGGAAACCATTTCCACGGATTCCTGCGTCCCGGATTTTTTCATCGCCTCGAGAAACTTCGGCAGATAATTTCGGCCCGGATCTGACAGGAGAATCTTCCCGCCCGGTTTTACAAATTTCAGTAAGGCCCTCGCCACATCCAGCGGATGCTGACTTTCGTACAGGACATCGGATCCCATCACCACATCAAACTTTCTCAACCCCTCTTCCCGCCAGTTGAGCCGCTGATACTTTGCCGTAACCTGCGAGTGCTCGCAGTTTCTTTGAAAATACTCTTCCACTAAGGGATGAAAGTCCGTGCACAAAACATCTCCACCCAGATGGGCCGCGACCATCGAGGGAAAACCAAGGCCCGCACCAAGTTCCAGAATTGTTTTTCCGCGGACGAGTTCCGGATGATCATTGAGAAAAACTCCCAGCGCCTCGGAGGCGTGCCAGAAGATCCCGAAGTACGGGCAAAGATCCGGCGCAAAAGGATCCTGCTGCTCATCGGCCGAAAGCGAATCACAAAGCATGTCGATTGCTTCATCGAGGTCTCTGATCGCCTCCACCACAAAAAGCTTATCGCCTAATTTCCTCTGGTGAATGATGGTGTGATATTTCATACTAGAGATACTTTGCTTCGAGCTGAGACCAGTCGTGAGAAAGTTCTTCAGCTCTTTTCTCTTCCAGATTAAGTCCCCGGATCACATCAGGAGTTCCCACGGTACCACCCGCTTTTTTGAGGAACCGTACTTTCACCAGCCCGCGGGCCATCTCCTGATTCTTGAGAGTAAATATCTGTTCAATGAAGAAATACTTTTCATCGTGACCAATGATCCGGGTCTTAAGTGTAAATTTATCCCAGAGTTTAAGCGAGCGCTTGAACTTGATGGTTTCGCCCGCCACCACCGAGTACCAGCCATTCTTTTGAGCGAGATCATAGGAACCATTGCGGAAGATCATGTCCCAGCGTCCGAAATCCATGAAGGAAAAATACACGCCGTTATTTACGTGCATCAGTAGATCAAGATCCACCGGGAGAACCCGCATGGTGATTTCCGTCTCATCAAAGGCACTCACTTTGGTCAGTGCCTTTTTGGTAAAGAAAACCCACAACGTTCTCAGGAGCATGTGCATACTATCTCTCCACGATCGCAGCAACTCCCATCCCACCTGCGGTACAGATGCTGATGAGAACGCGGCCATTGCCTTTTTGCTCGAGGAGTTTTGCAGCGGCCGCCAGAATTCTTCCGCCGGTCGCAGCGAACGGATGCCCGAGAGCAAGAGATCCGCCTTTCACGTTCATCTTATTTCTGTCGATGCTTCCCAGCGCCTTATCACGCTTAAGCACTTTCTTACAATATTCGTCTGACTCCCAGGCCTTGAGGGTACAGAGAACCTGGCCCGCGAAGGCTTCATGGATCTCGTAAAAATCAAAATCCTGAAGAGACAATTTGTTTCGCTCGAGAAGCCGTGAGACCGCAAGTGTCGGGCCCATGAGAAGACCTTCTCCGTGAACAAAATCCACCGCTGCGACTTCACAATCTGTGAGGAAAGCGCGGACCTTGAGATTGTTCTTTGCCGCCCATTCTTCGGAACCTAAAAGGACAACCGATGCGCCATCAGTTAATGGAGTGGAGTTCCCGGCGGTGAGTGTTCCCTTGTCCGAGCGATCAAACGCCGGCTTGAGTCTAGCGAGCTTTTCAATCGTCGTATCTTTTCTTGTGATCGGATCGCGCTTGATGTCCTTGAACTCAACCAGGAACTCATCATGAAAACCTTCTTCGAAGGCCTTCGCCGCTTTCTGGTGAGACTCAAAAGCCAACTGGTCCTGATCTTCGCGGGAGATCTTCCATTCTTTCACCATGAGCTCGCAGTGCTCACCCATGGATAAACCAGTACGTGGTTCACGCACCACCGGCATCTGCGGTTTTAAAAGGGCCGGGTTAAAAGTCGCGAGAGCTTTCAGTTTATCCGGAATGGATTTCGCGTTCTGAAGTCTTACTAAAAAGTGCGTAAGTTTTCTTTGACCGATCAGCGGAATATCAGAATTGGTATCACTGCCTCCGGCGATCCCCGACTCGATCTGTCCTGCGCCGATCTTAAGGGCTATGAGATTCGCCGCTTCAAGTCCGGTCCCGCAGGCGCGTTGAATATTCATTCCCGGTGTTTCAGGTGCCAACCCGGAACCAATCGCCACTTCGCGGCCGAGATTCCAGTCAAAAGGATGATTCATCACAGTTCCCGTGATAACATCTCCTAAGAGTTTTCCTTCGAGTTTATTTTTCGCTACCAGAGCTTTCAGCGATGTCTCCAGAAGCTCCTGGTTTGATAGTCCCAGATAAGTGCCGAGGGATTTTACGAATGGAATACGGGCGCCATCAATCACTGCTACTTTTCTTGCAAATGCCATAACTTCATCCTCTTTTTTGACAACCTACCGATCGGTAGGGTATAATGCCAGTATAAGCGAGGTCCGGAAAAATGTCCACATCCACAAAATCTGAGTTATTACACGAAGCGAGCCGCATGCTTCTCGCCAAGGGATTGAATGGCTTCAGCCTCCAGGAATTGGCGGACAAGCTCAACATAAAAAAAGCGAGTCTCTTTCATCACTACCCTTCTAAGACCGCCCTGGCGATTGAGCTCTATCGCTATTATCAGTCGGCGTTCAACGCCTGGGCAAAAGAGAATGAACATCTCTCTCCGGAAAAACAAATTATCGCTTACGCCGAAAAACTTACCACCTGGATCTGTGAAAAACAGCGCGTGTGTCCGGTCGGGGCCATGAGTCTTGAATGGCACCTGGTACCGAAAGAGCTGCAGGCGGAGATCAATAAGCTGCATGAGCTTCACCGTGAGTGGTTAACTTCACTCTTTAAAGAAATTAAAAAAGAAAGCGGTATGAAAATGACCGTCAATGAAGCTGTGTTTACCACCATGGGTCTTCTCCAGGGCAGTATCCAGCTGGCGCGGATCGTGGAAGATCCGGCGATCGTGACGAAGAATCTCAAAACCTTTTTAAAAATGATGAAGGTGGAAGAATGAGTGTTCATACGGAATGGCTGGAAAAGCTTAAAGTGTGGCGCGAAGACCTGAAACAGAAAACCGGAAAGGATTTTCTTTTTCCTCCTCCGTCGAATGAAACCCTCGGGGTGGAATATACGGAGATTGTACCTGGAAAAAAAATGTCGGCGACCTTTCCCTATCAAAGAAGATTCGCTAATCCGGTTGGATTGTATCAGGGTGGATTCCTTTCGGCCGCGATTGATGAAGTCCTGGGGCCTCTGGCCTACATGACTGCGGGCACCCCTTGCATGACGCTTTCCCTGAACGTGACTTATCTCCGTGCCTTTCCGGAAACCATGAAGCATGTCATCGTGGAAGGCTTTGTCTTACAAAAAACCAAGAGTTTTATTTTTCTCCGGGCAGAAGTGAAGTCGCCCACCGGTGATCTCATCGCCCACGCAGAATCCCATTCAGCGGTCATGCGCGACGACCAGCTGGGGAAAGCACTCTGATGAAAGACTTCGCGTTTAAGATCCGGCAATTGTTTCTTGATCGATTGATTAACTTCTACGGGCCCTATGTCGGCGCCGGCGTGAAGCTCACAAAGATGTCGAAAGATTTTCGTCACGCCAGAGTCGAGATGCCGCTCACTCTTTATAACAAGAACTACATGGGTACCCAGTTCGGCGGCTCACTCTATTCCATGACCGATCCCTGGTACATGCTGATGCTGATTAAAAATCTAGGTCCCGAATACATCGTGTGGGACAAGGCCGCTTCCATTGATTTCAAGAAACCTGGACGCTCGAAAGTTCGTGCGGAATTCACACTCACCCAGGAAGTGATCGATGAGATCAAAGCTGCCGTCGAAGAAAAAGTAAAAGTGAACTGGCCCTTCAAGGTCGAGATCTTTGATGAAGAGAACGTTCTGATCGCAGTGGTAGAGAAAATCGTTTACGTCCGTAAGAAAACGGATCCGTTGAAAACTCATCAGACAGCGAAATCTTAAGTTTCACCTGCCCACCACATGGTTCCACCCGGAGAGGCGCTTTTGTGGAAGCCGATTAAAAAAAAGGGCACCAGAGGTGCCCTCATTTAAACATTACACCGCATGTGCTTGCTGATACTCGTCTTCTGCCTGATACAAAAGCCATCCGCGTGACTTCTTCGGGAATGACATCTTCTCGCCATTGTCGAGAGCTCCAACAAAACGTTTCCCGTCAGAGCTTTCACCCTGAATGTGAAAAAACTTGATTTGGTGGGACCAGTCGCAGAAACGAACGCGGACATTGTGACGTCCAGCTTGTCTCCAGATCTTTTCGAGGCTCATCCATGTCATAATTCCCCTCCCTAGGACATTGCTTGTCACAGTTAACAAGCCTTGTTACATACATCTTACAAGATGACTCCGAATAATCTAATGAAAAATTCCTCAAGAGCAGGGCGTTTTAAGAAAAAGTTAGTCAGTCCTGAAACGCTGAAGCTTGAGGCACCCGTTATTGAGGCCGGATTGGCCCCACTGCTCTCTCTTCACCGTCAAAAAAGCATCACTGATGCTGAATTATGCGCGCTTTATGTGATTCTTTACCTCTCCACCCGATTTCCGAAGGCGTGGTTGGGAGCAAAGAGGCCGGCGCTTGAAATTCCCCATGAAATGAATTTTCCGGTGAAAAACATTCCGCTTCGATTTGAAGAAAATATCCAGAAGCGCCTTCCCGAAACTCTCGGGGAAATTTTTAATTCTTTTGCTCTGAAATCGACGCCCGAGACGGTGAACCGGTCTCTTCTCTCGTGGTCGATGGCCGCTTATCCCCTCATCCTCATGTTTCACATCCCGCGGCCGGAAGAGGTTCTCGAGCAACAGAAAGAAGGCAAGAGATGCGTGACACTTCTTACGAAAGATTTGCACCGTTTCGTTTTAGGGGAACGGGATCCGCTTAGTTTTATCATGCACGATCTCATCCATGCCGATCACTTTTACTATCATAACGAATGTTACGAAGGTCAACTCTCCCTCTACTGGTTCCTGGATTTCTGCCTGAAGGAAAACCATTTCCAGGAGCTCTTGGAGAATGAGGACTTCAAGTGGGAACTCGAGTATCTCATCTCGGACATGAATGCGTACGCGATCCATTCCCTGAAATGCCTCAAGGCGGCACTCATTCATTATCATCCGGAGAAAGAGAAATACTTTGAAGACTGGGTGGAAAAAACCAGGTTACCGGGACTTTCGAAACTCAGTACGCTGGAGTATGTGCCGGAAAAAGAGGATCATCTCCTGCTCGAAGCTATGCGGACTTATCGTCCATAAAACGCCACTTACTGTAGAAATACGCTGAAGCCGCAGTTCCCAGATGCCAGAGCGTGTGGCCCGCGAACCACCCGGAGTGATCACAGAAAAAGATCCTCTGATCATCGAGAAGAAAAATCAAAAAAGAAAGACTGAGAATCAGCATCGAGCGCAGAAGGTTTTTGGACTTAAGAAATGAGAATCCGTAAGTGAGGATCATTTCATAGAAGGCCAGAAGAAAGATCAGAATGCTCAATGCGATCTTGGGCCACTTCCCGAGGCTGAAATTCACCAGTATTTGCAGGAGAAATAAGATCGCGAGTGCCGGATAAAGATTCTTCCCCTTCGTAAAATGAACGATGGAAAAAAATCCCATGATGATACCGATACTCGCAAAATCCATGGCGACACTGAGCTTGATGAAGCTCGCGTGACAAAACATGCTGGAGATCGTGAGAGCAATGAGACAAATGCTCCAGGCCCTGGTGAGTTCAGTTTTCTGTTTGATTAAAAAGATGGGAACAAGGTAGGCCAGCGAACTCCAGAATGCGATGGGCTGGCTGATCCAGGAATCCACTTGCATGAACTCACAACTGCAGTCCGGAAAGCATGAGGAGCGGGTAAAAGAATCCCAGAGAGTCACGGGATATACATCGCCGAGTTTTTCTCATTCTCGCGGACTTCGACCAGCGTGACCCAGGCGCGGTCGCCGTAGAGTTTCTTCAGGATCTCAGAGGCCTTGTGGTAAACGTATTCGGCAGTTCCTTCCATCCCGGGATTCGGAAGGACGCGCAGATCAATTACCCCGCTCTGATGGAGTTTCTCAAAGGACGGAAGTTCCGGGTCATCCTGAGCGACGAGAAAAGTATGATCAAAGTTCTGATCCAACCAGGTCTTGAGCTCCTTGAGGCCCCCGAAGTCCACTACCCAACCTTCTTTGGTCAGTTCTTTGGCGGCAAACTCGAAATAAAACTCCCGGGAGTATCCGTGAACGAAGCGGCAGTGAGATTCAGCTTTCCACTGACGATGAGTGCAGGGGAAGCCGGAGAAACGCTTGGTGGATTTAAAATGTTTTGGATTCATGGTCATAGTTCTACCACAGTCTTCCCGGAAAGGCTTCGCCAGCTTTCGGTTTTTTGCCGCTGATTTTTCAACACCCGCAGATAGTACCTGGCCGCGAGATCCACTCCGAGATTTCTGTTATAGGAACGGGTGAGATGGGCCTCGGGATTCCGGAGGATACTTTCTTCGGATGCTTCCGTGAAGCCGTACCCCCGGACATGTTCATTCTGGATCAGGATGAATGATCTTTCATGAAGGGTCCGCCCTTCCCCCATGATGATAAGATGGGGAGTGGGAAACAGCTCGGCCCGCGAAAGTTCCAGGGCCTTGTGATTTGAGCGGACGATTTCCTCTTTGGATATGCCGCCTTCCTGGTAGATAAACTTCCGGTCCTGGAGTTTTCCGTTCATCTCGCGCGTTTTTTTTAGCGCCGGGGCGTGGGTCGGGTAATACCAGATTCCTTCCTGGTCTTTTTGATAAGGCTTCACCACAAACTTCTGCTGTCCCCTTTCGTTTCCTTCCAGGACGACCGCCCAGTGATAGCTCACCGGGGATATTTTGAGCCTTTCAAATTCCGCGATGAGTGCCGATCCCATGAGCTTGTATTTGATGTCATGGGTTTTTAAAAGCAGCTCGCGGTTGTGGAGTTTGACTTCCAGAAGCTCGCGCGCGCGTTTTTCCAGATCGGCCACGGCTTCAGTTCTTAAACGCTGCCCCTTCTTATCAAAGAGTTCGAGAAGCCCTGCCCGCTTCGGAATTTCCCGGAGGATCGTCTCGTGCTGGGGAAGCCAGAGAGGAAAACTCCTGGTGTTCATCCGGAGCTTCATGAGCTCGCGGAAAATCTCTAGTGTTGCCAGGGCGTCGCCGCTTGCGCGATGGCGGTCACGAATCTTAATCCCGAAGAATGTAGCAAGCGCATCGAGATTGTAATTCATGAGTCCGGGAATGAGCTCCTCGGCCAGCTTCAGGGTGCACATCTGGCGGGCGCGGATTTCCTCACCCCGCTCGTTGTATTTTTTCTGAAGGAGTCCGAAGTCAAAGTCGGTGTTGTGGGAAACAAAGGTGTTCCCCTCAACTCTCATCCGGATACTCTCCGCCACCTCGTGGAATTTCGGCGCCTGATCCAGCTCTCTTTGAGTGATTCCCGTAAACTCTTTGATGAAAGATGAAACCGGAACCTCGGGATTGATGAGAGTTTCGTAAATTTCAACGATCTTCTCTTCTTCAAAAGTAATAAGAGAAATTTCGATCAGTTCCCTGTCTTCGTGGAGTCCGGTGGCCTCAATGTCGCAGATGACGTAGCGGCGGGCGTTCATAAGAAAATTCTAGAGAATAGGAAATGATGTGTCGAGAACCCGACAAAGGCTATCGGAATGCTTCCACGATCATAAGATCAGGATGTTCGCACTTCTTCCAGGAGCCGTGAAACCCTTCGCCGGAAAAAGTTCCAGCACCCACCTGAATACTCTGAAGCCAGATCTTTTCCTGAATCACTTTGGGAAGTGTTTTGTAGGCGGCCTCTTTCACTGACCACAGAAGAAGGGCCTCGATATTATGATCACCAGGATGTGAAAAACGCTCCAGAACCTTCTCATCCACCACCCGGGTTTTCCCTTCGATATCGAGCCCCGGATTTTCCTTCCCTTTCACCAGAAGAGCTCCCGCCCAGTTACCGGTATGAGAAATGGAGAAATGAAAATCTTCATGACCTTTGATCTGGTGATAGCCCAGAAACTCATCCGTGGGTCCAATGTCAATCATCATGTTCTTAAACGCGATCGTCAGCGCCACTCTGCCGTTCACCCACTCCCTCAGGCGATTGGGATGAAAGCGCGCCATTTTCGCCTGCGCTTTTTCCATCCAGATTTTTTCTATTTCAGGATTTTCTCCGGACTTAACGATGATGAGCTCTTTCATCTGATCTTCTTTATGATCGCGAGATAAAAAGGTCCCCAACCCGTATTATCCGGGAGGACCTGCCAGCCGAATTCCGTCGGCTCCCCGATGGGGAACTCTTTCCGGATGAGCTCATAGCGGCCGCCTCTTTTCAGGTGAAGCTTCCGGAAAATATCGTCGTTCTCGAGTTCTGAGAGCGCACAGGTGGAATACACGATCGTTCCTCCGGGCTTCACGATATCCAGTGCGGAAGCAAGCATCGCAAACTGCGAAACAGCTATCGCCTTGGTTCTTCCTGGTGCCCAGAGCGCGATCTCTTTGGGGTCGGCCAGGACGTGCCGCTCGGAAGAGCAGGGAGCATCCAATAGGACTTTATCGTAGAGACTTTTTTCGTAGAGACACCACTTACTCGCATCAAAAGAAGTGACCTTGTGATTTTTCTGATGGGTCTTCGGAATGTATTCATCAAAGACTTTATGAATGCGGGCCCGGCGGGCGGCACTCCGGTCATTGGAAATCAGGAGTCCCTGGTTTTCCATCCTGAAAGCACAGAGAAGGCTTTTCCCACCGGGAGCAGCACAAAGATCCACCACTCTCTCTCCGGGCATGGGATCAAGAGCGATCACCGGGAGAATGGAAGCCGCGTCCATCAGGTAATAGTTAAAATAACCTTCTTCGGTTTTTTCGGGATGAGGAAAATTTTCAGCGATGTGATGCGGAAAATTGATTCCCGTCATCTGAATTGGTTCCTCAGGAAATTTGAACTTACTGAACGGATTTAAGATCGCGACGTGTTTTTTAGGAAGAGCAAGGGACGCCTTCAACTGAGGCCAGCGTCCCTTGAACATTTCACTGTAAAACTGGTCAAACCCGTCAGGGCCTTTAAGTATATTCACTTCACCAGTTTACCAGATAATTAACTAATCGCCAGCGCCTGAGCAGCTCCATTTGTCACCGCTGCGATTCTGATTGCACTCTGAATCCCGAGGTCAGTGATCCCTTGCTTTCTCAACTCCTGGACATGGGCATTGATACACATTCCGCAGCCGGTAATGGCAGAAACCGCGAGACAGTAGATCTCAAAGTTACTTTTCTCAATTCCGGGTTTCCCGATCACCTGCATCCGGAGTTTGGCGGGAAGTTTTTTCAGCTCGTCCGCGCCCTCTCCTTCAAGGAGATGAAGATAACGGTAATAAATATTATTCATACCCATGATCGTTGCGGAAGCTTTCACTCCTTCTCTTTCTGTCTCAGTTAGTTTTTCTGAGGCAATCTCTTCGGCGAGCTGGATGAGCTTCGGATTTTTACTGGCGTAGGCCCCTGCAAGAAAAGTTCCGAAAATCTGATCCACAGTGAGGCCAGGCGCACCTTCAGCTGAAAGAACCGTATCAAGATTAATGCGAATATCTCTTCCATAGTCCTTCACCACATCTTTTAAAGTTTCTAGACTCATAAGACCTCCTTAGACCTTGATCGTGTCGTCGCCCTTACTCCAGTTACATGGACAAAGCTCATCGGTTTGCAGGGCATCCAGGACGCGCAGCACCTCTTTCGGGTTTCGTCCCACACTCATATCGTTCACCGAAACGTACCGGATAATTCCACCCGGATCGACGATGTAAGTGGCCCGTTGAGCGACACCTTCGGCTTCATCCAGAATTCCCAGGGCCGAAGAAAGCTCGCGCTTGATATCCGAAAGCATCGGGAAAGGAAGATTCGTGAGGTCTTTGTGATTTTGTTTCCACGCCAGATGGACGAATTCGTTATCCGTACTGGCGGTCAATACCTGAGTATCACGATCGTTAAAATCTTTATTCAGGTCGCCAAAACCTTTGATCTCGGTTGGGCATACGAAAGTAAAATCTTTCGGATAGAAAAAGACCACCAGCCATTTCCCTTCGTATGACTGATTGTGAATGTCTGTAAAAGCGTTTTTAGGATCTGTTCCGCTCACACCTTTGAGATTAAAGGCCGGAAACTGCTTACCAATACCTAACATAAATACCTCCTGAGGTTTTAGTGGTACGCTTACTATCGCCCCCTTCCTGGCCCGTGAAAAATCGATAATCTTGAAGGGTTGATAGAAGGAATCTATCGGGAGACAATAAGCCTATGAAAATCCTCATCCTGACTCTGATCATGAGCTTTAATTTAGGGGCAAAAACGATGAAAAAAGAAATCGCAACACTCGCCGGAGGGTGCTTTTGGGGCATGGAAGAAATTATCCGGAATATTCCCGGAGTTCTGGGCACCGAAGTGGGTTACACCGGTGGATCGGTGGAGAATCCTTCCTACAATATCGTGAAGCTCGGAACAACGAATCACGCCGAGAGTGTGCAGGTGGAATTTGATTCCACGAAACTCTCTTACGCTGAATTATTGGGATACTTCTTCCGCATGCATGATCCCACAACGGTGAATCAGCAGGGAAATGACAAAGGAACTCAGTACCGCTCAGTGATTTTCTTTCACTCTCCGGAACAGGAAAAGATCGCCCACGAAACGATTCAGAAACTTGAGAAAGCGAAGAAATGGCCTGGACCCATCGTGACCCAGGTCCTTCCCGCCGTGAAATTTTATAAGGCGGAAGATTATCACCAGGATTACCTGAAAAAAAATCCCGGCGGATATACCTGTCACTGGCTCCGGGACTAAGGACACTTGGGAATAAAGGCGAGTCCGGGAGATTCCCAATAAGTGCGAAGGAAGTTGAAAGACTTTTCTTCGAGTCGCAAAAACTCCAGACCCAGACAGAGCTTTGCATCTATCTCAGAAAGCTTCGACCAGCGCGGAACTCCCACGCCCTTAATTTCAATGTCTGAAAATTTGAACGTGAAAGAAATGGCCTCCCCCAATTCATACTTCCGGTCATTGCTCGTCAGGAGATAAACTCCTCCCCGACCCAATTCGAAGTGATGAGTTTCTTTCATGGGAAGATCAGAACTAAACGCGAGACTCTTTGCCGGACTTTCCGGGGCCTCGAGGAATCTTTTCTCGAGGGGCTGCACCAGGCGAACCGACACCTGGATCAGTTCATCCAGCTGGAAGGGCTTATTGAGGAGAGCTTCGGCGCCGAAAGCGTAGGCCTCTTCCGAAGTGATGTCCGCAAAGCCAGTGATGAGAATGACCGGCGGTCTCAGGATGTCTCTGGCCTTCACCGTTTTGAGAAGATCCACACCGGTTCCTCCCGGCATGCGGATATCTGAGATGATGAGATCGATATTTTTTTGTTTAAGGATGGCGTCAGCCGCGGTGATATTTCCCGCCTGCTCAACCACGGCACCCATGAAATCAAGTTCAGAGGCAACAATTTCTCTTAAATCGACTTCATCATCGACGACAAGGATGTGTTTCCCGCGAAGTAAATTATCATCCATTTTCTTTCACCTGATTCCTTGTGATATATAATACTATAGGCGACTCTGGAGACCAATAAATGTATATCCTGCTTTTTATCGCGATGAGTTTTCACCAGCTTCACGCAACGACAAATGAAATTAAAGAGGCCAGAAGCTCTATACGCTCCCTCATCTCGCCTCTACTCCCCGGGCCAAAAAAGGCCATGAGTTCCCTTCTCAAAAATTTCCGGGTGGATAAGTGTCAGACGGAAAAGATTGATTGGGCCGATGTTCTCCTGATGCGAAAACCGGTGACTCTTGTTTTCACCTTTCATGAAGGGTGCGACGTGGAAGGAAAAGTTCAGCCGAAAGTTTTCCAGCCATTTCCTTCTGACTTCAAGCTGAGAAATCTCAAGTACTATGACCGGGTCAAAAATCAGAATACGGTCCACGCAACATTTGAATCAAAACCCATCATGACCATTGAGATGCGCGAAGGAATTCTCTATGGGAAACCAGGGAAGGTCAGGTTTGAAGCAGACTATAAAGTTCAGATCAATCCCTTGAACCGGGAAAAACCTGTCGAAAAAAATCTGGGTGGAGAGATCAGAATTACCGAGATCGCCGGCAAGAAAGTCTCGATCAAAGAAAAAATTTACGTGGACTAGAAGTAGTACCGGGCGCCGATCGCGAGATGGAGCTCTAGCCCGGTGCGGCCAATGAAATCCACGATGGGGG
>JAKFFP010000205.1:0-20631 GCA_036675045.1 Bacteriovoracales bacterium | reverse complement strand
ATTACGGTACAGCAATTGATACTGATGATACGGCCCTTACAAGCTCATATTTGAGTTCATTCGGAGATCCGGTTTATAAGTATGACTTTAATCCAGAACTCATGGCCCTTTACAGCGATAACAAACGCATGAACGGCACAACACTGGTGAGTTCTGCAAACCAGACATTTGCAGCTGAGTTGAATACTTTCACCACTCACAAACCTTTCGCGGCCGAGCCTTTCTTAGGCCTCAATGGAAACAAGACGAACGCTTTCTATACTATGTACTGTTTTGATAATGCTTTCGACGTGAAGGCCAGAATCAGAATGGTCGTAAGAGACTGGGACCGCGTGCATTCATCATCGCTTACCGACGTTTCTTTTGCGAGGATCTCGGACGTTGATCTTCTCCCACCTCTGGCGCGACAGGACGTTCCCTATACGGATGAAGTTTCCGGAGATCCTGACGGCTGGAACGCCTTCAACGATGCTCATGACTGGGATGACCTGATCGACATGGAAAGAGAAGATGGCGGCACAGTCTACACTCCGGGGATCACCATCTGGAGAACGTATCCGCAAGGGGATTACACTACCCTGGATACCAATGGATTCTTTAACCCGCTCTACTTCCCGAACGAAATGGAATAACACAGAAAAAAAAAGGCCCGCGCAAGCGGGCCTTCTTTTTTTGAGATAAACTAAGAAGAAGTATTACTTCTCCATGTAGTTCTTAACTTTATATCTCGTACCCATCCACATGAAGATCACTGCGAATACGGCCATGAGAGCAGCAAAGAACCAGAAGTAACCTGCAGATGCCACCGGGAACATGGTCTCACCGAACGCTGAGACGTAGGCCGTGATGAGGTTACCGAAGAATACAGTCAGGAGCCAGAGTGACATGACTGTCGACTTCATAGCACGTGGGGCCTGAGTATAAGCGAATTCCAGACCTGTGATGGAAACCATAACTTCCGCCATGGTCATGACGAGATATGGCCAGAACTGCCACATCACGTTCATATCAGCTCCTCCGTCCATTGCCATCTGGATCATAGCAACGATCGCGAAGGCCAGAGAAGCGACAAACATACCAAGAGTCATACGACGGATAGGAGTTGTCTTCCACACTCTATCGATGGCTGGATAAATCAGGAGTGAGAAAAGCGGGATAAGTCCCATAACCATGATCGGGTTCCACGCAGAAATCTGAGAGGCCTCAAATTTGATTCCCATGAAAACGAGATTCATCTTAGTCGCCTGAATAACCCATGAAGACCCGTGCTGGTCAAAGAGTGCCCAGAACACAGAGATAGCTGAAAAGAGTTTTGCGATATCGAGAACGGCTTTTGTTCCGTCAACGTGCTCCTGAGTGTGTCCATCGCTCATGGCAGCATCCAGGAAACTCTGACCGGCCTTGCGATTCTTCTGATTTTTGAAGGCAGAAGAAACGACGTTGATGAATCCGTGTCCATCAGACTTCGTCGGAGGAACGTGAACGAACTTATGACGGCCCATCCAGAAGACGAAAGTAGCGATGAGCATGAGAACACCCGGAATACCGAAAGCAACAGACGGTCCGTAAGCCTTGAGAGTCCATGGGGTGATAAGAGTCGAGAAGAATGATCCGAAGTTAATCATGAAGTAGAAGAGTTCATAAACTTTCTTCATGAGATGCTGTTGGTTCGCCTTGAACTGGTCACCTACGTGAGCAGATACGCATGGCTTAATACCACCCGATCCGACCGCAATAAGACCCAGACCAAAATAAAGGCCCATTTTGTTTTCCCAGATGGAAAGAACAGCGTGACCCAGGCAGTAGACAAGTGAGAGATATAGAATCGTCTTGTACTTTCCAAAGATACGGTCTGCGAGGAAAGCTCCTGCAACCGGAAGTAGATAACAAGCAGCAGAGAACAAGTGATAAGTTGATGTTGCCTGAGCTTCCTGAAACAGGAGGACCTGAATCATGAAAACTACGAGGATGGATTTCATTCCGTAGTAACTATAACGTTCGCACGCTTCGTTACCTACGATGTAACTGATCCCTGGCGGAAACTTGTTTGCATCAACTGCCAGATCTTTTGCCGTGGCGGTTGTGGCCATAGTCTGAGACATGTTTTACTCCTTCAATTGTGTGAGTCGTCTTCGTCTTTATCGTTATATCTAAAAGGCTTTACTCGTTTATTTCCGCCGAGGCGCTTGGGAGCAGTCGGGGCCGTGGGATCTGTCTCAGACCCCTTTTCCCAGTGCTTGTACCATGTGTCCGCAGGCTTCTCTTGGGCTTTTTCCTCACTAAGTCTAACCGATTTTTCGATTTCTTCGCGCTTTCTTACCAGCACCTGGGAACTTTTTGACACTGTTTTAGGGTCCGTTTTAGAAGATGACGAATTTTTCTCGTGGGCGGAGATATCAATGGTGACGTCCCCGGTCACTTTAGTCTGACAGGAAAGTCTTTCTTTAGTGATGTGAAACACATTTCCCAGAAGACGGGTTTCCTCAAAAGGCTGAGGATTGAGATTGAGTTCACCGGATTTGATGATGATCACGCAGTCGCCGCAGGTAGCACACCCGCCGCAACTCGATTTGATTTTCTTCCCGGCCTTCTTGAGCTGCTCGAAGAGACTGCGCTCGCCGTCTACTTCAATCACTTCACCGGAGGGCCAGAGTGTACATTTATAGGTCATACAACTTTCTTAATTTGTTTCTCGATCACTTCAGTGATCTTCCCTTTCAGGGGCTTCAGGAAAAAGCCGAGATCGACATTCACGATGACTTCTTTTTCCAGGAACTGAAGTTTCGCTTCGAAGCCGGTGCCTTTTGCCGTGAAGGTATGATTGGCATCGTCTGTCTTCACATCAGCAGTTACACCGAACTTCTGAATGACTTCAGGAATGCGTTTCTTCGCTTCTTCATAACCCTTGTTCTTATCAGTAATCTGCGTATAAGGAATTTTGATTTCCATTTCTTTGTCCTTTGTTAGCGCGTACCTGTTGAACCAAAGCCGCCCGCTCCCCGCTGAGTTTCCCCGAGGGTGGAAGTCGTGACGTATTTCGCCTGGGTCACAGGACACAAAACGAGCTGAGCGATCCGGAGACCGTGCTCAACTACATAATCTACACATCCAAAATTTCCCACGATGATGTTCACTTCTCCGCGGTAATCGCAGTCGATGGTCCCGGGAGCATTCACGATCATAAGGGGAGATTTTAAAGAAAGACCCGAACGGGGACGAACCTGCACTTCATATCCCAGGGGAATTTCCATCGCAATGCCGGTCGGGATGAGAACTCTCTCCCCCGCTTTGATCGTGATGGATTTTTTCTCCGGAATGGAGGCCCGGATATCAGCACCGGCGGCACCCGCAGTTGCGTAGAAAGGAAGTTCAAACCCCGGATCGTAATGATCCAGGGTCTTGATTTTAACTTCTACGGGGTCGGCGGCGACGGGAGACATTATTTTGCCTTCTTCGGGATAGGCTTAACGGCACGGGCCGAAAGCTTGATCTTACCGAAGCGGTCCACTTCGAGAACCTTCACGTCGATCTGCTGACCTTCAGTGAGGTAATCGTTCGGATCGTTTACGCGCTCATCAGCGATCTCTGAAACGTGAACAAGTCCGGCGAGACCCGGCACGATATCAACGAATGCGCCGTACTCTTTGATCGTCACAACAGTACCCTTGTATTCGGCACCGATCTTCGGTCCATTGAGCTGCATGTCCGCCAGAGCGATAACTTCTTCGATCTTCTGAACGTCCACACCGAGAACTTTAACTGTCCCGTCTTCAGCAACGTCCATCGTAACTTTGAAGTTTTCCTGAAGTGCCTTGATGTTTTTTCCACCAGGACCGATGAGAGCACCGATCTTGTCTGAAGGAATTTTGAACATCTTGATCTGAGGAACGCCGGCCTTGAAGCCTGTGCGGTTATTGGAAATTGTCTTCGCCATCTCGCCGAGGATATGAGTGCGGGCCTCTTTGGCCTGAGTAAGAGCTTCTTTAAAGATCTGCTCAGAGATACCGGCAATTTTCATATCCATCTGAATGGCAGTAATACCATTAGCAGTACCGGCAAGTTTAAAGTCCATGTCACCCAGGTGATCTTCGTCACCAAGGATGTCTGTGAGGATCTTGTACTTGTCGCCTTCCTTGATAAGACCCATCGCGATTCCCGCAACAGCACCTTTCAGAGGAACACCGGCATCCATGAGCGCCATTGAGCCTGAACAAACAGAACCCATTGAAGAAGAACCGTTAGATTCTAAAACTTCGCAGGCAATACGGATGGTGTAAGGGAAATCGGCCTGAGCTGGCATGGCCTTTTTAAGAGCGCGCTCAGCGAGATTTCCGTGACCGACTTCACGACGGCCAACACCTCTGTAACCACGTGCCTCACCAACCGAGAACGGTTGCATGGCATAGTGAAGGTAGAATTTATCCCAACCAACACCGTGGATAGAGTCATACATCTGCTCGCCTTCTTTACCACCGATAGTAACGGCAGCAAGAACCTGTGTTTCACCACGGGTAAAGAGAGCTGAACCGTGAACTGAAGCAAGAACCGAAGTCTCTGTTTCAATGGCACGAACTTTATTCACCGGACGACCGGCAATACGCTTCTCTTCATTAAGGATGTCAGCGCGCATGAGCTTGTAGAGAACTTCGTCAGTGACTTTCGCAGCTTCTTTCCCGAAGTCAGAAGTCTCAGTCAGTCCGAACTTCGCAGGATTTGCCTTGAGAGCTTCCTTGATCTGTTTTTTGAGCTGTGATGTAGCGTTTGAACGCTCCTGCTTAACATTGACAGCAAGAACTGAACGGGCAGCCGTTGTGAATTCTTTGAATGACTCAGTCATAAGCGTAGCGTTCGGAGTTACCGGAGTAAACTCGCGCTTCTTCTGACCGACTTCTTTCACCATCTGTTCAACGAGCTTGCAGAATTCCTTGATGTTTGTGTGACCGTAGAAGATTGCTTCAAGCATATCTGCTTCAGAAACTTCATTTGCTTCACCTTCCACCATGAGAACTGCTTCTTTCGAACCAGCTACGAGAAGTTCAAGGTTTGATGACTTGAAATCTTCCTTTGAAGGATTGAGTGTGAGCTTGCCGTCGATCTTCCCGACTTTCGCAAATCCTAACGGTCCATTGAAAGGAACGTCAGAGATCGAGATCGCCGCAGAAGCACCGAGACCCGCGAGAACTTCCGGATCTCCTGCTCCCATAGAGAGCACCTGAGCTGTCACGATAGTTTCGTACATGAAGCCTTCAGGGAAAAGCGGACGAAGAGGTCTGTCGATGAGTCTCATGATAAGGATCTCAGCGTTTGAAGGGCGGCTTTCGCGCTTCATGAATCCACCGAGGAATTTCCCGGCAGCGTAAAACTTCTCTTTGTAATCAACCATGAGCGGGAAGAAATCCTGCCCATCGTTAACTTCTTTTGCACACATAAGTGTAACGAGGACCTGGGTTCCTTCGCATGAAGCGAGGATCGAAGAAGTAGCTTGCTTAGCGAAGCGACCTGTTTCGAGGGTAATTTCCTTACCACCGTAGTTCATTTTAAATTCTTTCTTGTTGTTCAACATAGATTCTCCTAAATCGCGCGCACCAAAGGGTGTGCCTTATTTGTATTGATTGATGTTTTTTTTGAGGATTTCTTGGGAGGGGAAAGTTTGAGAGATAAATAGTTACATGAATAAAAACTCAGATAACTATTAATCTCTTAAACACCCTTGCCACACCCGGTGGTCCTATAAAAAAGAAGGGGGCACCTGCCCCCTTCTTCATCAAATTATTTTCTGAGGTCGAGCTCTTTGATGACTTTCGCATAGCGAGCTTCATCAGTTGTGCTCAAATGCTTAAGAAGACTTCTTCTCTTACCAATGAGCTTCATCAGACCACGCATTCCTGAGTGATCCTTCTTGTTTTTTTCGAAGTGTGGAGTGAGGTTTTTGATTCTCTCTGTGAGGATCGCAACCTGAACTTCAACAGCTCCAGTGTTCTTTTCAGCTCCACCAAATTTCTTTGCGAGCTCTTTTGATTTTTCTACTGTGATCATTTCTACTTTCTCCTGTGCCCTAGCAACAACCAATTGTTGAAACCAAGTTCACGGTAAAATTGGATGAGCGTAATTGCTTCCAATTCGAATTAAATTATGTACTTGGAGTTTTATCTAAGAAATTCAGACATGTAAATCTTTAATTGCTCGATGAGCCGCTCTTCGACCTGACGGATTCGCTCGCGGGAAACTCCATACTGGTCAGCGATACTCTGGAGACTTTCCGGAATCTCGCTAAGTAATCGTTTTTGAAAGATTTCCTGATCGCGGGGCTTTAAGGTCTTGATGAATTCACCCAGGTGCTCTTTCAGAATCTCGAGATTCTGGATTTCCTCTAGCTTCACTTCCGGACTGGCGCTGTCATCCCCGATAAGGTCGGCCAGGCTTTGACGCCCACTGTCTTCATCCAGGGGTTTATCCAGGCTCACTTCCTGACCATGACTGGAAAGACGCTGGTCCATTTCGATCACGGATTTTTCTGAGACTCCGAGATTTTCCGAAAGAAGCTTCACATCGGGGGCAATTCCCATGCTCATCAGGCGCTGTTTTTCACGCATGAGATTATAGAAAAGTTTTTTCTGTTCCTGGGTCGTGCCGATTTTTACCAGCCGGAAATTATCGAGGATGAATTTCAGGATATACGATCGGATCCACCAGCTGGCGTAGTAAGAAAGTTTAGCACCCTTTGAAGGATCGTACTTTGAGACGGCCTTCATGAGGCCGATATTCCCTTCCTGGATAAGGTCCATGATGTTCTTGTAAGCATTCCGGTACTCAAAGGCGATCTTCACCACCAGCCTGAGATTGGCGAGCACCAGTTTCTTAGCGACGTCAATGTCACCCGTTTTCAGAAGTTCAGCAGTAAGTTCTTTTTCTTCTTCCAGAGTCAGGAGTTTGTGCCGGGCAATTTCCTTGAGATAAACCTGGAGCGGATCCTGAACTTTCAGATCCGTGGATTTCTTCAAAACCGGAAGTGTCGTCATCAGTTCGGGTTCGGGAACATTGACATGGGTCGCGGGGACGAAAAATTCCTCGTCCTCTTCCCCTTGCACCTCAATCACGTGATCGTTCTTTTTCCGGGCAGACTTTTTTCTGTCTCCCTGAACGATCTCCGGGGTGATGTTTCCCTTTGTACTTTTCTTTGCCATGGTCCTGAAGATGGTAATGTTTCGATGAGAGTCAAGTCTACAGATTAAGTTTGTCCGAACCTTTCGCAACTTGCGAACGATAGCGCATATAGCTCAAGGCAAAAACGCCGTAATTGAAGCGCACCGGGACGGTGATCATTTCGTCACTATATCCTTCAAAGAAACTGCCCTGATAACTTAAAATCTGCCCGAGAAGTTCATCTGCAATCAGAGTGGAAAAATTATCATCCCAGAGTCTCTGGGTGAATAGTTTCTCTTTAGAGCGGACCTGAAAATAAACATAGCGGGAAAGGTCTTCCATGAGCGTTTTCTTTTTCTCCACATCCAGGTTCATGGCGATCTCGTTATAGCGCTTAATGATGGAACGCAGATAACTCTTCGAGAATTTCATATCGAAACTCACACCGATCTTATCATTTCCGCGCATGATCCGGTCCATCTCACCCAAGGTGACGTGGAAATTTATCATGAAGTCGTTCCGGACATCGGCCAGGGGTCTCCGCGGTGAAACTTTCACCTTGAGTGATTCCTCAAACAAAAGATTCCGTGAGAAAACCTGGAGACTTTCCCGGGACCATCTGGTCCAGCGTTCATCGACACTGCTTTTCACGATGGCCGGTATATCTGAGTACTTTGTCTGAATCATAAACGGATCCGGAACACCGGTCATAAGAGACACGAAAAATGATGTTTCCAGGAAAGGCTCCTCAATATCGAGGCCCTTGATCCATTCTTTGACTTCGGGGATAGTATTTTTCTGGTCATAATCCAGATAACGGAAACTCTGACAGAATAATTTATTAATATCTGTCCCGACACCCGTCGAGCCGGTGGATTTCGGATAATCTCTCTGGAAGGTGTCTTCCGGTACCTGACGGCAGATAAGATCCGTACAGACGACCATCACGGCCTTGGATGGATCTTTCTGCCAGGCCATTCTTTCTCTTTGCTCATTCCAGCTATAACGGAAGCCCGACATATTCCTCTGGATGAAACTCATGATGAATGGATTTTTGAGATATGGCGGAAGTAATCGTAAATCCTCCGTGCTTCCACCCCAGCTGCAGAAGGCCCGGAAATTTTTAATCGCGTAACTGAACTCCCGTGAACGGGTTTCCGGAGAAATACTTCCGGTGCGGAACGCTTCTGTGACATAGGGAGAATTATCTACGTTGGGAAGGATATTGGGATCAGGGTTTTGATAATAATGCTCGAGGGATTTTTTAATCGTTTTGAGAGACATCACCGACACATTTTCTGAGCAATAATTCCTCGTGATGTTATCCACCAGCGTTTGGTATTCAGTATCGCTCACCTGAAGGTTTTTGGCATAGGCGCCAATTGCTTTGATAGAGGTATCAAGCCCGATATACTGAAGAGCGGCCGCGACCGATCTTTTCGCCTGTTTTTCACCCCAGGGAGTTGGATAAGAGACAGCACCCAGCATGGAACATTGATCAACCAGCATAGTTCCCGCTTCAATGACGGCCTGATAGTTTTTTACTTTCCTGAATTCCGCACCTTCACCATGAAGATGAATATCAGTGAAGACCAGTTTCAGAGGATCGTTCTGGATTTCCGTGACGGCGTCTCCCAAGAGAATTCCTTCCACCGGTGTCAGGGCACCGGCCAGGGAGGGCAAAAGCCCGACAATTACACTCAAGAGAAAGTATCTCATATGTAAACTTATCGGAGAAAAGATCGATAGGTTTACCATGAAATTCCTTGTGGTCTTTTTCCTCATTTCGACAGCGTTTGCCCAACAGAAGCTTATTCAGGGCGAGCTTTACGTCGGGCGCGGACAATATGAGCCGCCGCCATCGATATTTGAACAGGAAGAGCTGAACAAGGTTCTTTTCTCAGAGTCACGCCTCTATCAGGAAGAGCTGAAAAAAGTGAAGTATTTCCTGGTGAACGGGGAACTCGATCTGGCCAAGGTCTATTTGCAGAAGCTTACTTTCGGGCAGTCAAAATTAAAGCCGATCGCCCACCGTTACCTGGGACTCATTGCTTTTATCGAACAGGATTATCAGAAAAGTATTAACTATCTCACCCGGGGCGAGCTGAATAGCCAGCCCCACTACGCTCGCGTGTGCGGACTTCTCGTTTTGAATAAAATTGTCCTGAGTGATCTGAAAAATCTTGAGGAAAACTGGGATCGCTGCCGGACAGAGGGCGCAAAAGATATCAATGCCTCCAATATGGCCTGGCTCGATACACTCGTGCGTCTGAAACTAAAACCCGTTCCCGGCATCACCTCAAAACCCTTTCACCGCGTACTCCTTCAGACGCTGGAAAATGCCGATCTCAAAATCCTCTTAAAACTCGCTCTCTATCTGAATCAGGAAAGTCTCGTCGTGGACAAGCTCCTGCAACTGACTCCCGAACAGCTCCTTGATACAGAAGTCAGGGAACTCGCCGGGCATATATATTTCCGCAGTGGCAAATTCGCCAATGCCTATAAGTTCATTGAGGACATAAAATCTCCCAACTCAGAAAACATCAAAGGGAATCTCTATCTTCTCCGGGAAAAATATGAGATCGCTTATGCTCAGTTCAAGCTCGCCCTGAAAGAAAAGCAAAATTCCCAGAACGCGCTGGAAAGATTAGTCCCTATCGCCTGGCTTCTGGGTGACTGGAAAAACGGGGCCACTTATGCACAACAGCTCGTCGCCGGAAAAGGAAACGAAGCCGAAAAGCTCACCATCATGGCCGCCTTCGAGATGCAGGCCGGAAACTATGAGAAGGCCCGGAGTCACCTGAAAGAAATCCGGCGCAAATCCCGCCGCGGAACTGCCCGTGAAGTCACACAGATCGCAAGCTTTTCTGCGCTCATGCAGAATGATAAAGATGAAATCAAAAACTCCGCCGCCCAAGCGTGCACCCTTCTCGATATGGTAAACTGCTGGGTCATTTACCAGATGTATCACTGGGATAATTTCCCACTCGTGATCCGCAGAGATGATGAAATCCCGCGGAAGGAAGATTGGTCCAGACTCACCCAGGAAAGAATTCCTTCCAAACTCACTGAACAGACTTATGTCTTCCAGAAAGACATTGAAGAACTCGACGATGCGATGATTAAGCTCGTAAAATAGATTCATGCTCCCCAAACTCATCATTCTTCATGGTCTCAACAACAATTCTTCCACCTGGGATGAATTTGAAACCGCCATGCAGGCGCGAGGCTTCACCGACACCGTCAGAATCACTCTTCCCGGTCATGGTGATGTACGTGACGAAGGAAGGAGTTTCGAAGATGCGCTGAAGGTCTTTGACGAAAAGCTGAAACCCCATGTCCAGGAACCCTATGTGGTGGTCGCCTATTCTTTGGGCGCATTGTTTTTTTCCAACTGGCTCATGGGAAGAAAAGAAAATCTTCCCGTAAGAGAAGTCCTTCTCGCTCCGGCGCTTTATCTCCGCCGGGAAAAATGGATCAGGAAGATTATTTCTGCCCTGGATCCCCGCATCCCCATTCCCAGTATCGCCCCCAGAGATATCATGCTCTATAAGACGCTCTTTGTCTGGGAGTACCGGAATCTCCTGGGAGGAATGAAGAGGTTCCAGGATGACAAGACACCTGTTCAGGTGCCGACCATGGTGCTTCTTGATCCCAGGGATGAATTGATTGATTCAGAACGATTGAAACAGGAGTGGGAAAAAAAGTCTCCCGGTTCGGAAGTCTACTTTCTCGAAAGACCCTACCAGAAATGGGGACCTTCCAATCACCATATTCTCTTTCATTCGAAGTACTTCACTACGGATGAATAGGAACTTTATTTGTCTAAAATTGAGAATTTTCTGAAAGGCCTTAAAAGCTAATTCTTTCGTCCTTCAAAATACCAGAATGAACGAATGGCCCCGATCTTAGTTGGCCTTAGTCCCGCTTGATTCAGGGAATCCCCGATTTCATTTTCAGAACGCAGATAAAGACGGTCCTGACTTTTTTTCCAGACCTCGTCATTTGGATCCGCCATGATAATCAGATAGTGTCCACCTGGTTTCAGGATGCGCGCTAACTCAGAAGTCGCCTTGTGTATGTCGGACAGAAGGTGCCAGACCGCAATCGAAAAGACACCTTCCACCGTACCTGATTCGAGAGGAATTCGGTAGGCCGATCCATGCAGGAATTTTTCCGAGGGGTAGAGATCATGTGCCCGCTTCAGAAGATAAGGAGACGGCTCAATCCCGGTATAAAGAGTATCCACCGGAATCTTAGTAGAACAAATACCCTGTCCACATCCCAGATCCACCACATTCGTGATGTCATTGTCCCAGATCCATCTTTTAATATAAGGATAGATATCCTGCTCGCGGATATTTGCGCTTTCGCTTTCGATCGTAGCGATCCAGTCATCAGCGGATTTTTTGTCGAAGTGTCTATCGTCCATCTAATTTCCACCGGCTTTCGCTAAAGCGATCAAAATCGTGCAGATCCCTGGTGAAGACGACAACGGAGATGCCGATTTTCATCGTCTTTAATGTTGGGGCTTGAACTCTTTGCCGTCGAAGTGGAATATGACTTCTTTTTCTTCGTACTTCGTTTTGAGATTCACCGGTCTTCTCCAGATCGCGAAGAGATTTCGTAAAGTCTCATTCACGTAATTCACATCGAGATCCACTCCGTAGTGAACGTGATTCAAAAGGAGTTCTTTCCGGTTCATGTAGTTTCCGTCTTCCACCTCAATGATGGGCTGTCCGAAGTTCGTGAGCTGAGAGAGAAGCTTTTGTTTGATCGCCTGGAAATCCTTGGAATCGATTTCAAATCTACCGGTGCGCGGGTTGTACTTATAAGTGAAGAGCTGCTGGCGCTCGCAGAAATCAGGTGTCAGGAACTCATCAATGAAGGAAATATCATTGTGGGATTTTCTCACTTCGAAGATCTTCTGCTTACCCAGACCAAGTTTCTTGTCCCAACGGAGCTTTTCCGGCATGTCATTACAGTCGTTATATTCTTTCCCGAACATCCCGCGGTCCCAGCGGTACTCAATGTCACGCATGAGCTCAATCCCTACTTTATAAGGGTTGATGTTCTGCCGGCTCATCGCCATGACTCCGGCGTGCTTGTCCGCAAATTCCACGATCTCAGAGGCATCAAGCGCTCTGGTGGTCATGATCTTTGAGTGCCAGTATGAGGCCCAGCCTTCATTCATAATCTTGGTCATTCTCTGAGGAAGAAAGTAATACGCTTCCTCACGGAGAATACCAATGATATCCGCCTGCCACTCCTCGATCGGAGCGTACTGAATCAAATATCCCAAAACGTCCTTGGTTCTGATATTCAGGGGTCTCTCAGCTGTGATGTCTTCTTCATCAGGCTTTTTCTCTGCTTTTTTATCTTTCCGCGCCTGAGTCCGCATAAAAGACTTGAGAGCGGCAGAACGGTCATCGATCAGATAACCATCATCTTCACTCTCTACTTTTTCCTGGACGATCTGGTCGGCGCGGTTGCGCTTAAGTTCAGATGTTTCAAAGAGTTCGTTAATATCGAGCAGGTTTTCCAGGGAGAGAACTTTATCAATGAAATTTTCCACGGCATCATGCCCGTAGCGTTCCATATAGCGACGGATTTTTGTCCCGTGATTGGCCATGACATCCATCATCTTGCGATTGGTGTGGCCGAACCAGGCATTGTTTTTGAAGAAATCATTATGACCGTAAACGTGTGCCATCACGATCTTCTGATCAACCCAGTTGTTGGCCTGGAGCAGATAGGCGTAGCAAGGATTGGTGTTGATCACCATTTCATAAATTTTCTGAAGGCCATAGGTATAGCCCTTAGACAGCTGGTCGTAATCCATCCCGAACTTCCAGTGAGGATAGCGCGATGGAAACCCACCCTGAGCGGCGAGAATATTAATGGTGTCGTAGTCACAGACTTCAAAGATCTGAGGGAAGAAATCCAGGCCATATTCAATGGCATAACCTTCAATCTCATCTTTCAATTTTAAGAGATCACCTGAAATGGGTTTTGTGCGGTTCATTTACTTACCCTTACCCAGGAATTCCTTGATGGAATCAAGAATGCCTTCTTTATTTTTTATCTTTGAAAGCGTGAGCTTCTCAGAGGCCGAGCCGTATTTTGCTGTGAGATCCTTGTAAAACTGACCGGAACCATAACGGGACTCAACCTGTCCGTAGCAGAACTGGTTAGAAACCGGAAGAATGACCTTATCGAGAAGATCAAGACAAAGCTTCGTGTCGTCTGCTGACCAGTTATCACCATCCGAGAAATGAAACGGATAAATATTCCACTCGTTCGGATTATAGTCTTTTTCAATGATCTCTTTACAGAGCGTGTACGCCGAAGAAATCAGCGTACCGCCCGATTCCCGCGTTCTGAAGAAGGTGTTCTCATCCACTTCTTTTGCCGTCGCATCGTGAATGATGTAACGGATCTCAATGTCCTTGTACTGGGACTTGAGCCACAGATTGATCCAGAAAGATTCCGTTCTCACGATCTCTTTCTGCTCGTCTCCCATGGATCCCGAGACGTCCATCATGTAAATCACGACGGCCGCGTTCTGCATCTCAATTTTTGTGTCGGAAGAACGGTAACGGAAATCACGACGAATCGGAATTACCGCCGGATTCTCAGGGTCATAGGTATCCATGGATATCTGACGCTTGAGTGCCTGCTTATAAGTCCGTCGTAAGTGTCGGAGGGAATCGGGCCCGGTTGTGCCGATGTTGGTGTAGCGATCCACCACTGACTGAAGGGACTTTTTCCCCTTGGGTTCGATGTTCGGAAGCTCAAGCTCATCCCCAAGAATCCTTGCGAGTTCCTCGAGTGATAATTCTACTTCAAGCTCCTTATTCCCCTCGCCTTCACCGGCCTCGCCCTGGCCGGGTTGACCGTTAGGATCCTGTTGTCCATCAACCGGATCACCGGATTCGCCCTGGCCCTGACCCATTCCACCCTGAGATTTATCTCCGAAACGGAAACGGGGAATATCGATGGTCGGCATTGGTACCGTGAACTTATCCGTCCCCTTGGGAATGATCTGAGACCCTTGCGAAACGTATTTCCGGAGATTGTCACGGATCTTACCCTTAACAATCTTCCGGAAGCGTGAATGGTCTCTCTTAATTGGATGATCCAATCTCTGCTCCTAAACTAAGACTTAATCGAGTCGCCTTTCGCGAAAATCGAGGCCACGAAGTTCAATGCATCGGTCGCGCAGATATCGCAGTAACCGAAGTTCTTGATGAGGCGACTCTTCACCACTTCAATCTTCTCCTGGGTCTGCTTATCCACAACGTTTGAAATGATGGTTGTGAGCTTGATCGTGTCACGCTGATCTTCAAAGAGCTTCAGCTCAAGTGCGCGATGAAGTCTTTCATTCATCTTGTAATCAAACTGCTTCCCTTCAATCGCGAGAGCTCCGATGTAGTTCATGAGTTCGCGGCGGAAATCATCCTTCCGTGACTCAGGAATGTCGATTTTCTCCTCGATAGAGCGCATGAATCTTTCATCAGCTTCTTCGAGCTTATTAGAGTACTTGTTACGGATCTTCTCTTTCTGCGTGTAGGCCTTGACGTTATCCACGTAGTTAGCACATAGAGTCTGGATGGCAGACTCATCCACCGAAATTGCTTTCTGAACATCATTTTTCACGATGTCTTCATATTCCTGGCGGCAGACCGCGAGCATTTCTCTGTAATGATCGAGCTGGTCCGGAGAATTGATGAGAGCGTGGTGCTTAAGACCTGATTCAAGTTCATTGAAAACCATGAACGGATTAAGGCATCCGACATGACCGTTTTTCACGAGCGCGTTTGAGATCTTATCCTGGATATAACGGGGAGAAATACCCTCGAGACCTTCGCGAACCGCTTCCTTACGGAGCTCTTTCACATTGTCTTCGTTATAACCCGGAAGGGTCTTTCCGTTATAAAGCTTGAGTTTCTGGAGCTTCGTAAGATCCGACTTCTTCGGCTCTTCCAGACGAGTGAGGATTGCCCATGTTGAGGCCATTTCAATCGTGTGAGGAGCAATGTGAATATTCGGGATTGTCTCTTTATTATAATCCTTGCGGTAGATCCTCGCTTCCTGATCAAGGCGGGTAATGTACGGAACATCGATCTTCACCGTACGGTCACGGAGGGCCTCCATGAACTCGTTCGACTGGAGCTTTCTGTACTCGGGCTCATTGGTGTGACCAAGGATCACCAGATCGATATTCGTCTGGGCGAATTTCTTCGGCTTGATCGACTGCTCCTGAGAAGCTCCGAGAAGGTCATAGAGGAAGGCCACATCGAGCTTCAGCATCTCGATGAATTCCACAATCCCGCGGTTGGCGATGTTGAATTCCCCGTCAAAGTTGAATGCGCGTGGATCTGAATCAGAGCCGTAGATGGCAATCTTTCTATAGTTAATATCACCGGTGAGTTCGGTAGAATCCTGGTTCTTCTCGTCTTTCGGCTGGAAGGTACCAATACCCCGTCTGTCTTTTTCCGAAAGGATAAGGCGCTTCACACGAATGTGTTTCATGACCTTGTTCCAGTCACCGTTATTCTGAAGCATGTATTCGTTAAGGATAAAACGACAGGCAGGATTGACTTCGCCTTTGATCTTCACTTTGTAAGGCGACTTGTTCACCTTATTGAGTTCCACGAGAAATTTCTCACGTACCTCATGCGGAAGAAGCTTGAGTGGCTCCTCGTGCATCGGAGACATGAAAACCTTCGCTCCTCCGAGGATCGGTGAACCTTCATCATCCACCCATTCATATGTGTAGAGGGCACCTTCATCAGTGCGCGAGTAATGCTCAAGGCCCTTCTTGAGGAGTCTTGATACCGATGACTTCGCGGAACCTACCGGGCCGTGAAGAAGGAGAACGCGTTTTTCAGTTCCGTAGCCCAGGGCCGCAGACTGGAAGAAGTTCACCATCTTCATGAGGTGGACATCGATCCCGAAAATCGCATCTTTCCCATTCTCAAACGGATCATCAAAGAAGTGATAGCGGACAACGTCTTTTTTGTATTCAGTGTACTGGGAAGTCCCGTAGCTCATGATCATGTCGTAGATGCGCTGGAAAGAATTCCGCGCGACCTTCGGATTTTTCATGACGAGATCAATGTATTCCTGGATGTTCCCCTGCCAATGAAGATGCGAGAAATCCTTCGGATTGTAATTTTGAGTGATGAATGAATTAATATCGAAACCGGCCATGATGCCTCCTGAGGTAAACCCTTTATTTTATTTTACTCCGTAAAAGGATGTTCTCCAAACGAATCCTCACCGGGACAAACTGACCGGCATTCCCTGAGTAAAACAATCAGAATCTAAATATCTTTGACTAAAATCCAGTCTCCCCTATGATGGAAGAGTAAACATTTTCAAGGCCTCTATGGGAATAATCAGCGCTGGTGCCACGGATATCGGGCGGAAACGGAAGACTAACCAGGATTCCATCTGTCTCGATCCCTCTCATAACTTCTTTGCCGTCGCCGACGGCATGGGTGGACACAATGGCGGCGACATCGCTTCCCAGATGTCAGTCAAACTCATGCCTGAGTACTTGGCAGCGCACGCAAAAAGCGAGCCCGGGAATCTCATGAAAGATTTGATCCAGAAGATCAATCAGGCAATTCTCGACAAGGCCAATGCCAATCCGGAACTTCAGGGTATGGGGACAACTGTTTCCGCGATCTATTTCGCGGGACCGCAGCTTTTTATCGGAAACGTGGGCGACTCCCGCGTTTACATGATCAATCAGCATAATATTTATCAGATGACCCGTGATCATTCCTTTGTTCAGGAAAAACTCAACATGGGAATCTATACCCGCGAAGAAGCGGTGAAAGATCCCCAGAAAAACGTCCTGGTACGCTCCGTGGGTTTTGATCCGGAAGTTCAGGTCGACGTTTTCCACTATCGGATCTGTAAGAATGATCTTTTTTTAATCTGCTCTGACGGATTGCATGGGAAAGTCAGCGACGGCGATATTCTTCATATCGTGAAAAAAAATATTCCCAATCCCGCAGAAGTTACGAAGGGCCAGCTGGAAGACGCGGTTTATGAGCTGATCAAGCAGGCCAATGATAATGGTGGTCAGGATAATATTTCGGTGATCCTCGCAGTCGCCAAAGCTTAATCTTTCTCACGATTTATATTCCCAAATTCGCCTCCGCCGCATAAAATATTGGGCATGGACAAGTACTACACAGTGATGGTGGTCCCCGAGAAACAAAAAGGGGTCCGCACCTATCGCATTCCCACCGTTCTTTTCAAGTCACTCGCGTTTTTGCTGGTGATGCTCACGATGCTGGTAGGAGTTCTTGCGTACGATTACTGGAAGATCCTGCAACAGGTTTATGAGAACAAACATCTTTCGATTGAAAACCGCCAGCTGAAAGAACAGATTCAGCTCTTCCAGATGAAGATGAACACTTTGTCTGATGACCTGAAACGTATCAATACCTTTGAGAAAAAACTTCGCGTGATCACGGGCCTTGAAGACGTGACCACTAAGGGTGCCATCTACAAGCCGGAAAAAGATGAGGATGGAAAAGAAAACTATCCTCTGAAAGATCTCAATTCCTCGCTCGATTTCACAATGGACGAGAATATCGATGAGCAGCCGAAGTTCAAGGAGCTCAAGGCCCTTTACGACAAGAAAATCGCCGCAACCCTGGGTCTGGAGAGATCATATCTCCTTACAAAACAGTGGTCCGATCTCGCCCGCCGGAGTTTCTCTCTGTCTCAGGACTACGCCCGGTTTGATTACAAGTATTATCAGGTAAAAAACGTGGTTGAGAATATCGAGTCGAAGATCCATGAGCTCGACCAGTTTCTTCTCGATAAAGAATCTTTCCTGTCATCCACCCCCACCATCCTTCCCGCCGACGGATGGATCACATCTTACTTCGGACAGCGTATTTCTCCCTATCTGGGAAAACTTAAAATGCACGAAGGCCTCGATGTTGGCGCCCCTTACGGCACCAAGGTCAACGCACCCGCGGACGGCATTGTGACTTTCTCCGGGGAGAAGGCCGGATTCGGGAAGTTCGTTCAGGTTGATCATGGATACGGGATTGAAACCATCTATGCTCATAACCAGTCTCTCCACGTGAAAGCGGGACAAAAAGTTAAACGCGGTCATTTATTAGCGGCAGTTGGAAATACCGGACACTCTACAGGTCCCCATCTTCACTATGAAGTGAGAGTGAATGGTATTGCCGTCGACCCTCTCTATTTCATTCTCGAGTAAGAATAAAAAGGTTTTGTATGTTTGATTCTATGATGAAGAAAATGTTCGGCACTAAACAGGATCGCGATATCAAGGCGCTTGAGCCGACACTTCGCCAGGTAAACGCACTCGAGGCGAAATATCAGGCGATGTCGGATTCTGAACTCCAGGCCCAGACAAATATCTTCCGCGACATGATTAATAATAAGGGCGCAACTGTGGGAGACATCCTTCCGGATGCATTCGCCGTCGTCAGAGAAGCTTCGAAGCGCGTACTCGGGATGAGACATTTTGACGTCCAGATCCTGGGCGGTATGGTTCTCCATCAGGGAAAAATCGCGGAGATGAAAACCGGTGAAGGTAAGACCCTCACGGCAACACTCGCGCTGTATCTCAATGGTCTTACCGGCAAGGGCGCTCACCTGGTTACCGTGAACGACTATCTCGCTTCACGTGACTCCCATGAGATGGGAAAACTCTACACCTGGCTCGGTCTCACGGTCGGCTGCATCCTCTCCAATATGGACGATGAAGACAGGAAGGCCGCTTACCAGGCAGACATTACTTACGGAACAAACAACGAATTCGCATTCGATTATCTCCGCGACAACATGAAATTCGATCTCAAGGATTATGTTCAGAGAGATCATAACTTCTGTATCGTCGATGAGGTCGATTCCATTCTCATTGATGAAGCACGTACTCCCCTTCTTATTTCCGGTCCATCTGAAGGCGACACCCGCCTTTACGGAGTTGTGAACAAAGTTATCCCTCAGCTGGAAAAAGAGAAGCACTATACGGTGGATGAAAAGGCCAAATCGGCCGTTCTCACAGAGAACGGAATCATCCGCGTTCAGGAAATTCTCAAGATCGGTAACCTCTACGATATAAAAAACATCGAGCTCCTTCACCACGTCAACCAATCTCTCCGCGCCCACACGCTCTTCCACCTCGATGTGGATTATGTTGTCCGCGAAGGAAAAGTCATTATCGTTGATGAGTTCACCGGCCGACTTAAAGAAGGCTCCCGCTGGTCAGACGGTCTTCACCAGGCGGTTGAGGCCAAGGAAATGGTTGATGTCCGCTCTGAGAACCAGACCCTGGCGTCGATCACCTTCCAGAACTACTTCCGTCTCTATTCAAAACTCTCCGGGATGACCGGTACTGCTGACACTGAGGCAGACGAGTTCATGAAAATTTATAATCTCGAAGTGGTCGTGATCCCGACAAATCTTCCGATGGTCCGCGATGACCAGCCGGATGTCGTTTATTCTTCCCGCAAAGGAAAATACGAAGCCGTCGCCAACCTCATTGAGGAGTGCCACAAGAAAGGCCAGCCGGTTCTCGTCGGAACCATTTCCATCGAATCATCTGAGATTATTTCCAACGTCCTTAACCAGAAAGGCATCAAGCACGAAGTTTTGAATGCTAAAAACCACGCCCGCGAAGCCGAGATCGTCGCCAATGCCGGTCAGACTGGGGGGGTGACCATTGCCACCAACATGGCAGGTCGTGGTACCGACATTAAACTTTCTGAGGAAACCAAAAAGGCCGGTGGTCTTTTCATCATCGGTACTGAACGTCACGAATCCCGTCGAATCGATAACCAGCTTCGTGGTCGTTCCGGACGTCAGGGTGACCCGGGGAAATCGAAATTCTTCCTTTCACTTGAAGATGATCTCATGCGGATCTTCGGTTCGGACCGGATCAAGGGCCTCATGGTGAAGATGGGAATGAAAGATGACGAGCCGATTGAGCACAACATGATTTCCAACGCCATCGCCAAGGCCCAGAAAAAAGTGGAGACGCATAACTTCGATATCCGTAAGCACCTTCTTGATTTTGACAACGTGATGAACGAGCAGCGGAAAGTTATCTATAAAATCCGCCGTGACATCCTCAATGATGAGGCAAATTTTGAGCTGGTACAGGACTTCATTGAAGAAGTGGCATTCAATCTCGCTGAACAGTTCCACCCGGAGAAGAAAAATCCTTCGGTCCGTGACTACAACTGGGAAGAGATCAATAATCAACTTCGTCCGTTCTTCAATATAGACCGGGCCCTGACTCCGGAAGAAGCTTCTTCGAAGCACCAGGGAGACATGGCCGCTTACTTCAAGGCCGTAGGCCAGGAAAGTATCACCAATAAGTTTGCCGGCCTCGATCCTGAGCAAGTGAAACTCACCTACCGCGAAGTTCTCCTCGCTACTTTTGATCAATTCTGGAAAGACCATCTTCTTGCCATGGACCAT
>JAKFFP010000022.1:0-3732 GCA_036675045.1 Bacteriovoracales bacterium | reverse complement strand
GAATAGTCATCCGGATGAGCATCCATTTCATCCAGGAGATACTGAACATCTGAAAATCCAGAGTTCATTCCCTGACCGAAGAAAGGAACCATCGCGTGGGCCGCATCTCCCAGAAGTGCCAACTGATCTTCGAAAATCCACGGATTCATACGGACAATGCCCAGAAAGCCCTGAGGATTGGCGGTATAGTCTTTCAGAAAATCCGGCATAAGCTTTACCGCATCCGGGTAATACTTTTTAAAATAATCAGAGAAGGCTGCAGGGGATTCGTATTCCTCAAACCAAGGCTCAGGCATGTAAAGGGTCATGGTGAAAGAGCCGTCCTTATTCGGAAGGCCCATGAGCATGTGATTTCCGCGGGGCCAGATGTGAAGGGAATTTTCATCCATCACATACTTGCCGTTCTTCGATGGCATGGTCATTTCTTTATAATCAGTCCCGAGAGGTTCCACTTTGTATTCAGCTTTTGATCCGAGTGCATTGATCAAGGCCTGTCTTGTCGCTGATCCCGTGCCGTCGGCACCAAAGAGAAGATCGTAGTGAAGAGTTTCTCCATTCTCGAACTCTGCCAGTTTATTTTTGAGATCAAGATTCTTCAGAGGAGAGTTAAAGGAAATCTGAACTCCCGCTTTTTCCGCTTCTGTCATGAGAAGTCGATTGAGTTCGCCACGACTTACGGAATGGTTGCACTCCGTTTTATCTTTTCCGTAAGGCTGGTAAGCAAGCTCCCCGGCAAGTGAGTGCATGGTTCTGCCTGTTACCGGGGAAGTGATCTTCTTCACTGTTTCCCAAAGTCCCAGATTTTTCAACGGCAGAATGCCCTTGGCGGTAATGATGAGGTTAATGGACTTTCCGGCGGTGAGATTCTCTTTTCTCATGTCCGCGCGTTTTTCAAAGAGCCATACATCGTGACCGCGTTTCTTGAGCGCAATCGAAAGGAGTGAGCCCACAAGGCCCGCGCCGGCGATGATGATCTTCTTTGATTTTTCCATTAAAGATTTTCCTTCATGATCTGCGAGAGGCGATAGCAGTCCTCGAAAGAATTATACAGAGGGGCCGGAGTAATCCGGAGGATATCCGGCTCGCGGAAATCGAGGATGACTCCCTTCTCGCTGAAAACTTTCACCAGTGGCTTCGGATCTTTTTTCATCTGGATCGAGAGCATCGATCCGCGTTCTTTGGGATTTTTCGGAGTGATGATCTCGAGCTTTCCTTCGCAACTCTCAAGGAGAAGGAATTCCAGGTAAGCCGTGAGCTTGTCACCGCGGGCGCGGAGATTTGTGATTCCTGCCTCATCAAAAATATTCATAGAGGCGCGAAGTGAAGCGAGCTGGAAGATCGGAGGATTTGATAATTGCCATGCTTCGACTGTTGGAATCGGCTGGAACTTTGGTCCCATCTTAAAACGACTACCCTTATCGTGTCCCCACCAGCCTTCGAAACGCGGGATATCTTTATCCGCAAAATGTTTCTCATGAACATAGGCGCCGGCGAACCCACCCGGACCTGAGTTGAGATACTTGTAAGAGCACCAGACTGCGAAATCCACATTGTCATCATGGAGATTCATCGCGAGATTTCCCGCTCCGTGGGCCAGATTGAATCCGCAGAGAGCGCCATTCTTGTGAGCAGCTGCTGTCACATCTTTAAAGTTAAAACACTGGCCCGAGAGATAATTGCAATTACCCAGCATCACCAGAGCGAGACTGTCACCCAGAGCATTGATCTGAGCGATGATCTGTTCCGGAGAAACGGTTTTCTTTCCTGGTTCAGGTTTGAGTTCAACAATTGCCTCTGATGGATCAAATCCATGGAACCGCGCCTGAGAATCAACGCCGTATTTGTCTGAAGGAAAAGTATTGTTCTCGATCAGAATCTTAAAACGCGTTTTGGTTGGACGGTAAAATGACACCATCATGAGATGAAGATTCACAGTGAGCGAATTCATCGCCACGACTTCGGACTC
Source organism: Bacteriovoracales bacterium (assembly GCA_036675045.1). Taxonomy (GTDB): domain Bacteria; phylum Bdellovibrionota; class Bacteriovoracia; order Bacteriovoracales; family Bacteriovoracaceae; genus Peredibacter. The sequence goes on along the minus strand of JAKFFP010000022.1, from coordinate 1,766 downwards.
TTTGGCACCTACCAGCCGGGAGAAACTCTTGGTGATGTTCTCATGGTAGGGAAGCCACGGATAAGGCCCTTCAAAATGTCCTTCCACGCCATACGTTGCCCAGGAATCAAGTTCTGTTTCGATCGCTTTCCGGGTGTCTTTCGGCTGAAGACCCAAAGAGTGTCCACAGAAATAAAGTCCGTTGCCACCAGGAGATTTCGGAAAATGAAAACGCTCGCGAAACTTCGACATCGGATCGATCTCGTCGAGGTGCTTGGCTGAATCAATATGGTTATGTGAAGAGTTGTACATATTATTCCTTAATCGAGACTGAGAGTGCGGGAAGACATTCCACTCCGAGGGAAACCGTCATGCCGACCTCGAGAGGAATGGCGGCGGTGGCGGCTCCCGCGAGAACAAAACAGCCGGCGGGAATGAATTTCCCCCGAAGGGCGAGAAGTTCAGCGAGCTGGATAACGGAAATCACCGGATCATCAGAAATATCTTTTGAGTTCCCTTCCATCTTCGTTTCGCCGTTCACCTTCATTTGCATGCGAAGGTTCGCGAGATCGATCTTTCGGAAGTCGGTAAATTTCGGGCCCAGGATATAGTGTGAGGATGATGAATTATCAGAGATCACATCTTCCATGGAAAAATATTTGAAGCCTTCATAGCGTGAATCGAGAATCTCAAGAGCAGCGCAGACCGACTCGGTTGCATTCAGAACATCTTCGCGCGAAACTTTTCCGCTCAGTTGAGACTTAATGTAAAAGGCCACCTCCGGTTCGATCTTCGGGTGAATTGAACCTTTAAGATGAAAACTTCCCCCGTTTTGAACCTGCATCTTATCCGTCAGAACTCCATAAAGGGGAGCATCGAGATTCATCTGCTTTCTCTTACCTTCAGAGGTCAAACCCATCTTGAGGCCAATGATTTTTTCGCCATTCTTCTCGCGTAGGCGAATGCCTTCTTCCTGGATGGAGTAAGCATCATCACGCTTAAAATCCGGAATATCCTTCGAAAACTGGGGGAGAGACTGAGCGCCTAGGCGTGCGTCATGCAGGGTGTTCGCGATTTTCTGGATGAGGGCCTTTTCCATAGCAATATGCCTTTTCCAATGAGACTCGGACGGTTTAAGATTTCGGAGAAAATCATAGGAAGTTTTAATGGATGTGACAGGCCCATATATCGACATTTCTCCGGTGCTTCGCCCGGGTATTGCCGTTTTTCCGGGAGACACGCCGTTCTCACGGAATATCAATATGAGTTTCAAGGAAGGTCAGCATCTTGACCTGTCTGATATCAGAACAACTCTTCACGTGGGTGCTCACACGGATGCTCCAAGTCATTATCATGGTAAGGGAAAAACCATTGATGAGCGCGATCTTTCCTACTACCTGGGTCCCTGTCAGGTGATCAAAGTCAAAGCTAAATCCAGAATCAGGCCGCAGGACCTCGAGGTTGAAATTAAATCTCAGCGCATCTTGTTTCGTACTGATTCTTTCACCGATCCGGATAAGTGGAACAATGACTTCAGTGCCCTGAGCGCTGAACTTATTCTGTTTTTAAAATCAAAAGGTGTCGTTCTCGTCGGTATCGATACTCCGTCGGTTGATCCGGCGACAGATAAAACTCTTGAGTCCCATAAGGCGATCTTTGAAAGTGATATGGCGATTCTCGAAGGAATTGTCCTTTCTCATGTGAATCCCGGAAATTATCAGCTGATTGCTCTTCCTCTCCGGATTGAGGGAGGAGACGCTTCACCAGTACGGGCCATTCTTCTCCCG
>JAKFFP010000180.1:0-3747 GCA_036675045.1 Bacteriovoracales bacterium | reverse complement strand
TGAAGGACCAAAACCGGTTCGAAACACTGGTCAAGGCCCTGTCTGAAGACATCAATTCATCGAAGTCGGCATCGATCTTGAATATCTCCGAGCGGATCAACTATCTCCTCATCGAAGCATACACGGGGGAGACAACACCAGAGTGGAAGGAGATCGAGACGATGACCAAAGACTTCACTGAGAAATTTCAAAAATCTCCTTACACCCCGAGGGTGGAATATCTTTATGGGTTATCATTAATAAAGACTTCCAAAGTCCAAGAGGGGCGGGAGGTACTGAAGAAGTTAACGGCGGATAAAGATGTTCCTTCTCACATCAAGGAGATGTGCCGGAGTGAACTGACGATGCTAGAGATTGCGAACAAGAAACTGTAGTAAATAGAAAACCAACTAACAACGGACAGGAGGTCTAATGTTAACTCAAGGTTTAGTACTCGTTGGTAATCACCCAAAATTCAACTCAGCTCTTGAGACTGCAAGAAATGTTGCTGTCACTAAGACTCCTGTTCTGATCTCGGGTGAGGCCGGCTCAGGCAAGAAAGCACTCGGATCGTACATCCACAACAATTCAGCGAGAAAGAATGCTCGTATCGAAACTGTTGATTGTAGTGATGATGCTTCAATGGTTGAGAAGATCGTCCTCGGTTACCGTGACGAAGAGTCCGGGAAATTTAACCGTGGAGTATTAGAACTTGCCAACGGTGGTACGGTAATTTTTGCCAACATTGATGCACTGGATGAAAGTTTCCAGAAACGCCTCTATACTATCCTTCAAGAACTGCCTGATTACGAGTTAGACGTCCGCATCCTTGCTACTACCTCGAAGAATCTCTCTAAGCTGGTTGGCGCAGGAAAGTTCTCACGTGCTCTCTACACTTATTTTGCCGGCGCCCAGATCGATATGATCTCGCTCCGTGAAAGAGGAACTGACGTGGAATTGATCGCTCGTCACTTTATCGAAGAGTATGCTCAGGAAAACCAGGGCGAACAAATCTACCTCGCCGACGAAGCTGCCCGCAAACTTTCTGACTACAACTGGAATAATAATATTGCTGAGCTCAAGTCTTTCATCCGTAAGACTATGACAAATATGGAAGGCACGACTCTTGACCTCCAGGCAATTGAGAACGGCGAGCGCAAAGCTGAATTCACAACTGGTGAAGTTGATGAAGACGGAATGAAGCTTATGTCTCTGAAGGACGCTGAGAAACTTCTTATCAAGAAAGCTCTCGTGTTTACTTCTGAGAACCGCACGCAAGCCGCTAAGATCCTCGGCGTATCTATCCGTACACTCCGGAACAAGATCAACGAGTATCGCTCTGAAGGTGATGTTTACTTTGTGAACCTGAGATAGTTTTAAATATTTGAGGCGCCCACGATGGACGTGAACGACAAGACACTTAAAGCACTGACGACGGCATTGAATTTCCGGGAAATGCGCCAGGAACTCATTTCGTCGAACGTAGCTAACGCCAACACTCCTGGCTTTAAGGCCAAGAAACTAGACTTTGAAGAAGCGCTGGCGCGTGCTCTTGATGTTGACGGACAAATGCAGATGAATGCCACAGATGGACGGCATTATAACGTTGGTGGTGGGGGCTTCAATAATCTCGAGCCTGAAATCTACGACAATCCTAACGGTGTAGTTTCGGAAAACGGAAACACCGTGGATGTCGAGGCCGAGATGGCACAGATGGCAGAGAACAAGCTTATGTACGATGCTCTCGTGCAACTGATTAATAAGAAGATGGGTATCATGAAGTACGCCATCAATAGTGAGAAGTAATTCTCCTGAAGGAATAGCAAATGGATTTGCTTTCTAGTTTACGGATCTCTTCATCGGGACTCGCGGCTCAGAGAAAACGCATGGAAGCGCATTCTTCGAACATCGCAAATGCCCAGACAACCAGGACTGCCGAAGGCGGTCCTTATCGCCGTAAAGAAGTGGTCTTCGGATCAGAGCCGGCGCGCGATACTTTCTCCGAGATCCTCGAAGGCGAGCTCGCAGAAAACGCACAAACAGTACATGCCACTGAAGTCGTTCATTCAGACAAGGCCATTCCTAAGCACGACCCTAATCACCCGGACGCAGATCCGGTGACTGGTATCGTGATGCTGCCGGATGTGAATCCGATGGTGGAAATGGCAAATATGATCGAAGCACAGCGTGCTTATGAATCAAACGTCACTGCGATCAATACCACGAAGCAGATGGCGATGAAGACACTCGAAATCGGGAGAGGTAACTAATGGCCATTAAGGACATTGGATCTTTTCAACAGACATTAGGGAAAGCGGACGCCAAAGGGTGGTCGCGCGCAGTTGATAACTTTGATATCGAGACCGGCAAAGGTTTTGATATTGAAGAGGCCGGAAGTGCACAGTCTTTCGGGGAAATGCTCAGTCAATCGATTGGTAAAGTAAATGCCATGCAGACGGAAGCTAACGTAGCGATGGAAAAACTCGCTTCGGGAGAGTCACAGAATTTGCATGAGACATTGTTAGCAGTAGAGAAAGCGGATATCGCTTTCCGGACGATGAACCAGGTACGCACGAAAGTGATTGAAGCGTACCGTGAAATTATGAAAATGCAGATCTAACTACAGGATGTGGTTAGTGCCTTTTGAACCAGGAGGGTTCTTTGGGATTAATAGTTCAGAACTTCGTTGATTTCTTTAAATCACTCAGTATGACGAGACGCCTTGGTCTGATCGCGACCGCAGGAATTCTCTTCGCCGTGATGTCGGGAATCGTTGTTTACTCCTCAAAGACCGATTATAAGGTCCTCTATACTGATCTCACCAAAGACGATTCGGCGACCATCGCCAGAATGCTTGAGACCGGTAAGATCTCATATCAGGTGAAAGATGACGGGAAGACCATCATGGTTCCTGAAGACCAGGTTGAAATCTGGCGCCTTGAGATCGCGAAGAAAGGTGTGAACTTCACCGGTACCGTGGGTTACGAAGTTTTCGACAAGCAGGCATTTGGTACAACTTCATTCGTTCAGAAGATCAATAAACAGCGCGCCCTCGAAGGTGAGCTCGTTAAGACAATCATGCACCTTCGTGGTGTGACCCGCGCCCGCATTCACTTATCAATTCCTGAATCATCGCCGTTTGTTTCCGAGAAAAAACCACCAAGTGCTTCGGTCGTTCTCGACCTCGAACGCGGCGTTTCGATGACCAATGATGAGATCAAGGGAATCCAGTCTCTCGTAAGCTCTTCGGTCGACGGATTGAGAAGTCACGGTGTCGTGGTGATCGATTCCCGCGGGAAGAAGCTCTCGGAAAACGATGCGGACAATATGTCAGCGGAAACAGCGAACCGTATTGCCCTCGAATCAAGACTCAACGCTCAGTACGAGAAGAAAGTTGAAGAAATTCTCTCGCGCGTAATCGGCGAAGGGAAAGTCATCGCAAAAGTTGCGATCAAGATGGATTTCACTGAGAAAGTGGAGACCCAGACGAGCTACGATGGAGAGAACACTGCCGTTTACTCCGAAGTGAGAAATGAACAGAAAATGCAGGGTGTGCGTCCGTCTCCGCAGGGTATCCCGGGAGCGCGCTCGAACCTTCCTGGCGAGAACCCACAGCCGGGTATTCCTGAAACACGTAACGATGTTGATAAGTCTCTTGTGACCAGGAACTTTAATGTTCCTACGACTGTTACTAAGTCGAAAAAGCCAACAGCTGAGATCTCGAATCTTTCTGTGGCAGTCATGGTTGATGGGAAGAAAGTCCCGGTT
>JAKFFP010000204.1:0-3758 GCA_036675045.1 Bacteriovoracales bacterium | reverse complement strand
CGTTAAACGACTTCTCGCACAATGCACCCTGGAAATAGGTATCGAGGCGACACTGAGTTGCCGGATGATTATCGTCAGTTTTTACGACCACCTTGGTTGAAGGCGTTTCAAATTTCGGTGCGTTCACTTCGCCATAAAGAGACTGGAAAAGTTTTGAAACACTCATCCCTGCCATTCCGCCGCGGATACAAAGAGCGACATCATCACTGCCGCTACATTTAGTAGTGAGTTCGGCCGGCACTTCCATCGAAGAAATCACTTCTGAGTTGTTCTCGTCATTCCATACCCGGCGAAGGCATTTGAGAGTGGAGAAGTAATCGGCCTGGCCTTCATTGGAGGCCCATGGTGAGGACCAGGGAGAAGATTTTCTGGGAGCTCCACCGATGTGGTGACCAAGTTCATGACAGACAACGAGGGCAAATCCATCCGGAGTGATGGCTTCATGACGGGCGAGACCTCCGAACATGGAAACTCTCCACTCTTTTCCGATCTGCTGGGCATAGGCGTTCACTGTGGCATCGGTCCAGTTGCGGACAACTTTGAGCTCTCCGCCTTCGGTAGCGACGATGGGAGCATAGATCCCTTCAACTTCATCGATCACTGAATTGAATTGTTCTTCTGAAATACCGCCAAATCTTTTGGCATCGACTGAAATTTTAAGCTCGTTTTCAGGAAGAAAACCTTCCTTCCCGTCGATCGTACATGCGATCGAATTATGAGCGACAATAAGTCCAGCGATGAGCAATCCTTGCTTCCAATGTGTCATGTTAATCTCCTTGAAACATGTCTACGGATAATTGTGACATATCCCGGGCCGGGGTCTAGGAAGACCCCATCATGTAAGAAGATGTTGGTTGGAGTTAAAGTGTCGGTTTAAACCAGCAGAGGGGTCTCATTCCCTGCTTGTGACCGAGAGATTCATGACAGGCACCTTCGGTTTCTGTCGTCATCTCGAGGTCTGGAGAGGCCTCACAGAGTGATCCCTGAAAATAGGTATCGAGACGGCACTGGGCCTTGGGGTGTGCCCCATAAGTCTGTTTCACGATCTTTGGATCCGGAGTTTCGAACTTCGGTTTTTTTCCGAACCATGCCAGATCAGCAAACACATTCGCGGCAGAAAGACCGGCCATTCCGGAGCGGATGCAGAGTGCCTCATTTTTACATTCACTCAAAAGTTTTGCGGGAATTTCTTTTCCTGAGATGGGGCCGGCATTATCAGCGTCCTGCCAGTATCGACGAAGGCATTTCATGGTAGAGAAGTAATCACTCTGCCCTTCATTCGTTGCCCAGCCGATATCAATACCGTCATAACGGGGAAATCCTCCGAGATGATGACCGATCTCGTGACAAACAATAAGAGTATAACCGTCAGCAGTCATATGCTTGTGCCGGGCGATCCCTCCCAGCATGATGACTTTCCACTCTTCTTTTTCTCTCTGGGCATAGGCATTCACCGTCGAGCTCGCCCACTCTTTGTAGACTTTGAGTTTTCCACCGCGGGCAGAAACGTCCGGCGTATAAAGCACCTCAAGCTCCGTCGAAATCTTCATGAACTCTTCTTCTGAAATTCCGCCTTCACTTGAAACTGGGATAAATGCCGGTTGCGCCAGCTGGTATCCTTGTGGACAGGCCAAAAGCTCTGCGGAAAAAAGAATCGTGAGGAAAAACTTTTTCATATCCCGATGCTACAGGATGATTTTCCAGAAAAGCAAGGTGATGAAGGACAAGGGAACTCCGAGTCCCAGCATGAGGGCGGCGAGTTTCGGACGGAGATTATGTGCCTGCGCCACAATTGTCGCTGTCACCATCGGCGCCATCGCGGCTTCCATCACGGCGACTCTGCCAAAGGTGCCGGTAAAACCAAAGAGCTTCATCCCACCCAGGATAATGAGCGGAGAAAGAAAAAGTTTAAACATAAGTCCCGTGAAAAGATATTTTCCTTCCGTCCTGATATCTCCCAGTCTCAACTGCAGACCAACTGAAATAAGTGCCAGCGGAGTCAGCATCCCGGCCAGGCGATCAAGGATAATTTCGCCCGTGCCACTTGGTTTCCAGCCGAAGGCCGTGAGAACAAGTGCAAGGACAAAGGAAAGAAAGGGAGGAAATAAAAAAATCCGCATGGCGAGGTCACGCTTGCGAAGTTTTCCGGAAGAATAGCGATTGGCAACCACGAGGCCCAGACTCGAGACGATTAGAAATGTTCCCGGCTGATCAAGAAAGATGGCGTAACGAAGGCCCTCCTGTCCGTAAATGGCCTCGATCACCGGAAAGCCCACGAAGGCGGTATTCCCAAGTCCTGCCGTAAGGATGAGCGCCCCCTTCACTTCATCAGACCAGAGTGACTTCCGGAAAATTCCCCACGCCAAAAAAAATAAAAACCATGGCACCAGACAAAGGGCGATGAGTTCCGGTCGCCAGGTGAGACCTGGAATATTACGAAAGATGAGCGCGGGCAGGGCCACATACAGAATGATGAGATTCAAAGTCTGCGGAGCATTCTCCGGAATGTTTTTCACCTTGCGAAGCCCTATGCCCACGAGAAGTGACAGCAAAATGATAAGAAGATTCGCCATCAGCCCTTTTTACGCCAGGGAAGTACTCCCTCAAGCTCGATGGACAAAGAAAAAGAAAGAAAGGTCCGGATAAGTACAATCAGTCCCAGGAGAAGGACGGAATTCATGGTGGGCTCAATCGCAACCGTATTGATGATGTCACCCGCGACCAGAAGTTCAAGGCCCAGAAGGATCGATTTCCCGAGGTTCATGCGGAAAATTTCATAGCGCTTTTCTAAACATCGGGCGGCGAGATACAAGGACCACAGATCTCCGAGGAGTATAACCACCACCCCGGAGATTTCTATGCCGGTACCGATGAAATGAATGAATTCGTTCAAGCGTTTCGGTTCAGGTTGTTAAGATCTTCAAATGCGGTCTTGAGGCGCTTAACAAAGTTCTCTTCCCCTTTTCTGAGAAAGACTCTTGGATCGTAGTATTTCTTGTTAGGCGCTTCAGGTCCTTCCGGGTTTCCGAGCTGGGTCTGAAGATAAGCCTCTTTCTCTTTGTAGAAATTCCTGATGCCTTCCCAGAACGCCCATTGCATATCGGTATCAATGTTCATTTTGATCACACCGTAGTCAATCGCCTCGCGGATTTCAGACTGAAGGGAACCCGATCCCCCGTGGAAAACAAATGATACGGGTTTCGTTGCCGTTGCGAATTTCTTCTGCACGAACTCGTTAGAATTTTTCAGGATGATCGGCATGAGCTTCACGTTCCCCGGCTTATACACGCCGTGAACGTTACCGAACGAAGCTGCGACGGTGAAGTTAGGCCCAACTTCGCGCAAGTGAGAGTAAGCATACGCGACATCTTCCGGCTGAGTGTAGAGTTTTGAGTTATCGACGTGAGAATTATCCACACCGTCTTCCTCACCACCCGTCACCCCGAGTTCAATCTCAATGCCGGTCTGCATGGCATTCATGCGCTTGAAATACTTTGCGGATATCTCAATATTTTCTTCGAGGCTCTCTTCCGAGAGATCGAGCATGTGCGAAGAAAAGAGTGGTCTTTTGTAAGTCTTAAAATTCGCTTCACCAGCATCGAGCAGATGATCGATCCATGGGAGAAGTTTCTTAGCGGCGTGATCGGTGTGAACGATGACCGGCACACCATAATGTTCGGCCAGAAGCTGGATATGCATGGCACCCGAGATAGCACCCAGCGCAGCTGCTTTGTCATTATCAAGCTTAAGGGATTTTC
>JAKFFP010000405.1:0-3768 GCA_036675045.1 Bacteriovoracales bacterium | reverse complement strand
CTCAACTTTATCATCTTATTAACCTCGGCCAGTCTCCTTTATGGAGGACTTTTCTGGCTTAACAAAACCTATGAGCTCAGAACGAAGGAGCATCTTTATGATTTCGAAACTCGCTGGAATTCTCTCAGCAAAAAATACGAAAACTAAGACCTGGTGGCTGAAACTGGGGGCCGCCATCATCCTTTCCAATGTGTTCTTTTTCCTTCTTTTTGGCGGGGATAACACGTCTTCAGCGGAAACGACTTTCATGCCGGAGGGTTGGGTGGAAGTGCAGCTGGAGGCCAGAATGCATACCCCATTTCAGTTTGGAAAAAAGGTGCTTCTCGTCTCACGAGAGGCCCGGAAAAAGATCACGGGAGTGTTAAACCAGAATGGAAATGAGCTGGACCAGAGAATTACGGTGCTGGTGAAGGAAGACGAGGCCGCCCTCCTTTTCCAGAATGATAGCTGGGAAATCCTGCCTCTCATCCAGAACCTTCATTTCAGGACAATTACCAAAAGAGAGAACCATGAAATTCGTTACTAGTATTTTTCTTCTGACCGCCCTTCCGGCCATCGCTTCACCCATCCGCATTTATCACGAGAGTGAAGAAGGTCGGGCGCAGATCGTGAGGGAAATTTTCCTGCAGCAGTACTTCATTCCGGAGGATCTTATTGCCACGATGGAGGTATCTGAATGTGAGGGATTAAAGAGTAAGGGAAAACTTGATCTGTGCTTAAAAAACAACGGAGACCTTTTAGTGGTCTCCGTTGATAGAGGATTCATTCACGAATCCCTTAAAATCTTTCAGGCCCCGTAAGGAGACCGATTATGAATTACTTCTGGTGGACAGCGAACTTAGGAGTTGTACCCTTGTTTCTGTTCGTAGCTTTTCTCTTAGCACCGGCAGCTCTTTTCTTCTGCTTACGACGGTTCTCTGTAACTGCTGTTCTTGATGCCATATGTATCTCCCGAGATATGTTTCGTCATTATATGGGTTTGAAGCTCCTCAATGTAGCGACAAGCCTCTTCTTTGTCAAAATCTTCCTCCTGCTACCAACTGCGTCATTCGCAGCGGATTCCCCCAAAGACATCGTCATAGCTAAGGGAGAACAGAAGGAAATTGAACTTAAGGACATCAGGAATTTCTCCGTGGGAAATCCCGAGGTGATTTCCTACAAATTGCTCCCTAAACAGGGAAAGCTTCTGGTGAAGGGCAAGAAAGTTGGCTTTACCGATGTGATCATCTGGAGTGCCCGGGGCAAGGAAACCTTCAGTCTTTACGTTCTTTCTAAGCAGAAATTCCTGAAAACCTTCCAGCTTGCGGACGCCCTTAAGAACCTGAACCTGGAAATCGACATCAAGGGGCCGGTCATGACAGCTTCGGGGACCCTTTCTGATTTCTCTGACTATTTGTATCTCCAGAAGATCAAAGGACAGTTTCAGGAACAGGTATTCTTTAAAATCGCCCTCGAAGCACGCTTAAGAAATCATATCGTGGGCCAGATTTATAAAAAGCTTTATGCCAATGGCTTTTCCTCGGTTTCCTGCCAGGTCGATTGGCTCGATATCCTTTGTTTTTATGAAGGCACTCAGAACGAGAGTCTCCTGAAACAGCTCTCAAGTTTTTATCGGGTCACTTTCATTCAACAGGATTCCAGGCTCAAACATAAAAACTATCGTCTGAAATTAAAACTGGTCCAGCTCGAAAGGATGGATGGCCGTGAAATTCACCTGGGGATGGATGCGATCCAGACCCGGATTGGTGATCTCTTTGATTATGGAATCAGAAAGCTCGTGGAAGATAACCAGGTTTTTCTTCAGAAAAGTAAGCTTGATCTATCGACCCTGGCCGAACCGGAACTCATCGTGAATCTCACAACTCCACAGCTGATCGAGATCGGTTCTCAGATTCCTTACCAGAACATCGCACAGCAGGGATCAACGGTCATTGCTCCCATTGACTGGAGATTCGCAGGACTCAAGATCAAAACCAAGATCACGGAATCTTTCGGGAAACTTCTCCTTGAATATGAAACAGAATTCACCCGGCCGGTGGGCCAGGCGATCAACGGCAGCAAGGAAGTTTCTTCTGCCCTGCTTGAAGTGGGTGTCCCGATGAAGATTTTCCAGATTGGCTTTCAGACGACATCAAAAGACAGGAAGGGAATTCCGCTTCTCTCTGAGATTCCGATTCTCAAGCACCTCTTTGAATCAAAATCAGACCAGAATACATATAAGCAGATTTATGGCTACGTTGTTCTGGAGGCCGTGGAATAATGCTTTCACTTTTCAGGGACTCAATCACCTCTCCGGAAGTTGATTCGCTCGCCCGAGCGAGACAGCTTCTTGTGGGTTGGCTCAACAAGGGTGTCATTCCCGCGTGGGAAGATTTTTTCCACGAGCTTCCCGTTCTGGATTCAGCCTCGGAACTTGAAAGCATCAAGGAAAACTTTAACCGTCTCACCACATGGCCTTTTCTTGAAGAAATTCTTCAGGAAGAAGGAACGGAATTTTTCTTTCACTCACCTGCATGCTCCCAAAGGCTTTCTCTTTCCGGAGAGAAGTCAGGAATTTCCGTTCCTCTCAATGAGGAAGAATGGCAGCTGTGGCTTGAGATTATTTCACTTCGGTTTCACCAAAACTGGAATGTGGAAAATCCCTTTGTTTCGTTTTACGGAGATCTGTTCGGACAACATTACCGGCTAAGTCTCATTCACGGATCGAGTTCTCCTCAGGGAAAATCGAAACTCGTTTTAAGGCGATTGTCGGGCAGTCCCCTGCCGCTCGATGCATATGGCGAGACGACAGCTATTTCCGAAATGGTTAAGAATAAAAAAAATATCCTGATCGCGGGATCGACTGGCTCTGGGAAAACATCTCTTTTAACCAGTCTCCTGACAGTGGTTAATCCGGATGAGCATCTCGTGATCCTGGAAGACACTTATGAGATCCTCTCTCAGCATCCCCATCAGACACGATTTCTTTCCGGCCCCACGCCACAAACCAGTCTCAAGTCGTATCTCTCCTATTCACTACGTCTCAGTCCTGATCGCATCATGCTGGGAGAAATGCGCTCCCACGAAGTCGTGCCCTTCCTCATGGCGATGAACACCGGCCACCGGGGACTCATGGGAACCATTCACTCATCGAGTGCCGTCGATGCTCTTCACCGGGCAGCCTTGCTTTTTTCACTCTACGGAGGAGAAGCACAGCTTAATTTTGACAAGGTGATGGAGCTTCTGTGCCGGAATCTGGAATATGTGGTTTTTATGGAAAATAAGAAAGTGAAGGAAGTGATTAAGATCCTAGGATCAGAGAACGGAACGCCCTTCTTTGAGGTAACGCAAGGCTTCGCCATGTTGGCCCCGAACGACGTCGAAACTTTATTAAGTTTTTAAGTCATGGGCCGTCTGGCATCGCAGGCAAATTTCCGCGATGCCAGAAAATCATGCTCTCGTGAGTTTCTTGTAAGTCACTCTGCTCGGAACATCGGCCTTGTCGCCGATGCGGCGACGAAGGTCTTCGTGATAGTCTTCAAAGTTTCCTTCAAACCAGGTCACTTTCGAGTCACCTTCGAACGCCAGCATGTGGGTACAAATTCTGTCGAGGAAGTAACGATCATGGGAGATGACCACAGCACAACCGGCAAAATCAAGCAGAGCTCTTTCCAGTGCCTGGAGCGTATTCACGTCAAGATCATTGGTCGGCTCATCGAGAAGTAGAACGTTTCCTTCTTCCTTCAGCATTTTTGCCAGGTGAACACGGTTTTTTTCACCGCCAGAAAG
>JAKFFP010000131.1:0-3822 GCA_036675045.1 Bacteriovoracales bacterium | reverse complement strand
GATGGATCACTCAACGATGGATCACTCAACGATGGATCACTCAACGATGGATCACTCAACGATGGATCACTCAACGATGGATCACTCAACGATGGATCACTCAACGATGGATCACTCAACGATGAATCACTCTCCACCCGCGCTGGAACTTCTGACGGTGGATGAATTAGAAGCGGCTCAAGAGACAGCTTTCCCTGAGGATAAACCGCGCTACGACGTCACATTGAATCTTGATGGCGACATGGAAAGGTACATTTGGCTCATCAATGGCAAGGCCATTCATCAGGATAGAAATTTAAGGATTAAAGAAGGTGATGTGGTCCGCTTCACATTTGTGAACAACACGATGATGCATCATCCGATGCACCTCCATGGACATTTTTTCCGGGTGCTTAATAAGTTCGGAGGGAAATCTCCCTTGAAGCACACTGTTGACATGGCCCCTCACACCACCCGGACCATCGAGTTCTACGCAGACGAACCTGGTGATTGGATGCTTCATTGTCACAACCTCTATCACATGAAGACCGGCATGGCCCGAGTCGTGTCGTATTCATCTTTTACACCCAGACCGGAAATGCAGAAGCATAAGAAGCTCGATCCGCACCTGCATGATCATATTTACTACCGAGGTATGCTGGAAGCGGCCACGAATCACTTGCAAGGAGAACTTTCCCTCCTGAAGACGTGGGATGAACTGGAACTGAGACTCGAAACCAGAAATGATTTTCAGTGGCAAACGGAAGGAGATCTTTTCTATAAGCGCTGGTTCAGCAGATACACGCACATTATTGCCGGCGGAACAATGGTGGAGGGAGAAAGTGCCGCGGTTGCGGGATTTGGCTATCTGTTACCGATGCTGATTGAAACTCATACGATTATTGACCAGAAAGGAAGACTGAGACAGAACATTGAAAAGCGCTTTCAGTGGACGAAGTACATTTATACCGACGCGGAATTTACTTTCAGGCAAAAACAGCCCTCCGAATTTGAAGTCTCACTGATGTATCAGAAAGTATGGGCCTGGTCAGCAGGGTTAAAGTTTACTGAAGACAGCGCGGGAATAGGTTTGCAGTATCAATTTTAATCGGAACGATTCACATAAAACAAACAAGTCCATCAGTATTATCGCATTTCAGAAACTCACTCTCTGACCTACATTAACGGAAAACGAAAGAGGGAGTGATTGATGAAATGTCCCAACTGCAAAGAAACAAGCTTAGTGATGTCGGAAAAAAAGGGAGTCGAAATTGACTACTGTCCGGATTGTCGCGGCATCTGGCTGGATCGCGGAGAGCTGGACAAAATTCTAGAGAAGCAAAAATCTGAAACAGAGTTCAGACCCGAGCAGAGTAGATATCAGTCAAACTCCTACGAGCGGCCCTATAAAAAGAAAAAATCATTACTGGAAGAATTGTTCGACTAAATACTCTCAGTAAAAATCACCCCTTAAACCGCTAAGTAGATTCACGGATATTGTTTTTTCCTGCGTCTGTTAACATGAGGCATGATCACTACCAATGACCATCTGAAGATCACTCAGCTCCTACGGACTATTGGTAAAACGGGCCTTCTCCCCACCCTTGAGAAGAAGCTGGGAATCCTTTCGCAGATTGAGTCAGAATCCGCACCTCCGAATCTCGTTACCATGAACTGCGAAATCCTTTTACGGGACACGCGGACAAATGAAGTTCAGGAGCTTCGACTCGTCTATCAATTATCTCCCTTTTTCAAAAATCAAGTTTCAGTCATGTCCCCTCTCGGAACCGCACTATTAGGCAAACGTGAAAGTAGTAGTATTGATTTTGAAGGCAGAGATGCTTTAGCCAGAACTTATGTCATCGAGAAAATAAAGTATCAGCCTGAAGCTTCAGGCAAACTGGATTAAACCATGAGCTGGCAGTTAGGTATCTTTCTCATTTGTTCTGTTTTTCTGGTGATGGTGCTATTTATGTATCTGGCGGTAAAGCTTTCCCACCGGAGATTAAAGCGTAGCAAATACGGACACACTTTCGATTTTTCCCAAATGCCTAACCGTAAAATTGTCACATCCACCTCGCACAAACGGGCCGGTTGATTAAACCGACCCGAGCAAGACGAACACAAACACGAGAACAAGAACGATTATCATTTTGAAACTATGAAAATCTGTCACGGCTTTCTCCTTAAAGATGCCAATGCTGATTAGCTTCGGGTTGATAAAGGATTTCCAGGATTCTCAGGGTCCTGGTCTTTCCATCGGGGAACATCCAGTTGATTTCCTGGCCACACCGAAGGCCGATAATCGCAGAGCCGAGCGACGCCAGTACAGATATCCGTCCATCTGTGAAATTCGCTTCTGAAGGGTAAACGATCGTAGCGACCATTTCCTTATTGTCCTGGACGTTGAGAAACCTGACTTTGGAATTCATCGTTACGAGATCCGGCGGCACTTCATTGTCATTGATGATCTTCGCGCGTTCCAGTTCCAGCTCGAGATTTTCAAATTCCATTGAAGTCTGAAAACTAAGGATGTGCTTGATACGAAGTAAATCTTTCTCAGTGATGAGAATAACATCTGTGTGCATAAAATTTCCTGAATGTTGATGGTAATACTGGGGAATCAGACTGGTCACAGAAGACCAGTCAGCAATTAAAGTGCGGCGGTTTTACGTGAGCTGAGTGATGAGTAGTAAGAGATCTTAAACATGAAAGGATTTTAACAGAAGAAAAAAAAATGTCAATGAAAAGGCCATGGTTGACCAGACCAACCATGGCCCTGATTCGCTAGCCTTCACAGTCCTGGTTTAAGATAAACCGGCCGCCAAGGAGATATAAACGGCGGGTTACTTTCATTCCATTATTGTGACCGGAAGAGGCCCAAAGTCCGTGGGCATTTCTCCTGAAATTCATCGTTGTTCCATCTGTTCTCTCAATCGACATTTGATTTCCTGATTGCCTTGAATGCCAGATTTCATTCGCATTCACCTGGAAGGAACATTTCTGATCCACCAGGGACACGCCTCTGAGAAACTGAATCCTGTCTCCGGTAATTTGAACCGGCACATCAACAGTTACGTTCATGAGTTCAGAACTGCCGGCGGCGGAAGGATTGATATCGACGTATCCTTCCTGCTCTTCAATTCCCGGTCCGGAAGATGAGCCGTTTTTCCCGCAGGAGATAACAAATAAGAGAGCGAGTATAAGTGTTATTTTCATTTTCATCTCCGGATCAGCGCTTCACGGGTTGATAAATATTTTCAAGATTCGCCAGCGGCACCGGTGAATTCTTAAACTTCTTCGCTCGCTCATACATCCATAAAAAGTCCGGTCTGGTTGAACTTACCCATTCTCCACCGATGACATTTCCGCTCCCGTCTATCTCAAGGATATAGGAATAGTTTTTGGTGAGATTTTTTTGGGAAGGAGTTCCCGTCACCGGAAATTTCGAAACAAAGTTCCGGTTGCCGGCGGCTTCAAGCTCCGGCGTGAAGAATTTAAGCTCTTCCCCGTACACCATCTTCATGCTGACTCTGACTCTTCTCTCAATTCCGGCCGACCTATGCTCCGGAGAAACTGCTTCTTCGGCCACTAATGATGAAGTGTATCCGGTGATCGGCTGGTTCCAGACGTCACCGAACCGGTCAATATCTGCCACAAAACCTTTTCCGAGGACACCCAGCATGTTGGTAATCACAACGTGAAAGGCGCCCGCGTTGACGTCGCGGCAGTCCGGACTCTCAGCAATCTCAGGTGCCGGCGGATTAGGATTTCTGTCCCGTTCATCTCCCTCACCCTCAACTTTGCCGGAGGCACGGCATCTTACGCCGACGAAACCGAATT
>JAKFFP010000158.1:0-3869 GCA_036675045.1 Bacteriovoracales bacterium | reverse complement strand
CAAAGAGGACATTATTTCCATCGTGAAATACCTCATCGGGTTGATCAACTCCAAGGCCGTAGTGGATGATATTGACCACTTGTCCAACAGAAGAGTTCGTACAGTAGGCGAACAGTTGTACAGCCAGTTCGGTGTTGGTTTGGCTAGAATGGCCAGAACAATCCGCGAAAGAATGAACGTGCGTGACAATGAAGACTTCAAACCAGTCGATTTGATCAATGCCCGTACGCTTTCTTCTGTAATCAACTCGTTCTTTGGTACCAACCAGCTTTCTCAGTTCATGGATCAGACTAACCCTCTGGCGGAGTTGACTCACAAGAGAAGACTTTCAGCATTGGGTCCAGGTGGTCTTTCGAGAGAAAGAGCAGGTTTCGAAGTGCGAGATGTTCACTACACGCACTACGGTCGTCTGTGTACCATTGAGACTCCGGAAGGTCCGAACATCGGTTTGATCTCCTCACTTTGCGTACACGCGAAAGTGAATTCCATGGGCTTCCTTGAGACCCCTTATAGAAAGGTGGCAAACGGGAAAGCCGGCATGAAGCCTGAGGAAATTGTATTCCTCACTGCAGAAGAAGAAGACAACCATAACATCGCTCAGGCAAACGCCCGACTTGATGACAACGGTGTCTTGGTCAATGAGAAAGTAAAAGCACGATTTGAAGGCGACTTCCCGGTATTGGATCCGAGCGAAATCACTTACATGGACGTTGCTCCAAACCAGATTGTGTCTGTAGCGGCTTCTTTGATTCCTTTCCTCGAGCACGATGATGCAAACAGAGCCTTGATGGGATCTAACATGCAGCGTCAGGCAGTTCCATTGTTGAAAGCGGAAGCTCCAATCGTGGGTACTGGATTGGAAAAGAAGGCGGCTATTGATTCCAGAGCACTGATCATCGCGGAAGCAAATGGTGTAGTGGAATACGTGGATGCAAAGAAAATCACCGTGAAGTACGATCTGACTTCAGACGAACTGCTGGTGAATTTCACCAACGAATACAAATCATACGATCTGATCAAGTTCAGAAGAACTAACCAGGATACTACCATCAACCTTACACCATTGGTGTTGAAGGGCGAGAAAGTATTGAAAGGTCAAGTTCTGGTAGAAGGATATTCCACAAACAACGGTGAACTGGCTTTGGGTAAAAACCTGAAGGTAGCCTACATGCCTTGGCAAGGATACAACTTCGAAGATGCGATCGTAATCTCTGAGCGGGTAGTTCGTGAAGATATCTTCACTTCTATTCACGTGGAAGAGTTCCAACTGGAAGTTCGTGACACCAAGCGCGGTGAAGAAGAACTGACGTCTGAAATTCCAAACGTATCTGAGGAAGCTGTGAAGCATTTGGATGAGGATGGAATCATCCGCATCGGTGCAGAAGTGAAGGAAGGCGACATCATCATCGGTAAGATCACTCCAAAAGGAGAAACTGATCCTACACCGGAAGAGAAACTCTTGAGAGCCATCTTCGGTGACAAAGCAGGTGACGTGAAGGATGCTTCTTTGAAAGCTTCCCCATCCCTGAACGGTGTGGTAATCGAGACCAAGTTGTTCTCCAGACCTAAAAAAGACAAAGACAACAGAGCGAAGTCTAAAGCTGAAGTTGAAAAACTGAAAGGCAAATACTCCAAGGATCTCCTGGGAATCAGAGCCCGAATGATCAACAAGTTGGTGACTATCCTTGACGGTAAAACTTCTCTGGGTGTAAGACACAAGTTTGGTGATGAGATCATCAGCAAAGGCGTGAAATTCAACCTGAAGAATATCGAAAACAACCTCTTCCCTGCTAAGAACCCTTACAGAGATGAGTCTAACTACAATGTGCCAGAGGAGGCTAACTTGATTTCAGACATCATCTTGGATGACTGGACTGAGGATGCGCACACCAATTCACTGATCGTGAAATTGGTGAAGAACTTCGTCAATTCACGAAACGAGATTTCTGGACTATTCAAGCGTGACAGATTCACACTTGAGGTTGGCGATGAATTGCCTGCTGGTATTGTGAAACTTGCCAAAGTCTACATCGCCAAGAAGCGCAAGCTGAAGGTCGGTGATAAGATGGCGGGTCGTCACGGTAACAAAGGTATCGTGGCCCGAATCGTAAGAGACGAGGACATGCCATTCTTGGAAGATGGAACTCCAATGGACATCGTGTTGAACCCGCTTGGGGTACCTTCGCGAATGAACATCGGACAGATCTTCGAGACTGTATTGGCTTGGGCTGGACAGAAAACAGGTAAAAAATTCGCTACGCCAATCTTTGATGGAGCGACTCTTGAAGAGGTCGCTACAGAATTGGAGATCGCTGGCGTACCTGCTTATGGCCGTACCTACCTATACGATGGTCTTTCTGGTAACAAGTTCGATCAGCCAGTGACCGTAGGTGTTGCCTACATGCTGAAGCTTGGTCACTTGGTAGATGACAAGATGCACGCACGTTCAATTGGTCCATACTCACTCATTACCCAGCAGCCGTTGGGTGGTAAGGCGCAGTTCGGTGGTCAGCGTTTCGGAGAGATGGAAGTATGGGCACTCGAGGCATTCGGTGCATCTCACGTACTTCAGGAAATCCTGACGGTGAAGTCTGATGACGTAATCGGTAGAGCAAAAGCTTACGAAGCGATTGTGAAGGGTGAAAACCTTCCTAAGCCTAACATCCCTGAATCATTCAATGTATTGGTTCACGAATTGAGAGGTTTGGCTCTTGAAATTACACTGGATTAATTAGGCTCATAGGGCGAGCAATCGCCCTTAACATATCTCAAAAAATTATGTCGTTTAGAAAAAATAAAAAACTCAACAACGATTTTTCCAGAGTTACTATCAGCTTGGCCTCTCCAGAATCTATCCTGGACAGCTCAAATGGTGAAGTGACCCAGCCGGAGACTATCAACTACAGAACCTACAAGCCAGAAATGGGTGGTTTGTTCTGCGAGCGGATCTTTGGCCCTGTGAAGGACTGGGAATGTCATTGTG
Source organism: Bacteriovoracales bacterium (assembly GCA_036675045.1). Taxonomy (GTDB): domain Bacteria; phylum Bdellovibrionota; class Bacteriovoracia; order Bacteriovoracales; family Bacteriovoracaceae; genus Peredibacter. The sequence goes on along the minus strand of JAKFFP010000158.1, from coordinate 886 downwards.
GTAAGTACAAGCGAATCAGATATAAAGGCATCATCTGCGACCGTTGTGGTGTAGAGGTGACTGAGAAGAAAGTACGTCGAGAGCGTATGGGCCACATCGAGCTGGTGGTGCCTGTAGCGCACATCTGGTACTTCAAGTCTCTTCCAAACAAAATCGGTTACTTGTTGGGGCTTCCTACCAAGAAACTGGATCAGATTGTTTACTACGAGCGATATGTGGTGGTACAAGCTGGTGTCAAAGCTGAAGAAGGTGTTCAGTACCTTGACTTCTTAACAGAAGACGAATACTTGGACATCATGGATAAGCTTCCAAAAGAAAACCATTCTTTGGATGATGCTGATCCGACGAAATTCATCGCTAAGATGGGTGCGGAAGGTTTGGAGATGTTGCTGGCAAGATTGGATCTCGATGATCTTTCTTACTCGCTTCGTCACCAAGCGGCTACCGATACTTCTCAGCAGCGTAAAGCAGAAGCTTTGAAGCGTCTGAAAGTGGTAGAAGCATTCCGTGATGCAAGAACCAGAATCGAAAACCGTCCTGAGTGGATGGTCGTTCGTATGGTTCCAGTTATTCCACCGGAATTGCGTCCACTGGTTCCTTTGGATGGCGGTCGTTTTGCGACTTCCGATTTGAATGACCTTTACAGAAGAGTAATCATCAGAAACAACCGTCTGAAGCGTTTGATAGACATCAAAGCTCCAGAGGTAATCCTGAGAAACGAGAAGAGAATGCTTCAGGAAGCTGTCGATTCTTTGTTCGATAACTCCAGAAAAGTAAATGCGGTAAGATCCGATGGAAACCGTGCCCTGAAATCCCTTTCTGACATGTTGAAAGGTAAGCAAGGTCGTTTCCGTCAAAACTTGCTCGGTAAGCGTGTGGATTACTC
>JAKFFP010000031.1:0-3872 GCA_036675045.1 Bacteriovoracales bacterium | reverse complement strand
CGACTGCAGCCGCTCGGTGCGCACCACGATGAACACGCCGCTGCCGACGATTAGCCCCATGCCGAAAATGGCAATCGCATCCGGCACGTCACCCCAGAATAGGAAGCCCCACCAGGAAAACTTCATGAGAAAGAGGAGAGCTATGGCCGTCGCGTTAGCTTTTCGTACCCCAGTTAGGATGCCAACCAAGAGTTCCGTGAGTTTAAAGCCTAACGCAAGGCATAAAATTCCCAAGAAGCAGGGGATTGCGGAGAAAGCACCCCACAGCCAGACGCTCATTGCCAGCGTAAGGATCGTCATAACAGCACCGGTGATTAGGAAGCTTCGCTCGATCCGTTTCCATTTCTGAATAGGACTTTCCATGCGCCTGTATTTACCTTTTTCTCAAAATTTTACGACGTTTAATTTTTTGAAGCTTTAGCTCGATTACAGTGGGGGCCGGGTAGTCTTTCTTGATCTGAGAAAGAATCTCATAGGCCCCGTCCAGATTATCTTGCTCCTCCAAACAGGTGGCCTTCCCAAACGAGGCCAAAACCGACTGTTCTTTGGGTGCGGCTTGGGCAACTTTTTCGAATTGCTTAATCGCATCCGCGCACTTACCCATCGCGCTCAGGCTATTTCCGATTTCCAGCTCGGCTTTCCAAGTCAGCTTGCCATTAGGAAAGCGATTCCGCAGAGCTTGAAATGATTTTATTGCCTCTTGAAATTGCGATTTTAAAAATAGAGCTCTACCGATTCGAAAGTAAATCTCTTCTGAATCAAGATTACTCTGATTCTCATCGACTAATTTAGAATATGAAGCGATTGCGTCATCGTAATTTTCGAAATTTTGGAACAAGAGATCGGCTAGAACTCTTTCGATTTCATGGCGTTTTTTCTCGTCTTTGTTCCGGCGTAGAAATTCGCGATATGCGTCCATCGCTTCTTTTGGACGCCCCAAATACAAATGCTCAATTTGAGCAATTTTCAGCTGCGAATCGAGCCCAAGCTCCGAATGCGGTGCCCGATCGACAATTTCCTGAAACTCGTTTATTGCCGCGTCGTATTTTCGATCCTCGAGAAGTTTTTCCGCGAAAAGAAATCGGTTCTCAGGACTATTTGCATTGCATCCGGCGAAAAGCGGCAGGAGTAAGCAAAGCAAAAGTCCGCGCTTACTCCTTAGTCTCGGAGCTCTCTTCATCTCCGCCCTTTTCCGCTAGGCTCTGACAAGCCACTAGCTTTTCACCTTCTTTCAGGCGCACTAGACGTACGCCTTGGGTATTTCTACCCATGGTGGAAATTTCTCTGATCCGTATGCGAACGACCTGTCCCTTGTCGGTAATAATCATCAGATCGTCGGAGTCTGAAACGGCCTTAATGCCGATGACCTCACCGTTCTTATCGGTGGTCTTCATGGTGATGATACCTTTACCGCCTCGGCTCTGGATGCGGTATTCGGATTCTTCCGTTCGCTTTCCATATCCGATGCTCGTAACGGAAAGAATGTCTAACTTTTGTTTTTTATCGAGAACGGCCATTCCCACGACTTCGTCGCCGTCCTGAAGGTCCATTCCGCGAACACCGGCGGCAACCCGGCCCATCGTCCGAACATCGTCCTCACTGAAGCGGATGCTCATCCCGTCTTTCGAGCAAAGAAGAATATCGTTTCCGCCGCCGCTAAAGGCAGCATTTACCAGAATGTCTCCGGGATTTACTGTGATTGCTATGATTCCACCAGCTCTCGGATTCGAGAAAGCCGACAATTCCGTCTTCTTAATAACACCCTGTTTTGTGGCCATTACGATGGTTCCAGGATTCTCGAAGCTTTTCACCACGAGAACGGAACAGACCTTTTCTACACTCGAGAGGTTAAGGAGGCTCGCCAGAGTTTTCCCTCGAGACGTTCTTGTGCCTTCCGGAATTTGATGGACTTTTAGCCAGTAGACTTTGCCCAAGTTGCTGAATATCAGCATGTAGCTTTTCGTGTCCGCCGTGAACAGGTGGGTGACGAAATCTTCCTCGTTCGTCGTCATCCCTTTGATCCCCATTCCACCGCGGCGCTGGGCCTTATACGTTTCTGGCGGAACGCGTTTAATATAACCCTGGTTCGTAACAGTGACCATCATCTCTTCGTCAGCGATGAGATCTTCCTCGTCGATCTCACCTTCATCTCGGATAATCTGCGTTCGACGCTTATCACCGTATTTTTCTTTGATCTCAGTGGATTCTTCGATGATCTTTTCGAGCTGCATCTTGGGGCTAGCTAATAAATCCATGAGATACTTAATTAGCTTTTTGAGCTCTTTTAATTCGTTATCTAATTTATCGCGTTCGAGCCCGGTCAGGCGCTGGAGACGCATATCCAAGATTGCCTGTGCCTGGACTTCACTGAAATCAAACTTACTGATAAGGCCAGTGCGGGCTTCGTCGGGATTCTTGGACTTTTTAATAAGGGCGACAATCTCATCAATATTATCAATCGCCTTTAAGAGACCTTCCAATATATGCGCCCGAGCTTCCGCCTTTTTGAGGTCGAATTTTGAGCGTCGAATGATGACGTTTTGGCGGTGATCCGTGAATGCCTCAAGGTAATCCTTGATATTCATCAGCTTCGGCTGACCATTATGGAGTGCCAGGGTAATGACACCGAAAGTGTCCGTAAGTTGGGTTAACTTATAGAGGCGATTGATAATCACCTGTACGTTCTCACCTTTTCGGCACTCAATTACGACCCGCATTCCCTTTCGATCGGACTCGTCTCGGATATCACTGATGCCTTCCAGCTTTTTCTCTCTGACTAGAGTGGCGATTTTTTCAACAAGTCTCGCCTTGTTCACTTGATAAGGAATTTCCGAAATTACAATCAATTCCTTGTCGCGTTTACCTTCCTCAATTTCAACCTTGGCACGCATCCGGACGATGCCACGGCCGGTTTTATAGGCGGACTTAATCCCTTCCTTACCTAGAATAAAAGCCCCTGTTGGAAAGTCAGGCCCCTTAATAATTTTCATCAAATCATCAATGGTGCATTCTTTTTTCTCGATTCGCGCCCGAATGATCTCAACTAAGCCATCAAGCACTTCCGTCAAATTATGAGGCGGAATATTTGTCGCCATTCCAACGGCAATCCCTGAAGAGCCATTCACGAGCAAATTCGGAATTCTGGAAGGCAAAACGGAAGGTTCTTTGGTCGAACCATCATAGTTGGGTACAAAGTCAACGGTATCTTTCTCTATATCAGCGAGAAGCTCCATAGCCATCCGCGACATACGTACTTCGGTGTAACGCATTGCCGCTGGCGAGTCGCCGTCGACGGAACCGAAGTTTCCTTGTCCGTCGACAAGCGGATAGCGCATTGTGAAATCCTGGGCCATTCTAACGATCGTGTCGTAAATAGCGGTATCGCCATGAGGATGGTATTTACCCATGACTTCCCCAACGACACGTGCCGATTTCTTATAAGGTCTATTCCAAAAATTACTCATTTCGCTCATCGTGTAGAGCGCGCGACGATGGACGGGCTTTAGGCCGTCACGGACATCCGGAAGTGCGCGCCCAACGATCACGCTCATTGCGTAATCGAGATAAGCCGTTTGCATTTCCTCTTCTATCTTGATGTTTACAATATTTTCTTTATTGTCCATGACTCTCTTCCTGAACGGTTAAACATCGAGGTTTTTAACTCTAAGTGCGTTCTGCTCAATAAATTCCCGGCGCGGTTCGACCGCGTCGCCCATAAGAACACTGAAGATATTGTCTGAAGCGACAGCATCGTCAATAGTCACTTTTTGAAGAATTCGACGTTCCGGATCCATTGTAGTTTCCCACAACTGTTCCGCATTCATCTCGCCGAGGCCTTTATATCTCTGGATGGTCATTCCTTTTTTCGAGAA
>JAKFFP010000026.1:0-3880 GCA_036675045.1 Bacteriovoracales bacterium | reverse complement strand
ATCCTCAATTCTCTCCGCCTTGTCTCTCAATTGGCCCTGATATAACTAAATCTCATCTAAGAGGTTTTATGAATGTGATCTTTTTCGATGGTGTCTGCGGTCTCTGCAATGGCTTTGTCGATTTCATCATGAAAATTGATCGGGAAGGAAAATTCAAATTCTCTCCCCTGCAAAGTGAATACGCCAGGACAACTCTTCCCCCGGAATTCACGGCGAACCTGGATTCGGTCGTTGTCCAAATGGATGGGAAGACGTTGAGAAAATCAAAGGCGGTCTTTGCGGTACTTAAAAAACTCGGCGGCGTGTGGGGAGTAGCGGGAGTGCTTGGTGTATTACCAGAAGGCTTCCTGAACAAGGCCTATGATCTCGTGGCTGAACACAGATATAAAATCTTCGGGAAGAAAGAAACTTGTCGGCTCCCCACTCCGGAAGAGAGAGCGAGATTTGTTCTTTAAAGCTTCAGGAGGTCTTTCAAATCCTGATCTGGTCTCCTGAGGGCGGTTCTCACGTTGTACATCCTCGCTCTTTTCTCGTTCAGATAAAAAGTGAGTTTCACCAGAGCTCCAAAATCATCCACCAGCTCAAAACCGCTGATCGAAAAACCCAGTTTCAGTTTGGCGACAATCACTGCATTGTTTGAGGCGACATGATTTGAAGTCACCATCTGATAACCCATTTCACCGGCCTTCTTGAGAATAGCCTTTGTAAGTTCAGAATAAACACCCTTACGCCGGTATTCAGGAAGAACGACTGATGTCTGGGTGTAGATTTCGTAAATCCGAAGCTGGAAAGATATCGAAAATCCCATGAGGTCGTTATTCTCATTAAAGGCAGCAAGGAAAATAAAATCGCGCTGCCGGAAGCTATCTTTGAGTCTTTCGAACTGTTCAAGCTCAGACTGAGTCCTGGTTTCGAGGGCTGAATAGGTGAAAGTGTCTGCAAAGGCCGATGAGATCAGAGGATAAATTATCTTATCTGCTTCTTCATGTTTCAATTCACGAATGATCATATTCCCATTTTCTCCAGTAGTTTCTTTTTCCATACATCCTTACCTGTCCCGATATCCTTGAGAAGCGAAGCAGCTTCCGGATCATCAATTTTTGTATCTTTATTCAACCAAAGGAAATCCATCCATTCATCAGTTGCCTGCAATAAAAGCTCATGAGGCAGGTTTCTTTTCCTGGCCTCAGCTATTGAGGAGAAAATCCGTTGCGGCATTTTCTGAGAGCCGTCCATCGCAATTTGCTTGAGTTGGTGCGGAAGTTTATCGTTACGAAAGCGCGACATCAGCTGGTTCACATAGGCGGTAACATCGTATCCCGCCGGCACAGTCAATAGAGGAATAACTTCACGCTCCAGCATCTTCCTGATGGTTGAATACAGTTCATGATCAGCAATAGCTTCGTGCACGTATTGATGACCGCGATTTCTTCCTGCATACGCCAGATACGAGTGGGCAGCATTGAGCAGTCGCAATTTCATTTCTTCATAAGGTCTCACGTCGCTGACAAATTCAACGCCCACTTTGTCCCAGTCAGGGCGACCATTGATGAATTTATCTTCTATCACCCATTGAGAAAATTGTTCCGTCGCAATAAGTTCCGATTTATGAAGCTGATGACCCTTTTCCAGCTCGGCAACTTTCTCGGGTAGTAGTGCCGGTACAATTCGATCGACCATCGTATTGGGAAAAGAAAAAAGATCATCTGATAAATCGTTTCCGACAGTAGTCGAAAATTTTCTGACTGCCGCTTCAAGTTTTTTCCCATTCTCGCGGAGATTGTCGCAGCTTAGAATTGTGAGCTTCTCTTTCCTGCTTTTTAATCCCAGGGCGAGAAGACCAATCGCTGTCTTCGGCTGATGAGGATGGACGATATCATTCTTGATACCAGCGTGATTAAGATCCAGTTCGCCCTTTGAATTCAGGCAATAGCCCTTTTCGGTCACGGTGAGAGTAACAATGGTGGTTTCCGGAGAAACAAAAAATTCCAGCAGACGATCCAGATCATCCTGAAGCGAAAGGGCTTCCTGAATACAATCAATCCAGGTGAGTTTTTCATTCTCATGGGAAAGCTCGAGTACAGGATAACGAAGATGGACCTGGCGCAGTTTATCCCTCTCATCCGGAGATCTCATTGTAGAGGAAATGACTTTCCAGTTTCTAGCTTTCTGATAATAAACGGCCTGATGGCCTCGATGAAATCTTCCAAGTCCGAGATGAAGTATTGTCTTCATAGTTTAAATGCAAAGGTCGCAATATTTGTATTGAGCTCCCGAATGATTTCCTTTGCCTCGTGAAGCGCCATTCGATGTTCAGAGACAAACTCGGCAAGAATTCTGGCATCAATGCGTCTTGCAACATCGTGGCGGGCAGGAATAGAGAAAAAGGCTCTCGTATCGTCAATGAAACCGGTCTGATTATAAAAGCCGGCTGTCTCAATGGTCTGCTTTCTTTGGCGAATCATTCCTTCCGGTGAGTCGTGAAACCACCACGCAGGCCCCAGGAAAACACTAGGGTAATGTCCCGCAAGCGGGGCCAGTTCGCGGGAGTAATTGGATTCATCAAGGGTAAAGAGAATGAAATGAAAATCTTTGGAATTACCGAACGAATCAAGAAGCGGCTTAAGCGATCTCGTATACTCAATCGAAACAGGAATGTCTGCACCCTTATCTCTGCCGAACTTTGAAAAGAGCTCAGGATTATGATTGCGGAATGAGCCCGGGTGAAGCTGCATGACGAGCCCGTCATCCTGTGACATTTCGGCCATTTTCCAAAGCATGTGTGCCCTGAAAGTTTCAGCGTCGTCGGGTGTAAATTTCCCGCTTATCACTTTGGTAAAAAGCTTGTCCCCTTCCGTTTCTGAAAGTGTAATGGTACGGGCTGTCGGATGACCATGGTCTGTTGCTGTGGCCCCCATCTCTTTGAAAGAAAGACGACGCTCTCTATGTGCCAATAAATAATTTTTCCAGTTATAAACATCCAACCCCGAAACTTCAGCAAACTTCTTCAGGTTTTTCTGAAAGTCCTCGTGCTCAGGATCAATCACACCATCAGGACGGAAAGTCGGGATAACTCTTTTCCCCCACTGAGCTTTCAGCTTAGCGTGATGTTGAAGATCATCGACGGGCGAATCAGTCGTCGCCAGAACACTAATATTGAAACTGTCGAATAAAGCGCGAGGAAGAAATGCAGGGGATGCAAGCTTTCTGGAAATTTCGTCAAAGTAATAGTCCGCGTTTCCAGGGTTCAAAGTCTCTTTCATTCCGAAAACTTCATGGAAGACGTGCTTCAACCACATATGAGAAGGTGTTCCGCGAAACAGGAAAAAGTTCGTTGCAAATATTTTCCAGATGGCCCGCTTCTTGTCTTCTGAATCACTTCGTTTCGATAACACACCCATTTCTTCAAGACTAATACCCTGGCTATAAAGCATCCGCAGAACATAGTGATCGGGAGTAATGAGGAGAGAAACCGGATCTCCGAAGCTTTCATTCCCTGAAAACCACGACGGATCTGTGTGTCCATGCGGACTTATGATGGGAGCGTCTTTCACGGTGGCGTAAAGTTCTCTCGCGACATCGCGTGTCTTTGCGTCAGAAGGAAAGAGTCGATCAGGGTGGAGAAGAGTGGCGTTCGTCATTGCATGCCTTAACTTTACGGTGCTAGAATTTCACCACGACTGATCAGTTTTTGTCACTTATCTAATGAAAGGGATTTGCCATGAAGATCATTGAGGGCAAGGTCATTGTTACCTGTCCCGGAAGAAATTTCGTCACTCTTAAACTCATCACCGATGAAGGCGTCTATGGAATCGGGGATGCAACCCTGAATGGCCGCGAGCTTTCTGTGGTTTCATATCTCCAAGACCACGTAATCCCG
>JAKFFP010000030.1:0-3884 GCA_036675045.1 Bacteriovoracales bacterium | reverse complement strand
GGAAAGGTTCCCAGGTCATCGATCGGACACTCGACGGAACATTCCACGACACACTCAGGAGTGTAATTTGAAAGGATGCACATGATGACGTGAACTTCTTTTTCGGCCGGAAGGAAACGGTCATCGGTCATGATCTTTTGTTTCAGGATCTGGGCCATCTCCTCCAGGATTGAATTGATGAAGTTCGCACCCATGGCGTCGCAGGTTTCACACTGGAGCTTCAGCTGCCAGTAGTTTTCAATCTTATCTGTCATATCAACGAGCTCGAAATCAATGATCCCGCCGCCGCGTTTATCCATGTTTGTTGTGATTGATCCGACTGCAGTCAGGAGTTCATCCTTCCTGTCAGCAAAAAAGCTCCGGAGTTTTTCCTTATCTCCCTGCCACTGGAAATGAACCTGACCCACTTTTTTTGTCGCGACCACAATGGAACGGAAGCCACCGCGCTCAAGCCAGAACTTGGCACCAAGAGAGGCCGCGGCCACGACAGATGATTCTTCAATCACCATGGGAACAGAATGGACTTTGCCGTTAACAAGAAAATTCGGGGCAATCCCGAAAGGGAGATCAAAATTGGTGAGGGTATTTTCAGAGAATTCATCAAATCGCTTCTGAACCGATTCAACCGGATGCCAGAAGGAAACCATCTCTTTTACAAGCTGAGAGGACTCAGGACCGAGCTGGCCTGCGAGCCATTCAATCTTCTGAGGCTTAGTCATTTTGGAGAAACCGGATACCGTTTTCACTACAACTCTCCCTTTAACCTTTGACCGAAAGAACACCCTTAGCAGTCAGGAGTGCCTCTTTCATGTTGAGGAAATATCTTTCCAGTGATTCAAAACTTTCCATCGCAGGATTCAAAAATGGCGAGGCCATCCCGATGAGCGAAGGGGCCTTGAGTTTCATGATAAGTTCATAACCGTCGAGAACATTCTTGATCCCGCCCGAGATAATAAATTCTTTCTTTCCGACCGGAAGCGCGTTCAGGACTTCCACCATTTCGTGGGCAGTGTGTCCCACATGAATGAAAGGCTCTTTGGTCGCAGTATCTTTGGCGCGCAAACTTTCGAGTTTCGTAAAATTTGTTCCGCCGAAGGCACCAAACTCAATTCCGTGAATGGGAAGGCTGAGAAGCGCTTTGAGACTTTTTGGTCCCATGCCTTGTCCGACTTCTTTTACCAGCACGGGATAAGTCACATCATCGAGAAAGCGTTTCAATGTCTCAAGAGGTGATAAGGTATAGCGATCACCTTCGGGCTGGAGCCATTCCTGAAGAGGATTAAGATGAATGAGAAGGCCTGAAGCTTCGGTTTTTTTCACCATCTCATGAATGAGATGGGCAGTACCGTTCAGTACACACTCTTCCACCTGAGCGATACCCAGGTTGGCAAGAAGTGGCTGGTCTCCCATGAATTTTCTGATCGCAAATTCTGAAAGACGATCATCTGAATGAAGCAGCGGCCGGCAGGAACCTAGGCCCATGCCGAGTTTGTATTTTCCCGCGAGTGTCCCAAGATTCTGATTGATGAGTGCCGCTTTCTCAGTTCCACCGGTCATGCTGGAAATCCACAATGGAAAGTTCAATGTGCATGAAAGAAATTTTGTTTCCCAGATTTCATCCGGGCCTGGATGGGAAAAAAACATCGGCTCATAATCAAAACGCGTATCGATTGCGTGACCAGAGGTTTGCGACAAGTGAGCAAGCTCGATGTGAGAACCCTTTCTTTCAGCTAACTCTGCAGAAAGAGAGAGATTTTTCCTTGTTTCCATAAGTGCATGGTGTATCAATAATCTCACACTTAGTCATGAATTTTTCCAAGCGGGAACAAATGACAAGGGTCTGAATTTACTGAGGTTTATGGAGTAAGTTGAGGGGCGATGAGAAGAACGAATTCCCTCTTCTCTTTCTCGGGAATCCTGGATGAGATCCGGTCGGCCTTCCCGCGGAGAAGTTCTTCCGCCGGACTTCCGAGATCCAGCGCCAGAAAGATCTCTCTTTTTTGCTCAAGTGCCGCCAGTTCCTGGAGGAGTTTTTTCAAGCGATAAGGTGTTTCCATCCAGACCAGCGTCTCAGCTCGCTTAAGTTCCTTTTTCATCCACTGCGTACGTTCCGGTTCTTTTACCGGCACAAATCCTGAGAAGACAAAGCTCTCATGCGGAAAGCCGGAAAGAGAAACAGCGAGTGCGATGGAATTGGGAAATGGTGTGGAGGTAACTTTAATTCCCTGTTTGTGACAGGTGTCCACCAGAACCTGACCTGGATCACAAAAAGCAGGAAGACCGCAATCACTCAGGAGATAAACCTCGTTTCCGGATTTTAATTTTTTGAGAACATCCGGCAGGGTTTCTTTCTGGGTGTGTTCATTGAAAAGAATAAATTTCTCAATCGCCTCCCTGGGTAATCCCCATTTGAGCCAGCGTTGCCTGGCGACCTTGTGTTCTTCCACCAGAAGGATCACATTTTCTTTAAGACAGTTATCCGCGAGAAGTTTAAGCGCCACCGTTTCCAGAGGGAGATCATCCTGCAGTGGAGTCGGAACAAGAATGAGACTCATTCGCCGTCCAGGCTAAGAAAAAGCTCCGGACGATGGAAATCCGGTTTGTCTTCCGGATTGGGTTCCAGAGCGTAAAATTCGCGATTGCCCTCGAGAAGACAGGAGAAGAATCCTCCATACAGGAGATCTCCTCTGAGCTCAGAAGGAAGTGTGATTTCCAGGTGTGCAGTCCAGACTTTCTGATCAAGAGTGACGTCACCGGAAAAAACGAGATCGGCCGCGGGCGGGTGAAAAGTTTTTCTGGGTTCAACGATGAGAAGTGCAAACGGCTGATTCATGGGAGAAACCTGAATCTCAAGATAAGGGGCCCGCAGATCATCCGGGTCTTTGCGAAGCTGAAGAAATGCTTCGACCACATCCTTGTTCCAGAGTCCCCAGTTCTTATTCCAGTCGCTACCGAAAGATTCATCCACCGCCCAGGGAGTATGACTCCGCTTGGTGACCGTGAAATCAATCACGACAGTTCTTTCGGTTCTCTTCCAGCTGACTTTTACGCCGTGATAGGAAGTGCCTGGACCGTGTTTTTTAAGGAACGCCTGCATAGTAAAAGGATACACTTTGGGGTAAAAGTCCGCCATGGAAAACATGCGCTTATTCCTTATCGTTCCACCCGGTCTTGAGGACCTGGCACTCCGGGAAATGACCGATAAGCTTCCGGCCGTGAAGCACTCGCTGGTTAAGGGCGGGATCGAAGCCGAAGCCGATCTGGAATGGATGACTAAGGCACATCTTCACTTGAAAATCCCGGTGAGAATTCTTCTCCGGATTTCTGTGTTCAAAGTGAGAGATTTTCCCAAGCTCCATCAGAAATTCGTGAAGTTTCTCTGGAAAGATTATCTCTCGCACCCGGAACCAGTCTGGGAGATCAGCTGCAGTAAAAGTCGGCTCATGCATACCGGCCGGATTGAAGAGACGATAAAAAAAGCTCTCGCAGAAGCGATGGCCAAACAACCTCTGTCACAGGACTGGAAGCGAAAAAATTACTCTCCCCAGACTTTCTACGTAAGACTTGTGGATGACAATCTCACTCTCTCCCTCGATCTCTCGGGTGAGCCACTTTATAAAAGAAATCTCCAGGTCATAAAAGGTGAAGCGCCCCTGCGCGAGAATTTTGCGGCTGCTCTTCTCATGGAGTTGTGTGATGGGCTCTCCGAAGAAACATCACTCACTGACCCCATGTGCGGATCCGGAACATTTCTTCTTGAGGCCGCGACTTTTCATCTTCCTCTTCACGAAAGGAAGTTTTCTTTTGAAGAAGCCCCTTTTTTTAAAGGGAAACTGGTAAAAAAATCAGAAGCTACAAATCCCCTGCCCATCGATTCATTAAAA
>JAKFFP010000008.1:0-3938 GCA_036675045.1 Bacteriovoracales bacterium | reverse complement strand
TTCTTCTTAACCAACTAAATTCAGCTCAGAAATTCACGAATTCTTTTTTCCATTAAACTTTCCATATCTTCAAAACTCAGCCCCAGATTTCCGGTGATCCAGTTTTTCAGGTCCATTGGTAATGGGGCGATGAAGTTTATCGGGCCAGTCTTGTAAGTAAGCTTCAGGGCCGCCGCATGAAGCGCCTGACGTGGAATTTGCATTTTCTCATGATCTGCGTCAGTCGCGGCATGATCTTTGAAACGCATGAAAACTCCGGGATCCCCGTTATAAAGCTTATCTCCCAGGAGGGGATAGCCATGAGTTGCCGCATGAACACGAATCTGATGCTGGCGTCCAGTGAGGGGAAAGGCGAGTGCCAGGACAAAGCCATTCTTTTCAAGCACGCATTCAAAATGCGTTTCCGACTCTTTCCCTTCTTCTGAGGTTACGGGAGAGGCGAAAATCATTGATTCGGGTATCGCCCCTTCCTTCCTTCCGAGTCTTTCTTTGGCGGTAAAGGGAAAGGCCGTGGCCCTTTCATTCTTATGCGCGATAAAAAAATAGCATTTCCGTACCTTGTCTTCTTCAAAGAGAAGCGCAACTTGCTGAGCGGTCACGGGATTCTTTGCGAGAAGCAGGACTCCTGAGGTTTCCCGATCGAGGCGATGAATGGAATGGATCGTTCTCTTGTAAATGGTTTCGAAGAAAACGGTGGCGCAGTAAAAGAGATTCTTCCCAGCCGGATGAGTTATCATATAAGGTGGCTTATTGATTGCGAGAAGCCCTTCGTCTTCAAAAATCACCGTTGGCCGTTCTGTTTTAGGGATGACTTCCCCATACCAGTATTCTTCTTCAATCATCCCGTCATTGTGGGTCGTGATTGTGACTCTTTCCCCGGAGTGAACTTTTACACTGGGCTTATGCGGAGAGTTTCTTCCGGCGATCTCGACTTCCCCTTTTTCAATTTTTTTCTTGAGAAATTCCCGGGATAACGTGGGCATGCACTTCATGACAAATTGATCGAGTCTCCACCCATCCTGTTCATCCTGAACAGAATGGGAGACGACGTATTTATCAGTGGTGAAGGATTTCTTGATGTCACTCATCTCTGAGTGTCATATCTCATTTTCAGAAGATATTGAAGCGACGAAATCGCCCCGTTCTCTGAATAATGGTATTTATCCTGGAGAGTGCGGATGACCTGAGTTATCTGCTCCCGGACTTCAGTTGAAATATTATGATTTACGTTCTCTTTTTTCTCGGCCAGGTGAAGCACAAGATTTTTTGCGATCTTATCGATAATTTTCTTCTGTTCTTTCCGGAAAGATTCCTGAAGGAGATGGACAATATCATCGAAGACATCGCTGTAGACAATTGGCTTCCCACGGTTATCCAGAGCATATGCCCCAAGTCTGGCAATCAGGCTGGAGCGGAACTTTTCCGGAATCTCATTCATGTGAATATTACTTTCGAACTCATTGATGAAATAGGAATCCGGCTGCTCGAATTTACCAGTGACGTTGTTCTTAACTTTCTCACCTTTAATGACAGCATTGATCGAAAGGATGTATTTCGAAATGTAGTCTTCATAAGACCTGTCATCTACCAGACCCAATGATTCGCGGACCTCAGTGTCCAGGAGATCCAGGCACCATGTCTCGATCAGATCAATGAACTTGCGGGGATTATGATATTCATTCTGATGGGAGATATTTAGGAAGTCATACTCAGATTTCTTCTCCTGGAGTTCTTTCAGGTATTCGAGAACTTCAACGAAGGTCACAGTTCTGTGAGCATAGGCCAGGTCATAAATGATCTGTTTTACTTCGCGCGGGGAAATTCCGAACTTCCCTTCATACATGGAATCGTTGTCATATTCATTCAAAACTTCCTCAACACCCATTTTAAGGATCTGGCGTGATTCGGAATCAAAAGTATCCGGCGTTTCTTTGTCAGCATACAGGAAACTCTTTTCAAGTGGCGAGAGAGCTTCACTGATCTTTCCGAGCTTCTCGTCTCGATAATTCTTGGCCACGGGTGCACGCATTCTGGTCATGACAGACCAGAGACAAAGGGCACTCAGGGAATGAGGCTCAAACGATGCTTCTTCTTTGAGCTTTGTGATTTGTTCGTAGTAAATTCTTTCTTCTTAGCGATAGTTCATCAGTTAGGGGACACGGAGGAAGTTAAATCTTCCCTTGAACGAATTAAAATCCGGGTGCTGCTTAAAGGCCGCAAAGTGGATTTCATTGGAAGATCCGATGAAAAATATATCAAGCTCTGTCAGAATTCCCTGGAGATTGATGGTCTTGGATTCCATGGTCATCAGGAGATACTTAAAAGTGTCGAGTGGACGCTTCAGGAGATCAGAAAATTCCAGAATCCCGCGATTCGCGAGTACGACCTCACCCGATAGTTGGAAAAGATTCAATGACTGAAGGCTCGGGGGAAGACTTGCGAGCCGGCGATCCATCGTGATCTGTTGCAACTGAGCATCGACGTGAAGCTGAGGTTCAATGGTCGTGGCACCGATGGAATAGCGGCGATTGATGTTCAGCCTTTCCACGCGAATGTGCTTGTAAACATCCTGATAATTGCCCTTATAGCTCTTCAACAGGGCATCAAAGATCATGCGGTTTCTCTGAGAAAGATCGCCGTTATAAAGATACGACTTACGGATTGTTTCCATCCTCGATGGCTCTTTGCGGAAGGCATCTTCAATGAGTTTCTGCCGGGTCCTGAGAGGAATCAACAGGAGGGGGTGATCCTTAAGCTCTGAGGTGATGATCGCACTGATATCCTTGTCTTCCAGGAACGCGTATGAGTTAAGATTTTTGTCTGAGACTGCACCGCCGAGACCCAATGAGCCTTTTACAAATTGATCGATCGGGAAAATCCAGCTGAAAGAAAAGAGCGATCCTTCGTCTGTGCACGAATAGTCTTCTGCTGAAAGCATGATTTTCTTGATGAGACTGGACTTAGATGACCCGTTCGGGCCAACCAGAAGGATAAACTTGTTGTTGAAGCCCTCTTCCATGAAGTTCTGAAGAAACTGGTAAATTCTTTTTTGCGTTTTAATTTGTCCATGAACCGGGGGAGCATCAGCATGTTCACGGGTAAAAAGTGAGAAACTCCCATTCGGATTCTGGCCGAAATGATCGAACATATCCCGCAGGTAGATATTCGTTGGTCGCACTTCTTTCGCGGGATTTTTCTCGAAGAGATTCATGTAATCATCGAACGCCAGCACATTGTTGTAGCGTCCCTCTTCCTTATTTACTTCTTCGATCCATTTCATATAACCTGATCCTGTGAATAGGGCTTCTCGTACTTCTATTATACCAAAGATCATCATCTTCTTGGGGACCCTCAGTGTTGTAGGGATTATTTTGCTCTTCTTCCGGCGAAGTGATGATGCATCTCCGGTGCGCCCGATGCCTGACACTGACGATAAGCTTTTCCTGGAGATCGTAAGAGCAGCTGGGCCCCAGATCCAGAAGATCTGGACCGAAGGCTCCTCACTCGTTAAAGGCCCCACTCATTGCAAAGAAGAAATTATTTTTGATAAGAGAGTTGGCGGGGCCTATTTCAACTGCCAGCCTCATCTGTGGCAGTGTTACTGGCAGGGCGGAATTTCGGGCCAGGTCCCTTCACTTAAGCTCGAGCTCTTTGGTCAGACATATCATCTGAAGGCCAATGCCAATTTTCCCGCCCTGCCGGCCTATTCCAACTTTCCCCGCTTCTATGAACTCATTAAGCTGACGGGCACCGGACTTAATCTTCATTACGCTTATCAGGTGGAAGTCTCTGTCTCCGAACTTCCCGGGTTTTCCCAGAAAATTCTCCTGACGGACAGTTGTCGCGACACCTTTCTACCCGAGCGTATTTACGGTTATGGGAAACGACCGTCCTCGGGTGAAGGATTTATCTGGGACAATTTCGGAAGGAGAATTTTT
>JAKFFP010000345.1:0-21888 GCA_036675045.1 Bacteriovoracales bacterium | reverse complement strand
CACCGATCCCGCCATGACGCCGGTGCGGAGCGTTGCCAGGTCGTAGGAGGAAAAGTCCGGCAGCGCCAGCTCCGCGATGAACATGGTGGGCACGCCGTACAGCGATGTCCCGCCGAAGTCCTGGACGGCCTTCACAAGGCCCAGCGCCTGACGGACGGTCATGACATCGCCATCGTAGCAAGCGGATCCCTCGTCGGAAAAGCGCTGCGGGCATATAGTGAACTGAAAGAGAAAGGTATTGAGGCCACAGTCATTAACCACAGCTTCGTGAATAATTCTGACTTCGAAGAGATATCTCATTGGATCGAAGAAGCGGGCGGAAAACTCATTACCGTTGAAGATCATCAGTTGATCGGGGGAATGGGGGCGCAGCTTGTTCATCGTCTTAAGTTACTCGGTTCCGAATTTTCTGTGACCTCTCTCGGCGTGGACGGCGAGTTCGGGCAGAGTGCATATTCTGCCGATGAATTGTATGCTAAGCACCATGTTGACTCGAGTGCTATCGTTAATGCGGCAGTTGCCCTTACTAAAAGCAAAGGAAGTTATATGAACATCGATAAAGAAGTTCTCATGAATCGCTGGAAGGAAATTTCCCTGGTCGCAATGAAGAAGTGGGATTCAATCTCTGAAAAAGATCTCGAGAAAGTAAGAGGCAATGCTGTTGCCCTCGTTTCTCTGGTTCAGGAGAAGTTCGGGGTGTCGCGCGAGGAAGCAACGAAGAAAGTTGAAGAACTCATGGCGAAATATCCTAAGGATGAGCTCAAGGCCCGTGCCACTGAAACTGCCCACAAGGTTCTCGACACTGCCAACACCATTGCTGGTATGGTCAAAGACAAGCTCAAAAAGTAATTTCATCAAGCTCATGGGACTACGTTCCATGAGCTGTCTTTCGCTATCATGAGAGAAAAGGATTCTCCATGAAAGCAAATTCCATCCTCGACGTCATCGGTAATACTCCTCATCTGAAACTCAATAAATTATTCGGCCAGACCGAAGTCTGGGTAAAACTTGAACGGCAAAATCCCGGGGCGTCGATCAAAGATCGTATTGCGCTGGCGATGATCACCGAAGCCGAAAAGCGTGGCGACCTGAAAAAAGGGATGACGATCATCGAACCCACTTCCGGTAACACGGGTATCGGGCTGGCGATGGTCTGTGCGGTGAAAGGTTACAAGCTTATGCTCGTTATGCCGGAATCCATGTCTGTTGAAAGAAGAAAGATCATGGGTGCTTACGGAGCAAGACTTGAACTGACACCCAAAGAGAAGGGGACCAAGGGTGCGATTGACCGCGCCCGGGAGCTCGTTAAAGAAACAACTGATTCCTGGATGCCGATGCAGTTTGAGAATCAGGATAACGTCAAAGCTCACGCCGAAACAACGGCCCAGGAAGTCCTGCGGGATTTTCCCCAGGGATTTGACGTTCTCATCACGGGTGTGGGTACCGGCGGACATATCACCGCCGTAGGAAGAGAGCTCAAAAAGAAATTTCCGACGATAAAAGTGATCGCAGTCGAACCAGCAGATTCTCCGGTTCTCTCCGGCGGTCAACCAGGCCCGCATCCCCTTCAGGGAATTGGAACCGGATTTGTTCCGCAGGTTCTGGATCGCTCGGTAGTTGATGAAGTCATCACTGTCACTAAAGAGGAAGCCTTCGGCATGGCCCAGCGTTCGGCGAAAGAAGAAGGACTGTTCATAGGTATCTCTTCAGGTGCGTCCCTGGCGGCGGTGGCGAAGTATCTTCAGAATAACAGCGGTAAAAGAGTTCTCACGTTCTGTTACGATACAGGTGAGAGATATTTGTCGATGCCGGGGCTCTTTGAAGTTTAAGAGCACCAGCCGGCAATAATAATTCTCCGGCCCTTCGTCACCCGATGGATCTTGTGTTCAAAGCCATAGATTCCGGTGAGAAAAAGAATGATGCCTCCGAAGTCCGGAGTAGGGATCGTCACGAAATTTTCTTCGGACTTTCTTTTTATCCCAAGCCTTCCGCCTTCTACTTCTTTTGAATTCTCGGTAAGAGAGAGAGAGAAAGCAAAAACCCGTGAGCCATCATCGTGCCAGATGCCGTCTTCTTCCCAGTCGTTTCCGGCGTCGCGGATACTGATGATAAACTCGATCGACTGAAAATCATGATACGTTTTCAGGAAATCAAAGAGTCTTCCTCCGGGCCTTGTTAAATCCTGGAAGGCCTTATCAACTTCATCCCATTTTTCATGCCTGACTGAATCCCGGATTTCCCCGCTCAGAGGGAAATAGGTCATGTGGAATCCGGTATTCATCAGACTAGCAAACTTCAGCATAAGACATTTTCACCTATTGCACGAACCAAAGCAAACCTCATCGCTCACTTGTTGGAGACGTGTCGAATTTACCAAAAGGAATATGAGCCCGAGAATAGAGGCAGAGGTGATTTATGAAAGAAACAGATTTTCCCCTGGGCCCCATCATGAAAGCGGCCCGCAAGTTTAAAAAGTTCAACCAGGCCGATGTCGCCAGCGCCATCGGTTGTTCGCAGAGTGCGCTCTCAAAAATGGAGCACAATCTGTTGATACCCTCTGCGCCTCAATGGTTTCTCTTTTCACGATTTACGTCGATCCCACCGGAGAGTCTGGAAAACGGGATTATTGATCGTAAGATGAAAATCAAGTTCAACAGTGACGATGTCTCCCTGGGATTCAAGATTCCCAAGAAATACCGCACGCAGCGATCGGCGAAGGCGCGTGAAATCTATCCTTTTCTGACTTACGTCGAAAAAACTCAGGGAAAGGAAGCTGTCACTGAGTATCTCAGCTTCACCGGTTTTGATCCGGAGTTCTTTCTTGATTTTGATAACCTCATTAACTTCCAGCTACAGGCCGATACGATGAACTATCTAGTCCGTCAGGGGAAAAATAATCCCGAAACGATCCGGGAAATTGTCTCCGTCGGTCAAAACAAGCTCTATTGGGATCATTTTGGCATTGAATGGAAAAAACTTGGCAGTCCCAAGGCGGCCCTCACTGAATACATCGCTGACCAGATATTTTTTCAGGCGGACTTCCAACTGAATCTCGAGCAGGTAGATGATCGGCTGGTGATTTCTTATCTTCCGGAGTTTCACTTGAAGCAATTCAAGGAAGCCGATGAGGAGTTAGTGACCTTCCTCAATGAGTACCGACGGGCCACACTTGATCATCTGCTGAATCATGTCCTGGAGATGAAGGTTCACGTTCACATCCTCTCCAGCGAAAGCGGAAGCCTCGCCGGTAAGATCGAAGTCAGAACCTGATAGGTTCCGGCAGACTTTTCTGGAGATGGAGTGTCACAGAACCATAGCGACATGCTCCTGGAAGTGTGAGACCAGTCTGGAACCCTGCTGGACTTAGGCTTCGTGAGGAAGTTTTTTCTTTTTCGGACGGAAGTAACTTCTCGGGGAAAAATCCTTGAAGTCTGAAATCCTGGCCATGTAGATACAGGCGTATTTTTCGATCTGTCCTGCAAGCCGGCTTGGCTCAACTCCCGAGCGCATGATCTCTCCCCAGTACGGATTAAAGTGCTGTGAGTGAGCGCGGATGAGTTTACCGATTTTCTTATCGACCTTTTCAATCTTCTGAAAACTCGACTGGATCTTTTCCTTGTCGGGTTTCTTTCCTTTTTCAATCTCACGATCAAAAAGCTCATCGAGTTTTTGTTCCAGCTGAACTTTCTCGGCCATGAACTGATTGATCTCTTCCGAAAGAGAGTGTGACTTCACCAGGGCCTCACATTCATGCTCCAGTTCATCCACTACCAGGGCCGTTCTCCAGTTGCAGGTCTTCTTGATCTGGAGGACATCTCCGTAAATATGGTCACCCAGATAAAGGATCTGTTCGCCGGAAAGATTGGCGTGTTTCTGGATAAGGTTGGCACTTCCGCCCTGATAGATGCCGTCAACAATCGGGCCATAATGGTTCTTCATGAGGCCTGATTTTGGATCGACATGCAGGAGGCTGATCTTATCTGTAAAAAATTTCGGCTTGTTTGCCAGGGTAATCACGAGATTAAAGAGTTCCGACCAATCTCTGTGATCTTCCAGGTGTGGGGTGATGGCGTAATCGAGGAGAATCTTTGAATACTCGTAGTCTGAGTTTGTAATCACCCAGAGTTTTTTTCCGTGCTTCTTGAATCTTTCGAGAGCATGCACTGATTCCGGATCGGGAACGATGTATTTTTTTACGTTTTTTTTCACCTGGGATTTAAGAGACCCGTCCCGGTGAGAGATGTCGAGAGCTTCAAGGACGTGTTGTTCAATCGTTTTGTAGTCCGGAAGGGCGAGCTCAGGATAGCTATCTTTGAGTTCCACAATCTGCATATAAAGAACGCAATACGAGATCGAAAAAGTTGTATCGACGATAGCGAAGCGGTCAGAGTCGTTAAGGTCAATCGTAAGACCCTGATAAATTTTCTGCTGAGTCTTGAAGTCCATTTCTTTGAGACCATGAAAAGCATGTTTTACTTTCGAGTAAGTTGAAAGCTTCAATACATTTCCATTTGGTTTATCAATGACGAGTCCGCGGATCGCTAGATTGAACTGGAACTTCAGGTCGTTGATCACATCCGGATAGCCTTTAACTTCCACGAGTTTTTTTTTCATTTCCTTGTAAGTCATCTCTTCGAACGCATCCGAATCATAACGAACAAGTGTGTAATCCATATCAAAACCGATGGCCGCAATTTGCTTCATGTTGAGCGTGCGGTTTACATAAATTCCCATGAGTAACTCCGTGAAAATTGAATTTTCCCCTGAGGGGGCCCTTTCCGTCAATTTAAAGCGACCCTATTTCGCATACATAGGCACCGGACATGAGAGGCAAATTACTGAAATTCTGAAGAATTTACACGGCGCGTAATTTTTTCGCTTTGTTGTCTCTTTTTTCTGTATAAGCTCTCTAAATTGAAAGGGGTTTTCATGTTCAAGTTCGCATCGCTGATGGCCGTATCTCTCATCTCGCTTCCGGTAATTGCCACGACTCCCGTGATCTATGGAGAGGACAATCGCCAGGAAGTTTATGAGGCTTCGGCCTTTCATCAGAAGTTAGCAAGCTCAGCGATTACGATGGTTGAGAAGGTGAAGCTTTCGCGTTCTGCGGAGAGGCCTGGCCTAGTTCAACTGGAGCAGGTAACTCTTCGCAGCTGGCTTGAAGCTCAGTTTGGAGAAGAGAAATCTTATCTCCTCTCCAAGTCCGCGCAGGAAGCTGTTGATCAGAAAGTTTCATTTTGTGAAGGTGAGCGTTTTACTGAGCAGCCAAACCCGGCGATGTGTAGTGGATTCCTGGTTGCACCGGATCTGATTGTGACTGCCGGTCACTGTGTGACCCTTGAAAACATGTGCCAATCGTATAGCTGGGTTTTCGATTTCCGGGTTGATGCTTTCACGAAAACCGCCGGGGTCGATGTCAAAGAAGAGAATGTCTATAACTGTAAGAAAATTATTTCATCTGTTCTCGCAACCGGCATGGGACTGGATTACGCCCTCATTCAGCTTGATCGCAAAGTTACTGATCGTGAGCCGCTCGATGTCCGTACGAGTGGCGTGGTGGACGCAAAAACAAATCTCGTGGTGATCGGAAATCCTTCAGGACTTCCTCTCAAAGTGTCGGCAGGAGCAACTGTCCGCACCAATGTTCATCCTTTTTATTTCTCCGCCAATCTCGACACCTTTCAGGGAAATTCAGGTTCTGCCGTGTTCAACGCTGAGACAGGTGTGGTTGAAGGAATTCTGGTAAGAGGCGAAGAAGACTTTGAAGCGAACATGAGTCTCATGTGTATTGAGGCCAAGCGTTGCGATGACAGCGCCTGCCGCGGAGAAGATGTTTCCCGTATGACTCAGATTCCTGAATATGCTGTGAAAGAGGCACTTTTCAAGCTGGCCGAGAAAGGTGACACCAAAGAACTTGAGAAACTCACGAAAACAAAATTCTGGGTGGACATCTACGGCAAGGACGGAAAAACCGCTCTCATGAAAGCAGCCGAATATAATCGTGAAGGTTTTGTAAAAGCACTTCTGGCCAAGGGTGCGGATGTAAAAGTTCTGGATACGAAAGGCAATAGCGCGCTTCATGCAGCGGCTACCGGTCTTCGGAAATATAGTTCTGATCTGGTGAAGAGTCTGATTAAGGCAGGAATCGAAATCGATGGGAAAAACAACGCCGGTGAGACAGCACTTCTTGTGTCGGCACGAAATCTCAATCTTGAGGGAGTAAAGCTCCTGATTAAAATGGGCGCGGATAAAAATTCAGTTGATAGTAGTAATGAAAATGCTCTTTTTCATTTTGCCCGGAAGGGAAATAAGGGCGCGGTGAAAGAGCTGATTAAACTTGGTGTGGATGCCACTATCAGAAACACTCAAGGGCAATCTGTAGAAGACTTGTCAAAGACAGGCATTCTCGCGGGATGGATGAAATAATTTTAAGCATTGATATTTGCCGGGGATTAATTTAACTTAATTCTCAGATGAAATCTTTTTTACTCATTTTCCTTCTGCTCAATCTGTCGCTGTTTCCTTCAGCGTCAACGTCTCCGGTAGTGGAAATCGTTGAAGAAGAGCTGGTCGCTCATCAGCATGAGGTTGTTCCCGTACTCATTATTCTTCCTGATCCGTTCCTCTTGAACGATTTTCCCGAGCATCTTTCAATGTCGCCTCAATCCGTCCCTCTTCCAGAGCACCGGCCTCCTGATATAAAATCCGCCTGATCATAAACTTTTATTACTTTGATTAAGGAAGGACTATGGCCTCTCTCACTCACTGGAAGCGTGACTTCCAGTCATCCCTTGTTGTTTTTTTGGTGGCCCTTCCGCTCTGTCTCGGAATTGCCCTCGCATCCGGTGCTCCGATGTCCTCCGGCCTCATTGCGGGCATCATCGGCGGTATTATTGTTGGTTCTCTTTCCGGCTCACCCATAAGTGTTTCCGGACCGGCCGCAGGTCTCACGGTAATCGTGGCCTCTTCGATTCAGACACTAGGATCCTTTGATCTCTTTATGACCTCCGTTTTTCTTTCCGGCATCTTTCAGATCCTCTTCGGCGTTTTCCGCGGGGGATTGATTGGCGATTATTTTCCGACGTCTGTCATTCGCGGGATGCTCGCTGCGATCGGACTCATTCTTATCCTGAAGCAGCTTCCACACGCTGTCGGTTACGATGCGGAATTTATGGGTGATGAAAGTTTTCGTGGAGATGGCGGGATCAATACCTTCACCCGTCTCTTTATGACTTTTAAGATGATTCACCCTGGGGCGATCGTGATCTCGGTGCTTTCTTTCCTGATCATCATCGGTTGGGAAAATCTCGCGGGTCGCGGGAAAAAGTTTTTCCAGTTGATCCCGGGAGCGTTGGTGGCAGTCGTCACCGGAATCGTTCTCAGTGAACTCTTCCGCACCAGTCCCGTACTCTCACTGAGGCCCGAGCAGCATGTTTCTCTTCCACTGGCGGGTTTCTCGGACGCGGAATTTTATCTTCCGGCGTTCAGTGAAATTCTTAACCTGAAAGTTGTTGTCGTTGCCTTTACCATCGCCCTGGTCGGCTCTCTTGAGAGTCTTCTCTCCGTCGATGCAGCAGACAAGCTTGATCGTGAGGGAAGAGTGACTGATAAGAATCGTGAACTTCTGGCCCAGGGAGTGGGGAATTCGATCTCCGGACTTCTGGGGGGGTTGCCAATCACTGCAGTTATTGTCAGAACCTCGGCGAATTCAAACGCCGGTGCTAAAACCCATTGCTCGGCCGTATTCCACGGTGTCTGGTTACTTCTGGCCGTGATCACGATCCCGCATCTTCTTAACCTGATTCCCCTGGCATCTCTCGCCATGATTTTGATCCTGGTCGGATACAAACTTGTGAAGCCAAAGATTATCCGGGAAATGTTCAATCGTGGTTGGTCTCAGTTTATCCCATTTGCCGTCACAGTATTGGCGATCCTTTTCTCTGATCTTCTTACGGGTATCGCCATCGGTATGGTGGTCGGGTTTTACTATGTTCTGAAGTCTAATATTCACAAGGCAGTGGTGATGGTGAAGGATGAGAATCTTTATCTGATCAGGTTCCATAAAGACGTCTCATTCCTTCAGAAAGCTCATCTGCAGAAAATTATCCGCTCCATTCCATCAGGCTCAGCAGTCCTGATTGATGGGTCTAACTCAGTTTTCGTCGACAATGACATCGTTGATCTCATTGAAGACTTTATGACAAAAGGGCCAAGCGTAGGAGTCACAGTGACGCTCAAGAAATCGTCACTTGCCCTTTGTCCGCTATTTAAAGAGGAGAACAATGGAAAAAGTTAAGCATTTACTTCTAGAGAATAAAGCATGGGCCCAGAGCCGGATTGATGTCGATT
Organism: Bacteriovoracales bacterium; assembly: GCA_036675045.1. Taxonomy (GTDB): domain Bacteria; phylum Bdellovibrionota; class Bacteriovoracia; order Bacteriovoracales; family Bacteriovoracaceae; genus Peredibacter. The sequence continues at coordinate 13,539 of JAKFFP010000345.1, read as the reverse complement.
CGCATTTCTTCGAGAACATGGCGAAGGACCAGAGCCCGGAGTTCTTATGGATCGGATGTTCCGATTCCAGGGTTCCGGAATCAGAAATTACGGGCAGCACACCGGGACAGATTTTCGTACACCGGAACATCGCCAACCTGGTGGTTCACACGGATACGAACTTTCTCAGCGTTTTAAATTACGCTGTCGATGCCCTGAAGGTTCCTCATATTATTGTCTGCGGCCACTATGGTTGCGGAGGTGTGAGAGCGGCCATGACTCATCAGTCGATTGGCATCATTGATAACTGGATACGTAACATTAAGGATACCTACTTCAGTCATCGGGAAACTATTAATCTTCTGAAATCTGAGTCTGAGCGGGTAAATCGCCTGGTGGAGTATAATGTGATGGAGCAGGTGAAGAACCTTGCCCACACTTCTATCATCCAGCGGGCATGGCATGAGAGAAACGCTCCCCATATCCATGGATGGGTTTATGACATGAGAACCGGACTTCTGAAGGATCTCATCAAACTCGATCCAGGCAGTCCTATTGATCCGGCCTACAAGTATGAATTCTAACTCTTAAGCCCTTTCCTGATTCGTGCCACGATCGAAAACTTCAAAGTGGCACGTTTCAGTTCTTCTCTTGAATCGGATTTCCCGAACGCTTATCTGTTCAGGTCAGTGATGACATCATTCAGGGTAGGGTATAATTCATTACTTCGCATAACCCCTTTCTCTATGAGTTGGGTTTTAAGTTGCAGTCCTAATCCAGTCGCTCTCAGTTTTAATTGTCTTTGACGTAACTCGAACTGCACCAAGATGAGAGATCGGTAGACTGCGGGATCGATTGCAGACACGTTTTTAAAATACAAAATGACTGCGTTGCAATCAATGGCCTTCAAGTTTTGTGAACATTCGGACAATACCTCTCGGTCAGCTTTCAACATGTCGCCGTTAAAGGTCACTACGCAAATGGCATTCTGGTTTAATATTTTGAAGTTCATGGATTAATCGTTTATGGCCAATTTCTTTTTCATGGGAATATATTTTAACTCACTTGGGGATAGATAAAAATATATCGACGGACTAAGGTAAGTGCCCGCAGTCAGAAGTACAGACGAAGAAGACATCTTAGATAAATGAAGTTTCTCTTGATAAACGTAAAAAATGCCCGAAAGTTTTGGCGAGACTTTGGGTAAAAATAAAAAGGCCCGACTAACGTCAGGCCTTCTTATTTTTTGGTGGAGAGTCCGCCCACTTGCGTGAAAACGGACCCTTATTAAATACAATTAGTTCCTCACGAGCAAACCACAGAAATGCTGAGAAAGATGGACCTACTTGAGCGCCACGACATTTGTAAAATCGAAGCGCGGCACCAAGGATAGATTCTCCGTTGCTCCAGCTGTATCCACGCCGGCCAGTCGAATATAGATCTGGAAAGTTTTAAAGTCCTTCCAGCCTCCAATCGCCATCACCTTCGCAGCTTCTGCACCGGACGCCAGTAAATGAGTCGCAAAGCATGCTCTTAAAGTGTGAAACACAACATCCTTCGGAATTCCGATGTCCGTTAGAAATTGTCTGAGGATCACACCTGCCTGACCAGCTTTCCAGGAACCCATTCGATGGAACACAAATTCTTTATTCCCCCGGAGGACACGGAGTTCATTAATGATCTCCTGCAGGTCCGAAGAAATAGGAACTGTTCTCCAATAACCGGCCTTGGTCGATTTTTCTGATCTCCTTGAGACGCTAAATGATCGAGAGACCCGAATTAAATTGGTCTCTGGTTCAATATCCGTCCATCGCAGGGCCATTAATTCGCCACTCCTCATGCCTGTTAAAAGAGCGAAGGCCCATAAATGATACCAGGGATGCTCTCGTAATTTTCCTTCGTAGAGGAGCTTTTTGCATTCATCAAGGGTGAGAATTTGCGGAACGTCTTCCTTCTTTTCATGGAAGGTAAGACCATCAACCGGAGTCGTCTGGGCCTGAATTAAACCTTCTTCCATGCCCCATTTATAAACGGTGCTGATAGATCCTCTAATTCGACCAAGCTGTGCTCGGCTGTAACCTTGCTCCTTCAATGCAATTAGAACTGAACGTCCGTCGCCTTTCAGGATGTCGGATGCAATTCTGTCGAACCAGTGCTTGGTGTAAGTCCGAAGCCTTCTAATATGTTCTGAGTAGTAGCGTTTTTCTTCAGCGTGAGCTCCGAGAAATCCGCGTTTAGCAGACACTTCCCAGCGATCGAGGATTTCACCCCAGTGAAGACCCTTTGCCTCTAATTTTCCCATCTCCTCAACAACAATTTTGATGAGCTTCTTTTCTTCTTTCTCTGCTTGTTCTCGAGATTCGATTGAGTACTTGTGCTTCTGAATTCTCAGGCGTCGATTCTTTTTACCAAGGCGCTGTACGTAAGCGTGGTATAAGGTCTTGCCGTTTTTTTCGTATTCAAAGATTGCCATTTTTACCTCCGGTTAAATTCCGAGGTATCAATGAGCGCATCAAGTTCATCTTTTCTGAAGTACAACCGTCGCCTGAATTTCCTTGCATGAATGTGTCCCTTAAAGACAGCGATCCTCAAAGCATTCGACGTTTTACGGATGTAACAAGCAGCTTCTTCTGTAGTTAGCCATATGAGATTGTCAAAGAGCAGTTGAGCATTGTTTTGCTCTCCCAGATTGTATCGATTTCCATTTCCATTGTAAGTAGCATTTTCCATATCCATTTTATCCATACCTCTCCCAAGTATTTAGTTTCACTTCCTCTCCCTTTCCTTCCTCCTTTTTTCTCCGATTTCTTTTTCCATTTTTTATTCATTCCATTTTCTTCCCTCCACCGCCGCCCCTTCTTGTCCTCAGTTTCCTGACCCCTTTCCACCAACTCGTTGGGGGGGAGGGGGCAGGAAACGATCAGAGGGCAAGTTCTTGGGCGGCGCTGGGATTTCCGTTTTCATTCTCACTAGTTCGCAGTTTTGCTTTCATATTTTCAGGACGTACAAGATGACCGTATTTGTGTCTACCTAGGCGGCTACCTTATATGGTCTGCAAACCTCCTCAAGAATAATCACTTTTCCTCTGAGCAACTCCAGCTTTGCAGAAGCGGGATCTTTCTTCCATTCGGCTTTTGAAACGAAGACAATGCGTGTGTTTAAGAAATTGCTTCCGATGTGAGATAAAGCTCGCATTATGCGTTTCTTGATAGCGTCTTCTTCCACCACATAGATGATGAGCTGAACGTCCCTTAAGCCCTCATATGCCCTGAGAAGATCCAGATACCTTGTGAATGATTTTCCAATTCTTTCGTATTCCAGAGCGACAAGATGTTTTTTGTCATCCACCTGTACTTGAAAGATTGCATCTGGGTACTTGTACTTTTTATCCCTGGACTTAAGCTGGAATTCATTTGATCGTCCCATCTTCAACTCAGCTTCTGTTAGCCACCTTTCGCAGATATTCTTCTGTTCAAGAATGAAAAGGGACTCCCCAACGAACTCGTCATGGATGAAGTGCTGAGAGGTAACTGGGGTGACGACGTCTTGGCCCGATTCTTTTACCAGTTTCTCACCAGCAGAATTAAGAACCCAGAAACCCTCGCGGGCCGAGGTGTGACGTCTTATAAGCTTCTTATCGTTCATCGACTTAAGTTGTTTCTGTCTCCATCTTAAATTGCCTTTCGCGAATTGCCTGTGCCAATGAGCCGTTGATAGAACTCCTACTTTTGAAACATAAAGAAGCGCGGACATCACATTGTCAGGAATTGTTTGTCCGCTTTCATACTTCGGTTTAGCCATTGAACCCCCATAGATTGGTGAGACTCGACATGAGACTCCGCGGTTTACATGCAAGCCGTGCCAACATTTAGGAAATTTCGGGAAATAATTTATCTCTAGGAATTAATTGAAAGGATTCTAATTAATTGAGTCTCAACACTTGAGACTCTGAGACTGGGAGTCTCAAAATGCGTCTCACGTCATGTTCGGTTTTGTGAACAAAAGTGTTCGGAAACGTGAACAGTATTGTACTCAAAGAATTCGAAATTTATGAAATGTTCTTCGACTCAACAACAGAGAGACCTGCACTTTTCCAGTCTTGAACTCCATCATCTAAACGGTAGGCTGTGTAACCTTTCTTTTGGAGGTACTCGACTGCCTCTTGAGAGAGTAAGCAGAAAGGTCCCCGGCAATAGGCGATGATTTCTTTATTCTTGGGAAGGGTTTTAAGTTTTTTGCTTAATTCGCTGACAGGTATTGAGATTGCGTACGGCAAGTGAGCGGACTCGTACTCATCTCCAGGTCTCACATCGATAATAATAACATCTTCCGACTTAGCCTTTTTCATTAGCTCGGCACGGTTCACGCCAGTAAGTGTTTCTTTGGTATGAACAAGTTCTCTTGCGATCAGTTGAAGTTCTCGAATTTGTCCGGAGCCGAATTTTTGAAGGAGAAGCCAGAACTCAGAAAGATCCGGATGAGAAATAGAATAGAAGACATACTTTCCATCACGTCTTGTTTTAACCAGACCAGCTTCTTTAAGCGCTTTTAATTGGGCGCTGGCATTTTTAAGCGTCATTCCACTTTGAGCTACCAAAGTTTCTACAGACTTCTCGCTTTGGCACAGAAGATCCAGCAGCGCGAGACGGGCCGGATTCGATAATGCTTTTCCGATTCTGGAGAACTGCTCAAGAAAGACTTTTTTCATAATAACTATTTACCCTAAATTTGGATGTTTTTGGGGAAAATCTAATAATCTAAGGATTATTAGATTGATTATGATTGTCTAGGCAGGTATGTATTCAGAAAACAAAGGGGTATATCGTGGCCAAATCCAATGATCTTTCAACATCTTGTGTGCATACCGGGGAACAATCTGGTTTACACGGTTCTCCCCATACTCCAATCTACAACAGCACTACCTTTTTATTCAAAAGTACCTCAGACATTCTGGATGTTGTGGAAGGCAGAAAGGCCGGCAGTTTATACACTCGTTATGGTCTGAACCCTTCAATTATAAGTCTTGAAGAAAAGCTTGCCGCGATTGAAGGCGCAGAAGCCTCATTAGTGTTTTCTTCAGGGATGGCCGCAGAATCGGCTGTCTTCTTCGCACTTTGCAGAAAAGGTGTTCTTTGTCTCGGAGATGTTTATGGTGGGACCCAGGAATTGATCACTCATCAATTGCCAGTACTAGGTATTAAAACTTCTTTCCTACTCAAGTCAGAACTCGGGCAATTAGAAGCTGAATTGAAGAAGGGGTTTGGAGTAGTTTTCTTTGAAACTCCTACGAACCCAGCAATGGATTTATTCGACATAACAGGCGTATCAAAGCTTGCTCATCAGTATGGTGCCTTAGTTGTTGTGGATAACACCTTTGCAACTCCCGTGAATCAACTTCCTTTGTCTTTAGGAGCTGATCTTGTAGTCCATAGCGCTACGAAATACCTTGGCGGTCATAGCGACATTACTGCTGGCACAGTTATGGGGTCAAAGAAGCTAATAGGTGAAATCTGGCCTTGGAGAAAAAATCTTGGTCAGATGATCGCACCTGAAACAGCGGCACTTCTTTCGAGAAGTCTGAAAACATTGAGTGTAAGAGTGAAGGCTCAAAATGAATCGGCGATGACTATCGCTAAAGAGATCTCGAAGCACTCAAAAATTAAACGAGTCTTGTACCCAGGTCTTGAGAGCAATCCCGACTATCACTTGGCAAAATCTCAAATGACTGGTTTTGGCGGGATGATGACTCTTGAACTCAAAGGTGACAGAGCTGCTACGTCCAGTTTCGTAGATAAATTAAAAATATTCGGACTAGCACCAAGTTTGGGTGGACCAGAAAGTCTTGTGAATCAACCTGCTCTGCTTACTCACTATGGTCTTGGTGAAGAAGAAAGAAGTAGAAGAGGTATTTCAGATTCAATGGTCCGATTGTCCATTGGTCTTGAAAGCGTCAAGGATCTTCTTGAAGATTTGATTCAAGCTCTGGAGTAATTGTGGATAAAAAAGAACACTGGGAAGAAGTTTATAATAAAAAAACTCCTGAGGAAGTAAGCTGGTTCCAAGCTGAAGCATCTCCTTCGATTGAATGGATTGTTGAGGCCTTCCCGCAAAAGGATGCAACAGTTATTGACGTTGGAGGTGGTACCTCAAATCTAGCATCAAATTTATTAGTAGAGGGATTCGTAAGGCCAGCTGTGCTCGATATTGCTTCTGCAGCGATTGAAAAATCAAAATCCAGACTTGGTGAAAGGGCCAGAGATGTTGAATGGCTAGTTGAAGATGTTTCTCTACTTAAGAGCGATCATAAATATGATCTATGGCACGACCGCGCTGTATTCCATTTTCTCGTGAACGGTAACGATCGTCGCAAATATGTAGAAGCTGTATTGAGGAATCTCTCCCTTGAAGGTAAAGTTCTTATTGCTACTTTTTCACCCAAAGGGCCCACGCAATGTAGTGGCCTGGATGTTATGAGGTTTGATGCTGAAGCGTTAGCTTTTGAGCTTGGGAATCATTTCAAATTAATAAAATCAGCTGATATTTGTCATAAAACCCCTAAAGGGTTTGAGCAACATTTTACCTACTGCTTATTCAGTAGAGTTAAGATTATGCCTCTGATGGAGTGATGAAACGTTACTTACAATTTTGCATGGATTTAAGTAATTTAGAACATCCATCAATATAGTAAAAGGAACATAAGTGGATCAAGTATTAGGTGGAGTCATAATCGGCATTGCTGCCTCAATCATGTTACTCTTTAACGGAAGAGTAACTGGCATCAGTGGTATTGTTGGTGGAATTCTTAATTCAACTACCTCAGATAAAGGTTTAAGTTATTTATTTGTCCTAGGCTTAATACTAGGAGGTTTTCTTCTGATGCTATTGAGACCAGAATTATTCATTCTCATTTCTTCTGCAAAACCTCTCGATTATGTACTTGCAGGATTTCTTGTTGGGTTTGGAACTCTTCTTGGAAATGGATGTACTTCTGGACATGGAGTTTGTGGTATCTCCCGCTTTTCATTAAGGTCTATCGTCGCAACAGTCATATTCATCTTTGCCGGGATAACGAGCGTAGTCTTTTTTAGATTTCTGAGAGGTGATGTATGAAAGGTTTGGTGGCATTAACTTCTGGATTCTTATTTGCTATTGGCCTGGGCCTGAGCGGAATGACACAGCCGCATATCGTCAGGGGCTTCCTTGATATATTTGGTTCGTGGGATTGGAGTTTAATCGGAGTTATGGGTGGCGCAATATGCGTTCATGCAATTGCGTATCACTTCATAGTGAAACGAACTTCTCCTGTCTTCGAGGCACAATTTAGGCTTCCAACTAAAGGCCACATTGATCTCAGGTTAATTCTGGGTGCGATTATCTTCGGCTTTGGTTGGGGCTGGGTCGGTATATGTCCTGGCCCAGGAATAGTCTCGATGGTTTCTGGTAATATTGCTTTTATTTATTTCATAGGTTCCATGCTTGTCGGAATGAAAGTTTTTCAAATTGTAGAAGCAAGATTTTTCATCAAGCTTTAAGGATGGTGTTATGAACACAACCAATTACTTTTTTCAACATTCACCAATGCGTCTCACGTGTTTGGTTTGTAGAACACCCACTGAATCAAATTAGATCAGATTTCCTTACTTCAAAAATTCCCATCTTTGTACTCCCGACATTGCCTTTGGGAGCTCTCCCTAGAAATGACCCCGGTGCCGCAAGGAATAGTCTCGGAATTTGTCCTAAGATTTCTTTCCTGACCTTAAATTCAATGGCCAATAGAAGCATCTTCCAATGTACATATACGTGAGGCCAAGCAAATGGCTGAGAAATCAAATGGGCTTCTTCAAGAAGCATTAGCGCTTTCTCATAGCCGCTTTGACTTTTCATCTTCGATGCTTCCTGAACCTTCTGTCTTACTAGTTCAAACTGTTTCATATATTACTTTGTTGAGGTTAGAGATTGCAGATAAAGAGTTTCTGCTCGAGCGAACTGATAATTCTTTTTAACTTCAGCAAATTTCGATCTGGCGGTAATCCACCGGTCGTTTGCTTGCAATACATCGGGAGAGTTTTTTATGCCTCTCGCATATTCACGGAGAATTCCCTTTCGATAATCATCCATCACCTGAACGTTATCTTCAGCTCCATGAATCAAGTTATGAGCAAGCTCCAGCTTTTTAGAAGCGTCAAGTGTATCTTTTTGAACTTCAAGTCGGCGCTGGGTTGCTTGATGCTCATACGCCTTTGCCACCGCTTCCTTGGAAGATGCTTGCTTGAATCCCTCTCCACCATCAAAAATTGGTAAGGTTAATCTGAATCCAATGGTGACGTCATTTCTCTGTCCCGGTTGTGGGTATTCTCTCTCTTTTTGAGTAAACCGAAGGGCATAACCGTACAGATCAATTTTCGGTGTCCACCATCTGGATGCGGTTTGTTTCTCTAGTATGGAGAGATCACTTAAAAGGGTTGCCCTTGTCATCAAAACAGATTGCCCTAAATTCAAAGTTGTAACTTCGTCGTGATGCTCAGGATGCGAATTCGTGTACTGGACATTTATTTCTTCTGATGGATTCCTACCGATTAATACTGCCAGCAATCTCTGAACAGCACCTTTCTCATACTTCAGACTTTCAATTTCCTGCTCTAGGGAAATTTTCTGTTGTTTGAAGTCCAGAACGTCTGTCGAAGTGGCCAATCCTGCATTTGTTCGCTTCTGAGCGCCCTGGATATTATTTTCATTAAGCTTCAAAGCCTCCATGAGAATACTCTCAATTTCTTGAAGATAAGCGAAATGGGCAAAGGCCTTCCTTGCTTCCGACAAGACCTGAGCTTTTGCCACACTTTGTTCAATGGCCGCAATCTGTGCTTCCTTCTCACGTCTGGAGTTTTCCAAAGCATCTTTTCCGGAATTAAAGACATTCACTTCTGCTTCAATTCCACCATATGGCTGGTTGACCCAATAATAAGGGCCAGTCGTGTACCTTTCTCGTCCATAAGAGAGATTTACCTTCGGGAGAAATGAGCGAGTAAGTGACCCTTTAAGTTCATCTGCAGCAATCAAACGCTGTCTTATTGCCTGAACAGACGGGGCATCCTCAGCAAGAGACTGAAGGGATTCTTCTGTAACAGTAACAGAAGCAAAGCTCATCTGAACGATCAAATAAATTAATAGAAAGTACATAAATCACCTAGTCCAGGTTAGAAAATCCTACGAATAAATCCTGAGATCCCTTCTTCAAGAAGAAATCGATATTAAAAGGCTTATAGTCAATTTTCGGGAGCTGGCCGGTAAAGTGATTGCCATTTTTTGTTAACTTAAAGTCACCAACGTAAGTGAACTTTCCTTTCTTCTTCACTTCGAGCTTGGCCGAGATTTCTGGCCCAAAATCTTTGAGATCAACGAGGTTCATTTTTTGGTCAAAGATATAGAAACTAAGTTTCCCAGATTCTGCACGAACGAGTTCTGCTTTATAAAGGACTGTTGCTTTGGTTCCAGTTCCTGCCTGTGTTTTATCAACAATTGGTGACATGACTCCACCAAATTTCCCACCTTCTTCAACTTCACCGTGTCCACCTTCGTGAGCAAAAAGATTAAGCGAAAGGACTAGAGACAAACAAAATACGAACATTCTCATTTAAAACTCCTCTGTTTTGAATCGATTATATTTAGCAATGGCTTTTTGTGATGCTTTTTCACCAAGCAGCCAGAAGACTGCCGGTGTAACTAACAGATCTAATAATGTTGAGGTCAGTAATCCGCCGACAATAACTACTGCAACCGGATGAAGTATCTCTTTTCCTTGCTGCCCTTTTGCGAACAAAAGAGGAGTGAGGGCCAAAATCGCAGTGAGGGCCGTCATTAATACAGGAACGAGTCTTTCAAGCGTTCCACGGATGATCATCTCTTTACCAAATTTCTCGTTCTCTTCAGTCATGAGATGAAGGTAGTGAGAAATCATCATGATTCCATTCCTGGAAGCGATTCCGCATAAGGTAACGAAAGCAATAAGAGAAGCCAGAGAGAAAGACCGATCAGTAAGATAGATCGCTGCCACACTTCCGATTAAGGCCAGCGGAATATTCAACATGATTTGTAATGAGAGCATCGCGGAGTTGAAATGGAAAAAAAGCACTAAGAAAACAATCAAGAGAGAGATAATCCCAAGCCATATCATTTTTTGAGAAGAATCTAACTGTCCCTGAAACTGTCCACCAACTTCCATATGATACCCGACAGGCCATTGTATCTCATGCGAGGCCTTTTTAATTCCCTTCACCAATACATTCAAGTCTACACCTTCGGAATTAGCAGCAACAACAAGTCTTCGCTGCAATCCTTCACGGTTAATCATGTTGGGTCCGTTGCCCTTATAGACATTACCAAGCTCTTTTACTTTTACATGATCTCCGGTGGGTAAGAGCTTCATGCTGATGTTTTCTATGGTCTCTGGATTCGAGCGGGATTCTTCATCGAGCCTTAGAATAATTCCGTGAACTTGTTGTCCTTCCACAAGGCTTCCCACTTCATATCCACCTAAGAGAGCGTCCAGATCCTGAGCCATCGTTCCTGCACTCATCCGGGCCTTTTTTACTTCCTCTTTATCGATGAAAATCTTGAGCTGAGGAATTTGCACTAAAGGTTCAACTTGAAGATCACGAATACCAGGAATGTCCTTTATTTTCTGATAAAGCTCTCCACCAAGACGTCTCAGTTCAACAATGTCCGGCCCATAAAGTTTTAAAGCAATCTGAGAACGTACACCAGAAAGCATATGATCCAATCGATGGGAAATCGGTTGACCAACATTTACGAAAACTTCCGGCCAGACCGTTTTAATCTTTGACCGCATATCTGCGAATATTTCTTCCTTGGTTCTTTTACTCGCCTTGAGATCAACTTCTATTTCGTTCCAATTCACACCTTCCGCGTGCTCATCCATCTCGGCCCGTCCCACACGCCTTGTCGTAGACTTAACTTCAGGAATTGTTAGCAAGGCTTTTTCAACCTCACCTCCTTTACGATCCGAGACAGTCAAAGAAATTCCTGGAGTGGCCTGTATACCTAGTGTGGCAGACCCTTCATTGAATGTTGGTAGAAAATCCCGGCCCATGAATGGTAGTGCTGCCACAGCCATTAAGACTGCGAGACCTGTTCCGCAAAGAACATATTTTGGATGCGTGAGTGTCGATTCAAGAATTGAATGTCCGTGTTTTTTTAAGAAGCGAACAAAGAAGCCATCTTTTTCAACTTTCAGGTTTTTTGTATTTTTCCCTAAGAGGTAATAGCAAAGGACAGGGGTCAGAGTCAGGGAAACGAGCAAGGAAGCTAAGATTGAAATGATATAAGCATGTCCCATCGGTGCAAATAGTCTGCCTTCTAAACCTCCAAGAGCAAAAAGAGGAACAAACACCAGAACAACTATGAGTGTAGAGTAAACAATCGAGTTTCTGATCTCTTTAGAAGCCTCAAAAATAACTTTAAGAACGTTCCTTGGATTCGTAAGTTCTCTGTTCTCTAATAACCTTCGGTGAACGTTTTCAACATCAACAATAGCATCATCGACTAGTTCTCCAATTGCTACTGCCAGACCTCCTAGAGTCATCGTGTTTACACTGATTCCGAAGTAATGAAATATGAATGCAGTTAAAATCAGCGAAAGAGGAATTGCGGTTAAAGTGATTAGGGTAGTCCGCCAATTTAATAGAAACAGCATGAGAACAATCACAACCATGATAGTTCCATCCCGGAGGGCTTCGATCACATTTGAGATTGAGTTTTCAATAAAGTCTGCCTGTTTAAAAAGATCAGACTTGAGTTCAACTCCTTTGGGGAGAGTGCTCCTTAATGTATTAAGTTCTTTCTCTATGGTTTTAGTAAGTGCCAGAGTCTCTGCTACACCTTGCTTCTGAAGACTCATCACAACTGCTGAGTTACCATTGACGGAGCCATTTCCGCGCTTGGTATGGGCCCCGATTTTAACCTCTGCAATATCTTTAACAGCTACAGGGTTTCCTAAATGAGCCCCGACAAATGATTCTTTTATATGATCTACAGTTTCAACTCTTCCCAGCGCCCGAATGAGATACTCTTTTTCACCGATATCTATGAAATTTCCGGAAGTATTTAGTCCGATCTCTGCGAGTGAATGCTTTAAGTCTTCAACAGTTAATCCTCTTGATTGCATCTTCTCTGCTGAGATGAGAATTTGATACTGCTTGAGATCACCGCCGATTGTTACGATATTGCTAACTCCAGGAATGGAAAGGACTCTCGGCCGCACCGTCCACTCAGCCAAAGTTCGAAGTTCCATTGGGCTTACTGTCCCATCTGCGGAAGTCAGAGCTATGAACATGATTTCACCCATGATCGAAGAACTGGGTGCGAGGGCGGGTGAAACATCTGAAGGGAGTTTTTCTTTTACTAGCTCAAGCCTTTCAGCAACGATTTGTCGATTCTTGAAATTATCCGTACCCCAGTCAAATTCTGCATACACTATCGATATACCGGGAGCACTACTGGACCTTAGTCTGATAAGACCTGGTAAACCGTTCAAAATGTTTTCAATGGGAACTGATACCTGAGTTTCCGTTTCCTCAGGCGCAAAGCCTCTGGCCTCAGTCACAACTGTAACGACTGGCCTGTTCAGATCAGGAAAGACATCAACTGGTAGATTTAATGCCTGCCATGTACCTAATACGAGTAAGAAAAGACTGATTGTTAAAACAATCAACCGATGGCGCAAGGCCATCTTAATTATATGATTTAGCACGAGAGTTCCTCAGTTAGCTATGTAGAGATGAATAGCAGAACTAAGCTATCGGAGGATGAAAGATGAGAGATTCAAATTTGGAAATAAGAAGGGACTTTGAGAAAGGAAAGGGCACATTCTGAATTGAGATTGGAGCTGCGACAGAAATTTTACTACTAGAAAATATTTTAAAGTGATTGATGGGCGAACAGTGGCAGTGCTGGGCATCTTCAGAATGTTGAGAGCTGTCACCGCAATGATCTTCATGCGCTTTCTCAATTTTACTACACTGCTCGACTGAAGTTTCTGCTTCAAAATTGCAGCAATCAGCCAGGACGCTGACTGAAAAGAATAAGGTGAATATAAGGAAGAAGATCTTCATTGTGTTATATTATAGTCTTACAAATTAGAAACAGGCAATTTCTTTTGTTTACCCTATGAACATCATAGTTTGTAGTTGAGTCAAAGACATAGGGACATCTGTTATTAATAGGGGAAAACTGGATCATTCTTAACCTTGTCTAGTGCCTGTAGATAGAGTTTCCATTCAAAAGTAATTTGGCGACAAAGCAGCTCATCAGGGCAAATACTCCTATTTCCCAGCCGAAAAGCTCACACGCCATGATAATTGATGCAAACGGCGTGTTTGTCACTGCTCCAAAGATTGCAGTCAATCCAAGAGCCGAATTGAATTGGTAATTTTCAAAATTTAAAAAACTCATAGCAGAGTTCGAAAGCGTAGCACCCATAAAAAATAGAGGAGTCACTTCTCCACCTTTGAAGCCTACGGAAAGCGTAATTACCGTTAGTAAACA
>JAKFFP010000044.1:0-3965 GCA_036675045.1 Bacteriovoracales bacterium | reverse complement strand
TGGAGGACAATGGTTATGCCACGATCGATTACGTACGTTTCCCTGATTACGATGTTTATTACGGTTATCCCGGATCTCCCTACTCCCGCGTTCCGAGAACTCCTCCGACTGAACCAACTCCGACATCTTCGCCGGAGTCTGATGCCATCCGTGCGATTGAGGCCGGTGAAACAGTTATTTTCAACAGTGCTCTCCACATGGTTGTCTCGATAGCGAGTAACAATTTTTACAACCTGAAACCCATGACCGGCAGAGAGCGCGATCGCGAAATCGTAAAAGACGTGGCCCGCCAGTATGTCGCGATCACGCGAGGGTGCCACGCCGGATTCTGCGCGAATGAATCTGTTATTGTGGTCTCATCTTCCAGCTATGCTGCCGTCGCCGGGATTGAATACGATGGCCAGCTCGTGACAAAATCCATTTCACGCCCGGAAGTCATGTCCTTTGATGTAAATCCTTCGGCACTTGCCTGGACCAAGGGTTGTTCTCCGGAAGGCCGGAGCAAGGTTTGTGTCGGAAATGTTGTGATGAAGGGAAGAGCGTATTACACAGTTGCCGGCATCCAGACAAAGGGAGCCGTTGTGATTGAAAGCAACGACCGACCAAAGAAGCTCACGGTGAATGTGAATCCTTCGGAACTTTTAATTGTTAACAATCACTGAAGTTTAAAAGAATAAGCGACTTCCGACAGACTCTTGCCCCCAAAGGTTTGAGTCTGTTTCTGATTCTGAAGAACTCCGCCCATCTTTTCATAGAATGCTCGCGCCGGAAGATTTTCTTCCAGTGCCCAGACGATCATCGTTTTGTGGTTCAGTTTTTTCATCTCTTCGATAAAAGCCTGAAGCAGTAATCTCCCTATTCCTTTTTTCCAGTGATCAGGATGAACATAAATGGACCAGGCTTCTGAAGCGATATCGGGATAAAAAGCAGAAGAGCGATTTTCCAGACCTGCCACGAACCCCATGGGGACATTTTTTTCGAGGGCAACGATGCGGATGACATCAGGATTAATTGATAATCCGCTTTCCCAGGACTTGGCTTTTGTATTTATGTCGAGTGAAGCGAGATATTTATCAGGAATGATGCCGGCATAGGCCCTGCGCCAGCACTCTACCTGAATCGTGGCGACTCCGGTTGCATCAGATGGTTTCATTTTTCGGAGATTAATCATGCATTCTTCCTGACCATAAAAAAAGGCCCCTTGCGGGGCCTTCTCAGTTTTAGTGAATCCGTTCACCTACAAGCTCTTTCATCATCTCTTTCGCGCGTGCCTTCATAGCTGGATCCTTCATCTGTGTCTTGAGAACCTTCATCAGTTTCTCGACAGAGTCGTCTCTCTTCTTCTTCGGCTTCACGATCTGGAGCTGCGAAATTACTCTCTTGAGCTGTACCCGCTTGGTGATATCACCAGCGAGGATACGACTCTTGATTTCATCCTTGAATTCGTTCTTCGGAAGCTCGTCCCACTCCAGAAGCACGTATTTCTCAGTATTGAACATCTTTGCCGCTTCCTTAAGCTCCTTAGGGAGCTTGGCGATCATAAGGCAGCGGTGAACCTCGGACTTAGAGATACCTAGTGCAGCGGTAATCTTTCTTTCAGATGTTCCAGTCAATTTCTGATATCCGTAAATTGAATCAGCTTGGTCAATGTAATGCAAGTCTTCTCTGGCCTGGTTCTCAGAGAACTGGATGGCCATCAGTTCTTCTTTCGTCTTGTTCTCGAGAATAAAGCAAGGTGCCTCTCTCATCTCGATGATCGTCATCGCACGGAAACGTCTTTCACCGCAGATCAGAACAAACTTGTTCCCTTCTCTGTGAAGAACGAGTGGCTGAATGAGACCGTTAACTTTGATGTTTTCACCGAGTTCACGGAGTGACTCATCATTAAACTTGGTTCTTACCTGATCGCGGACTTCGATGTCAGCGAGCTGGATATTTGCAAGTTGTGCTCCTCTTAAGAGCTTCTGGTCATTCGCTCTCAGGATTCTTTCATCGATTCCTGAAGTGATGTCAGTAACTTTACGTTCGCGTTTTGATACACGTGGGGAAAAATCCTTGGCCATGGCCTCTCCTTAAACGTCTATATTAAAAGATTAATTTAAACCGAGTGAATCCCAGAGTTTCAGGTAATCCTGCTTGCCCTTGGAGTTGTTATTAAACATAAACACGGGCTTTTTCATCGCCACCGATTCCTGCATATCAACCAGATTGCGGATCATCGGAGTAACGTTAAAAGATTGTCCGAGTTCTTCCAGACGCTGACGCTCGATCTTCCGGCGCGGATTGACCATGCTTGGGATGATGTTGAACTCGAGCTTCGGATTTTCTGTTTCCTTGATGATCTCAAAAGTATCCATGAGTTCTTCAAGTCCATCGATGGAGTAATCCTGGGCTTGAGTCGGGATGAGAATAAGATCAGAAGCCACCAGTGACATGATCAATTCATCTCCGAGCATCGGAGGAGTGTCGATCACGACGTAGTCGAAATCTTTTTCAATTTCCTTGAGACGCATCTTCATCAAGCGCTCTTTGCGACCAGCAGTCTTTCTTACCTCGGACTCAGAGAGGATTAAAAGCTTAGCCAGGTTCGCCATGTGACGGGAAGAAGCGATGAGCTTCACGTTTTCATAAAACTCATAATCACCGGAAACTTCCGAGATGACTTCGTCGACTTTTACATCCCCGATGAGCCACTCAGGAATGAGTGTTCGCTGGATGTTTACCCCGAGAGTAGATGACAAGTTAGCCTGAGAATCGAGATCGATAGCGAGGACGCGGTGACCGAGATTCGCGAGGTGGCATACTAGCTGATAGCATTGCATGGTCTTACCCACGCCACCTTTGTTGTTACCAATGGTAATAATCTTCATGACTTTCTCCTACTAAAAGAGTGGTCCTTTAAATGGTCCTATTAATAAAAGTGTAGGGTTATCGGAAACGGCCTGTCAAAGGGCCATCTTCCTAAAATCAAAAGTTTTTTTGCTGCGTGGCCAAATAAGTGTTGGTTGGCCCGACGCGTTACGCAAAACTGGCCAGTTTTCATCATTGGAGTTAACTTTCAGACACAAATTTATTCGAGGAAGTTGAATCGTGAAGTCTTTCATTTTCATTCTTATCGTGAGCTGTGCTTCCGCCAAGAATGTAACCGGACCCGATGGCACTCCTCATAAGCTGATTAGCTGCTCGCAACTCGGAAAGTGTTACGAGAAAGCGGCGGAAAAATGTCACGGTCAGTTCAAGCCGGTTGAAACAAAGATTAATGAAGTTCCGGGTTATAACGGAACAACGGCTGAGGAAATAAAACTCCTCGTGAAGTGTGAAAAGCCATGATTGATATTTACGAAGATCTAAAATCCAAAGAACACCTGCCGGAGATTCCGGAAGCAGAACTTTCTGATGAGAAGGTTCTGACAGAATTGCATGCCATTAAAAAACGGCTTGAAGGGCGAGTGATTGTTCTGGGCCACCATTATCAGCAGGATGATGTGATCGCGTTCGCTGATATCACCGGTGACTCACTTGAGCTCGCAAGAAGAGCGGCCGGACTGAAGGATGCAGAGTTTGTCATGTTCTGCGGCGTTCACTTCATGGCCGAGACTGCGGATATGCTCACACGTCCGGATGTGAAAGTGATTCTTCCCGATCTTCGCGCTGGATGCTCAATGGCCGACATGGCCAATCGTCGCGAGATCGATGTCGCCTGGAAATGGATGACCTCCTGTACCTCCGAAAAGATCGTTCCGATTACTTACATTAATTGTACGGCAGCGCTTAAGAGTTTTGTTGGCGAAAATGGCGGATCGATCTGCACTTCCTCCAATGCGGAAAAAGTCATTACCTGGGGCCTGAATCAGGGAGAAAAACTCTTGTTTTTCCCCGATCAGCATCTCGGACGAAATACCTGCTCCAAGCTCGGGATAAAGCTGGATGAAATGGTCGTTTACAATCCGAGCCAACAGCACGGA
>JAKFFP010000214.1:0-3968 GCA_036675045.1 Bacteriovoracales bacterium | reverse complement strand
AGCTAAAGAGGCGCGACACTAATGAAAGACAATCAGCAAGCACTCCATTCCATGGCAGCGGTGCCGCTTGAGGCACTGGTTAAAGAAGAATACAGAACTTATCAGATCTATACCCTTATGGATCGCGCGATCCCTTATCTTCAGGATGGCCTTAAGCCTTCTCAGAGACGGATTCTCTTCACTCTGTGGAAGAATTCAAACAAGGGTCTCATCAAGGTCAGTTCACTTACCGGTCTTGTACTCACACTTCATCCCCATGGCCCGGCCTCAGTTGAGCAATCAATTGTAAACCTCGCTCAGGATTACATTTTCTCGAATAACTATCCTCTTATCGATAAGAAGGGTTACTTCGGCGAGCGGATGGAAACTCAGGCAGCTGCCGCCCGTTACATTGAATGTAATAACGGAAAAGTGGCCGAGCTGTTACTCTTTGATGACATGAACCAGGTGCAGATGGTGCCGAACTATGACGAAAAGGTCATGGAGCCAGTGGGTCTACTTCCTAAGCTTCCGATCATGCTCTTAAACGGGGCAGAAGGTATCGGAACCGGGTTCTCTTCTGTCATTCCAAGCTTCAATCATGAAGACATCGTGAAATCGATGATCTCATTTGTTGAAACCGGGAAAATCAAGAAGATCAAGCCTTACTACCGCTACTACACTGACAAAGTAGAGGTCGATGAGAAGGGAAGATTCATTACCCGCATGATTTTCAAGCAAGTCGGGGAGAAGATTTTTATTACGGAAGTTCCGAAGGGCTACGATGCCGCGAAGATCTACCGCCATCTCAATAAGCATATGGATGCGGATTTCCTGAAGGATTACATCGATTCTTCCGTGGATAACACGATCAATATCGAGCTTATCTTCAAGCGCGGTCAGACTCCACAGCTTTCAGAAGTTGAGAAGACGATGGGTGTAACTTCATCTGTTGTTCCGAACTACACCCTCATTACTGAAAAAGGGGTAAAAGTCTTCCATACGGTCGAAGAAATTCTTGAAGTTTTCACTGTTCAGCGTGTGGCCGTGACCAAGCGTCGCTACGAGCTTCTCATTAAAGATTATGAGGATCGCCTGACAAAGAACAATGAGATCATCAGATTTATTAAAGAGAAGCATTATGCGATCGCTGAGAAAAAAGCGAACCGTAAAGATTACGTTGACTACCTCTCGAAATCAAAATTCATCTATGCGGAATACCTTGCGGACATGGCGATCTATCGCATGACCAAGGAAGAAGTTGAGAAGCGCCAGCTCCTTATCAAGGAAGAGACCAGTGCTCTCAACGAATTCAGAAAAGTCCTGAAGTCTCCTGAGCAGCTGAAAAAGAAGCTGATCGAGGAGCTTGAGGATGTCTCTAAAAAACTTTCTGCCATTATGGATGAGAAAGAAAAAGAGAAGAAAAGGTCGCGGGAGAAATCTCCGAAGACCGCTCCCAGCAAGACCCGCCAGTAAGAGAAATTACAGTTAAAACAAAAAAGGCTCCTTAGGGAGCCTTTTTTTTGCTTACTTCCTGGAGGCCGGTTTTCTTTGGTGGGATTTCCCGCAAGCGCTCTGGTTTCCTTCAGCACACAACGTCTTCAGCATTCCCAGCTCATCTTCGGGAAGCTTCTTAGAAGTCAGGCGACTGAAGTCTACGGACTTGCAGTTCTTTTGCAATGAACAAGTATAAAGCGATTTCACCAGGTTTTTTGTTTTGTAATGATTCTGGAACCGGGCAAATTGCATCACCATGGTGATCGCAATCAGGGCCGAAAGTCCAAAAGTTTGCTTCCAGGGAGAGAAGCCTTCCGGAAACGGAAGTAGCTCGCGAAGATGCTCGCTGAAAAACAGTGCGAGCAGTCCACCGAGTCCCAGTATTCCGAAGCCATGTCCCATGAAATGAAAGAAGCGGGTGTCAGCGTAAAGGAGGCAAACCCAGGCGATGAGAACAAAAAGCACGGGAAGAAGTGCCATCTTCTCGAGGATCGGCTCGCCCATTGCTCTTTTTCTCGAGCAGTGTTCGCGCAGAAGAGTGGCAAGTTCCTCATGGCCCTGGTGCATGACAAAGATCGGATCCTTGTCATAAACGCTGATGAAGAAACACTTTCCGACGATGTACCACTTGCTGATATCTTTGAACTTTAAAGAAAAGTTTTTGTTGCCGGTGATGTGGAAGGTTACGCCTTCGTAAGTGAGATTTGATTCAATCACGACATTGACCGGAAAGTAGATTGTTCTCAGAGCGCGTGTCACGACACTGGCGAGCTTCAGGAAAGCGGCAATGACACCCAGAAAGAGAATGTCTTCGATGAGATCACCTTTCGATTCCGTAAAAGCGACCAGGATACCGAGGCCTATCAGACCCGCGTAGATGTAGGGAGCAAAGTCCGTAATGTGAACAGCGGTGAAGTTCTTTACTTCAATATAAGAAATTTCGGGAAGTGATTCAAAGATTTCGAGCGGGACATTTCCCAGAGTGACTTTGTCCTGCGGATAGATCTGATGGTATTTTCCGGATTTGATTCTCTGGCCATTTACCATGATCCCGCAATCAGAGCTGAGATCTTTGATCTTCCACTTATCATTGCGAAATACGAGCCGGGCATGGGCGCGCGCGAGAGTGCGATCGACAATATCAAATGGTTCTCCCCGGCCCAAAGTCAGGGCATCAGGAAGCTTGTAGTGTTTTCCATCAAAACGGACAAATATACTCACGACTCAATTATCGGAAAGATAACCGGAACTCTTTATTTATTTAGTCTTAAGATCCCTGAGTGAACCAGTCTACCAGTCGACGCCGATCCCACCATTTATGGCATTACTGGTTGAGTCCTGGGTAGAACTCCATCGGGAGGTCATGTGGGAATAATCAAACTTAAGAAACCAGCTGGCCCCCAGGTCATAAATGATTCCCGTGGAATAGATGAGGCCATCCTGAGAATCATCGAACCTCGCCTTGTCCAGGGCATTCCCGTCGGTGGTGACCTTGCCCTCAATGTCTTCATGAAAATAATAAGCATTGGCGTACTGGAGAAACTTGTCTCCCCAGCGGTATCCGAGAATAAGTCCCAAATCTTCGTGTGAGATTTCGTATTCAAGCTTATCGACGTTAGAGCTCCAGTTCGAAATCTCATTATCCTTGGTATCAAAAGTGTCACTGTTTTTTCCGAAGCCGGCAAAAACCGAGAGCGAAAAGTTTCCTTTCTTCGCTTCCAACCTTGGTTTCCCCAGGAGCTGGAGTTTCAGGCCGAGGATTCCCACCGTGGATCCTGACAGATAATCAAGATAGACAACGTCGAGGCGATTCACGAGACCCAGATCAATCATTCCTGAGACCTTATAGACTTCCCGTTCTCCATCAAACGGTTTGGTGACGTCATTCCCGGTGAAGGACCATTCGTCCTGTCTTGTTGCTGCCAGCCTCAGGTCGAGTGATCCCGAGAAAAACTTTCCTTGTGCTTCCGGGGAAATCATCCGGTTTTGAGGAGTATGGATGTAAGAGGCACATGAGGTGAGAATGAGAAGAAATATTATTTTCATTTCCCTATGCTAGTAGAGTGAAGATTTTAAGCAAGGGCCTGTAAGAATAAGTCAGGCGTGTGAATTAGATGCCAGAGGAGCAGAAGGAATTTTCAAGGCAAAGGTCGTGCACTCAGTGCTGTCATCAAGATAAATGTCACCTTGATGGGCCAGTGCGATTCCCTTGGAAATGCTAAGTGAAAGACCGGTCCCTTTTCCCACTTCCTTGGTCGTGAAGAATGGCTGGAAAAGACGGGATTTCACGTCGGAAGAAATCGGTGGTCCGCCATTCATCACCCGGATCTCCACGTCGTGGTCTTTTTCGACAAAGGAGATGCGTATCCAGCGCTTCATCGGATCCTTCACGCCTTCAAGCGCATCGAATGCATTTTTTGTCAGGTAGAAAAGAATCTGCGTGATCTGCATGGGGTTACAGTGAACCAGAACCGGAGGTATCGGTGCCACGA
>JAKFFP010000104.1:0-22067 GCA_036675045.1 Bacteriovoracales bacterium | reverse complement strand
GCTTTTTCGCGGAGGCCGACACGGATCGAGGCTTCTTTGAATTCCGGCAAGGCGATTTTCAAGCGAGCAGAGAGGTTCTGATAAATTCCCAGAAGCTCTTTTTCGGGCGCAAGTTCAAGAGCGGACTCCTTAGTCGTCGATCCCATGAGGAGGGTCTTTTTCTCAGCATCGTAAATGAGATTCTCACCTTCAAGTGTCAACGAGAGAGACTGGGGACCAAGATCAGCGTTTTGAAATTCAAGAAAAGATCCCTGGACTGATTTTGATTTCTTACTCCGGGGAAATAATCCGGACCATACTTCATTCAGAACTCCAGCCGCAAAAATGATATGATCGGCAGAAAAAGTTTCTCCCTCCTGCGTCCGGATAATATTGCCATCCACTTCAGTGACAAATGATTGAATAATTTCTATGCTCAGAGTTTTTTCAGCTTCGCCCAGGAGCCACTTCATATATTCACGGGGCCGGACGAGATAAGCCTTCTCTTCGGCAAAGTATGTTTCTTCCGAGCCGAAGAGCTTTCTTTCCATGCCACCGGGGTATCTTTTTTTAAAATCGGCAAGCTTCGTGATTGCACCCGAGTACAGAGGAATTCTCAGGACGCCATCTGGTTTATCCTCATCAACATGCCGGGAAAAACGCAAGAATCCCTCATAGAGATTGTCTCCCAGAGGCGAGAGCCCGGTGGAAACTCCCCGGGCGGCGACGATCGCTGTGGAATGAAAAGAACACGGGAAAGCAAAACTATCGGAATAAAAAAGCAGAACTTTGTAAGGAAGCTTTCTTTTCGCCATCACGTAAAGAAGACTCCGGGCCGCAATTCCTCCTCCGACGATGGCAATGGTAGTCAAATTCAATCCTTATTGTTTAAATCTTCCGACATTTTCCCACAAATGGTTGCCAATTTCTACCCTCGGTCGTTACCCTGATCATCTATCAAATTGACCTTTATTTCAGAGGAGAAAGCCACGCATGGCCGCCCAAACTCTTGACCCCAAAGCTGTTGTCTTTTCCACCCAAAAACTAGGAATTCCTGCCAATAAAGTCCTCGCTACGGCGAAACTTCTCTTCGAAGAAGAATGCACCATTCCCTTCATCGCCCGCTACCGGAAGGAAGTGACCGGGAATCTCGACGAAGTCCAGATCCGCGATATCCAGGATTCGTACAATGAGTACGTAGAAACGGAAAAACGTCGCGAGTTCATTCTCGATGCCATCAAGAAAATGGAGATGCTGACACCGGAGCTTGAGCGCCAGATTAAGGTCGCTCAGAACCTTAATCAGCTCGAAGATATCTATGCGCCTTATAAGTCGAAGAAAAAAACCAAGGCGATGATCGCCAAGGACAATGGTCTTGAACCACTTTCCACCATGATCATGGCCGGTGATAAAGACATCCGGACCCTCGTAGCTGAAATCGAAGAAAAATTCGTGAAGCCGACTGCGGGTAAAGTGAAAGATGTCCAGGACGCGATCAACGGCGCGTGTGACATTCTGATTGAAACTTTCTCTCATAAACTGGAACTCAAAGAAAAAATCCGCCAGGCCTTCTGGGATTCCGGTGTGATGAAAGCTTCTCTTCGGAAAGACGGAGAGAAAGTGGATGAAGCACAGAAGTTCAAGGACTTCTTTGAATTCTCCGAACCCCTCGCCAAGATCAAGGATCCGAAAGCTTCTCACCGTTACATGGCGATGAGACGCGGGATGAATCTCAAGGTCCTCAAGGTTGATTCCGAGATCGTTCCCGAAATCGGTATTGGCATGGTTGAGCAGGAGTTCTTCCCGAAAAAAGACAAACTCGCAAACTACGAGCTACTGAAAAAATGCGCAGAGAAATCTTATACCAACTACATCCAGCCTTCGCTGGATCTTGAAGTGAAAAATGAACTGAAAAAGATTGCCGACACGGCGGCGATCTCTGTTTTCGGAATCAACCTGAAAAACCTTCTCCTTCAACCTTATCTCGGCTCCAAGGCGGTTCTCGGGATCGACCCGGGAGTCCGTACGGGGTGCAAGGTTGTGATCGTGGACAACACCGGTAAGTTCATGGGTGATCACGTGATCTATCCGCACGAGCCAAGAAACGACAAAGTCGGCTCGGCCCAGATCCTCACGAAGATGATTGATATGTTCAACATCGAATACATCGCCATCGGTAACGGGACCTATGGCCGCGAAACTCTCGAGTTCGTAGAAAGCCATATCGCCCAGGTAAAAGACGGCAAAGTGAAAGCAACCATGATTTCTGAATCAGGTGCATCGATCTATTCCGCGTCTGATATCGCGCGCGCAGAATTTCCGGATAAGGACGTCACTGTCCGCGGAGCTATCTCGATTGCCAGACGCTTCCAGGATCCTCTGGCCGAACTCGTGAAAATTGATCCGAAGTCCATTGGGGTCGGGCAGTACCAGCACGATGTAAACCAGGTGCAGCTGAAAAACAATCTTGAGGCGGTGGTTGAATCCTGCGTGAACTTCGTGGGTGTCGATCTCAATACAGCTTCAGCTCCCCTTCTTTCATTTGTCTCGGGCATCGGTTCTTCTGTTGCTCAGAACGTGGTGAAGTATCGTGATGAAAAAGGCGGCTTTAAGTCACGTCAGGAACTTCTCAAGGTTTCTCGCTTTACCCAGAAAGTTTTCGAGCAGTCAGCGGGCTTCCTGCGTATCTACAATGCCGCTCATCCGCTCGATGGGACATTCATTCATCCTGAGCGCTACCCGACGCTTGAGGCCTGGGTGAAAACCAAGAACAAAACTTTGAAAGACCTCCTTTCAGATGAGTCGCTTCAGAATGATCTGGCGACAGACAAGAAACTGAAAGATGAAATGGGTGAAATTACCCTGACGGATATCGTGAAGTGTCTCAAGGCCCCTTCGCAGGATCCGCGGACGGCCTTTAAGTCAATTGAGTTCACGAAAGGAATTTCGGACCTGAAGGATATTAAGATCGGCCAGTGGTATCAGGGTCAGGTCACAAACATCACCATGTTCGGCGCCTTCGTCGATATCGGTATCAAGGAAAACGGACTCCTTCATATTTCTGAGATGAGTGACCGCTTCGTGGAAAACGCCATGGATGTTCTCAAAGTGGGACAGGAACTCAAAGTCCGCGTCCTGGGAATAGACATGGACCGCAGACGCATTTCTCTTTCATGCAAGTCAGACTCTCAGACTGAGGGTGTAACGGGTACCGGGGTCAATGCTCCGAGAAAAGGCGGCGGACCAAGAAGAGAAGAATCACGTCCGCAGATGGCGTCAGGGCCTCAGTTCAAGAACAACGCCTTCGCCGGACTTAAAAATATTCAGGTGAAGAAATAAAAAAAGGGCCCTTTCGGGCCCTTTTTTTTTTTAATCTCTGATAACCATTCTGTATGTTCCCAGGAAATCGACCCGGGAATCAATTGGTCTGTTGGTAGCAGCATCAAACATCGTCATCTTGAAAGACACCGACATATCAAAATATCTCTGCCCAGCTCTGTTCACCTGAAGATCTCCCATGACGAGTGGAAGAGTCACTGAATACGAGTGATCACCGTTAGAGACGAGGTCGTTTTTAGAAAGCATACGGGTATCGTCAGAACGATAAGCAACTACCGCGAATTTTTCTCTATCAATACGGATAGTCGTTGTTTCAGTAGAAAAAGGTCCCGGCTCGATCACAACAGTTCTTGTCGCGATGTCCTTGTCGAGGATGAACTTGAAGACACCGTTATCATTAACACACTTCAGGAACTCCATTTTGATTTTCGCATTTCCATCAACCACTTTGAATTCAAGCGGGCGATAAACCATGTTCACGCGGTAACGGTAAACATCAACCTTACTTTCGCATTTGGCGATAGAGCCATCAGAACCCTGGATGATTTCGTTCGCGAAAACATTGAGACTCAGGAGAGAAAGAAGAAGGAGGAATTTCATAGAAAACCTTTGATTGGGATTGATACAGATCATTAATATGAAAAACCTCATATTCCGTAAATGAACTTAATCTTTTTTCGGCGCCGGCGAAGCCCTGCGTTATTTTTGCGAAAGCCGTATTAAGCGATTAGACTGGATCCTCACCCCATAGTTTAACTGGATAAAACGGGGACTTCCTAAGTCTCTGATCCTGGTTCAAGTCCGGGTGGGGTGGCCATTTGTCAATGTAGAAGAACCAAAAACTTTGCATGCGGAAAGAAGTCTCTTGCCCTCCCTGGCCAAGAGACTCTGTTCCGAGATGAAGCGGTTTTCCCTGTTATAGTGATCCTTATCCAGGTTCCAGACAATCCTGATACTCACCTCTCCGATTTCAATCCGCTGGATGATCTTTTGCATGATCCTGCGCTTAAGCAGGAAATCAGCATTCTTCTTCAATGTCGTTTTAGCGAATTCTGTAAATTGCTCTAAGGTCGCCAAGGGCACCAAGCGCTGCTCAATATTCTGCTCCTTCAACTTGAGAAGCTTTTCCTCCACTTCTGACTTGGCAATTTCCAGTTTCTCCATTTGATTGAACAAAGGAACAGGAGAAACA
The DNA here is from genome assembly GCA_036675045.1 of Bacteriovoracales bacterium. Lineage (GTDB taxonomy): Bacteria > Bdellovibrionota > Bacteriovoracia > Bacteriovoracales > Bacteriovoracaceae > Peredibacter. The sequence continues at coordinate 17,557 of JAKFFP010000104.1, read as the reverse complement.
GTTTTAGGAAGGATCGCAATTCGTTCTGCCAAAGCTTCCAGTTGGGAATTGCATCCTGCTAACTTCGCTTTAAGTCTTCTACGTTCTTTGTGCTCATCTTGTGCTTCATGCATTTGACGGGCCCTTGTCATAAGCGAAAGAACAAACTTTTCATTCTCCAGAAACTTGCTGAATTCTGACCAAACGAGAGGTTCAACTTTCTTGGCCAGCACTCGATACGGGAAACACTTACAGATTTTTTCTTTTAACGTGGACTCTCGTTTGGCCGCTCCACAATGTTCATAGTAAGCAACCTTACCGTTGCGTCCCGTGGCGGACTTTCCGGGCATGTGATCACCACAGGACATACAGAAAGAAACACCAGACAGGAGGTAAGGAAAAGGGTTCTTTCCTCTTAGTTTTTTGAGCTTATGGTGGTTCTTTGTCAGTTGCTCCCCGACTTTTTGGAAAGTAGCGAGATCAACAATGGCGTCCCATACCGCTTTCACTTCCTTGCTCTCTCCTTTCAGTGTGTAGACCTTTATCCCGATGTATGCTTTGTTCTTCAAAAGCCGACACAGGCTATCCACCGTAAAATGGCCAAGCCTCATCATGTTTCCGCCACCCTGCTTGTGATTGCAGATTTTGTACCCTCGATCATTCAACCAGCGGGCGGTTTGCGAAAGATTTCCTTCCTGCAAATAAACTTTGAAAGCGGTATTAACAATGGCAGCTTGTTCTTGATCAACGACCAGGTAACCTGGTTTAGCGGGATCAAGCTTGTACCCTAAAGGGACAGACCCTCCGTTATACAATCCACGACTGGCGCGGGAAAGCATGTTCGCTGCCACTCTTTCCGAGGTCTGCTTTCTCTCAAACTGGGCAAAGTTCATGAGCTGGAACATGAGCATTTCCCCTGCTGCGGTTGTCGTATCGAAGTCTTCCCGAAGACTCATGAAGCTGCATTTATGTTCGGACATCATGTCCCACATATTCAGAAAGTCCCTGTTGTTTCGGGACAGCCGGGAAATTTCCGTGACCATGATAAGGTTAACTTTTCCGGCACGAACGTCTCTCAACATGGCCTGGAGCTTTGGTCTTCTCATATCCTTTGCTGAAATTCCGGCGTCCACGTAGATCCCGGCAATTTCACCAAAGGTAGATTGGCGATTCTTCCACTTAACAGCTTCCCGCAGGCGCTGCTCCTGGCTTTTAATGGAGCCTTCAGGATTAAGCGCCTGCTCCTCGGTTGAAACCCGAATGTAGAGAGCAATTTTAAAATTGGAGTTCTTAAGCATCTGTCCCCGTCCTTTGTAAGAAGTTATTCTCAACATCAAACGAGTCATCAAATTGAATTTTAGAGAGCTGGCACATATCACTATAAACAATTCCCGCCAGCTCTTCAACTAATAGATCGAACTGTTCCTTATCAAATTTCTCATTCCTCACGTTTTCAATAACTCTTGGTTCCCATTTCTTTTTCATTCTCTTCCCCTCATTTCCCAAACCCCATTCCAATAATTAATCCTTTTACCTTCCTTCATCACACGCCAAAACTTATCTCTTCACCTTCCCGCCGCCGTAAGCACTGACCACCTACCACACAACATCGTTGGGGGTGGGTGGTCAGTGGTGGAGGCGGCGAGAGACTCAGACCGCAGTATTCAAAATTGGCGTGTGATTTCTCTCGTTTAATAGCTCGTTTTGGTTCTTCGTTATTTGTTTTTGCCTGCTCACCCCGTGAGCACTTTGAGGAACACCTTTTACAATCCAAGATTCTCCTATTGTTGAGACTGGTTTAGTTCCCAGAAGTCTGGCCTTAAATGGTGACTTCAAGACTTCATCAAGTAAGGAGCAATGAAGTTTTATCTTGCTCTGAAGTCCTCCGTTGAGTTGCCAGTACTTCCAGATGCTGTTTAAGATCGACATCTTCGGTGCCACATACCAGAGCGCGTAAATTCCTCCTTTGGAGATGTACCGCTTAAGAGTCTTCTTAATTCTTGTCTGGTTCTTCATCGTAAGTTCCAGTTCAAGAGCTATGGATTCACTCTTTCCGTTTACTTCGATGCCGATTAACCCATCAGGTACAATCCTCTCCTGAAAATCTTTTGGGCCATGCTTCCTAAAGAGTTCGGACCGGATCTGATGCTCGGGCATCCAAGAATGCGCAAAACCCGCTTGCTCCAAGCTCATCCGAAGGCAAACAAGACGATAATCATGTTCCAGCATGTTCTTGCTCCAATGACTTTTTGGACGAAGGACTCTGGCTTCATTCGCTCCCCTGGCTGTCAGCATCCAGAGCACTTCCTGGGACTCAAGCCCCAGGACTCTTTTGATAAAAGATTTCCTTTCGAGCATCCGTAATCTTCTTAGAACTGTGGTCTTAGCGGCACAGCCAAAAAATCGGGATCTGATGTGAGATGTTCCCATGAAGCCGGTCGATGCCAGAAGCTTCAGCAATTGCATGTCTCGATTTGTCAATTTCATGGAACTCATGAAATGGCCTCAAAGGCTTGCTTGTTAGCCTCTTCCGGAGTTCTGTTGTTTCTCTCTTTTTCTTCCTTGAGTGAAAGGTCAAGGAACCTGATTAACCTTTCTTTTTGCTGAATCTCCGACTTCAGGCTTTCAACAAGAGTTTTGAAGTGAGCATTCTCTTTCTCGACAGCGACGCTCTCTTCACGGCACTTCTTATAGTGTTCCTTTAAGTCCTTACGATAATCTTCCTGTATCCGATCGAACGTTTTTGCATCCTCCTTCGAAAACTCAAATCCAATCCAAAAGCCAATGCAGATAAAAAACGTAATCACGCTAATCGATTCAATCGTCGTGATACCTTGCCAGGTAGACAGAGCCAATTTCACTCTGTTGTATTCCAAGAGTTTTCTCACCACCGTCGGAATCAGTAATACGATCCAAAAAACATTAGGCTGTCTCATGCTCCCCCTTTGAAAAGTGTCTCAGTGTCTCATTTTTCATACTCGTAACTCCTTGATGACGTGAGACTCACACGTCGTGAATGGGATATGTATGCAAGTGCGTGCCAACTTTTATGAATGAAGTGAGGAATGGTAAGAGCAGAAAATGATTACGTAATTTCAATGAGACATGTGTTTCAAGATTGAGATTGTGAGACATCTGTTTCAAAAAACTTTTGAGACACTCGTGCGGGTTGCATTTTTTTACGTGCGAAGTGCACGGAATTCTAGGTTTGAATTGTTATCAAGTCGAGAACAGCTCTGTTATCCAATTGAGAACGGCGGGAGTCTCACGATTTGAGACTCTGAGACTCGGAGTCTCAAAATAAGTCTCACGGTGTTCGGAATTCCGAACAGGAGTGTTCAGTTTTCTGAACACCGAAAGCCGAGCCCCCTCTTGGAAGGGGCTCGGAAATTGATTAAGCGTTTGCCCAATTAGATGCTGTTGGAATTTCTTCCAGACCACTCCAAGTTGCCTGTCCGTCGGCCCAGTCAAAAACGATTTGTCCGGATTTGTAGCCAGTAGCCGCTGCTAATGTTTTTACTGTTTCAAGAACACTACTGCGTTCCTTGCTTGTCGAAATGGTATATGTCGAATCTGGTAACCTGTACCATTTCCCACTTCCACCTTTAATCTTTTTAGTGAATCCAGCCTTCTCCATCGAGGCATGAAACTTCTCATACACCTCTCTGGATTTGGATTCTGAAACGTCTCTTAACTCCACTCTTACTACGAACATAATGTTCTCCTATACAGTCCTTGTTGTTGGGTTGAATGGTAGGACCACTCGCATTCTCCTAGAAACTTGGGCGCAATTCACCGCGTGTCAAGCTCAGGTTTAAGATTTTCTTAAATGATATTTTCTGTCACCGGCTACTTCGGCGGACCGAAGTTGATCCGCGAGATTGTGAATCTAAAACTCCATGAATGGAGGTCTCTCGTAAGGAGGTGGGATGGAAATTTTGAAATGGCATTTGGTTGGATGAACTGGAACTTCTGAATCCAAGCCGCTGATCTCATCTCAAATCCACGCTTGTACTCATAAAAACGGGCACCGTTCGGTGATTTTAGCAATTTAGATCATGATGTCAAAGATGCTCTGCGCGTCACAATCATAATACAACCGCAGTCGCGTTTTCCTTCGATCTATCTCAAAAGGAGGAAACGCATGAATAAGAAAATCATCAAATTGATTCTTGAAATCATTCTCGAACTGCTTAAGCTCTTCCGCTAAGTCTAAAGGGCGGTTCAGGAAACGGGACCTGCCCTTTAACTTTTCCGACGAGCCTCTAGTCTGAACTAGGCTCCCAGAATCGCCTGATTAGCATAGGCTTCCTCGTAGGCGCTGTTAAGAGCAATTCTGAGTTCGTTCATCGTCTGAAAACGGTCACCTTGTTGGAATGAAAGAGCTTTCTTTAGGACTTCGAAAATTGGCCCGGGAATTTCATTCAAGTGATTCACGAAGAATCTGGCGGTACGGCCAGTGAGAAGCGAGAAGAAAGTCGCTCCGAGACTATAGGTATCCCATGTCTCGTCGGCTTCTTTGAACCCATGAGGGTCAAAGAACTCGGGAGGAGCAAACTGTTCAGTTCCTCCTTGCATTCCGGTGACTGTCATTCTCGTCGTAGTATCGTCGGCAGGTTCTCTGGCAATTCCGAAATCGATCACCTTGATATCGTCTTCAGAGAAAACAAGAAAGTTAAGCGGCTTAATATCCCTATGGAGGATACCTTCTTTGTGAAGCACTTCGATGCAGTCAATGAGATTATTGAACACCTTACGTTGTAGTTGAGACTCTGCCCGAAGCCTCTGAAGAAGCGAGGTCAAGTTCCCGCCTGAGGCCCTCGGCATAACAAAATATGGTGGCTGATGTGAAAGATCATAAGCGAGAATTTCTACGACTTCTGAATGGCCTTGCAGCTTGACCATGAACTCGACTTCTTTCTCAAATCGCTTTCTAAGGTCCGAATTCTTGTGGTGACAATATTTGATCGCAAGCGGTTCACTTTTACCCATCAGAGCGCCGAAGACCACGGTAGAGAGGTTCGTCTGGATTCCCTCATCTTTCACTAAGTAGTTCTCTGCAAAAACTCTCATCCCACGCGGGCAAGGCAGATTGAAAGTTGGTTCGAGAACCTGAGAGAGGTTTCCTTTGATAAAGCAAAGGCGAAGCTCTTTAACACGTACTGTTCCGTTATCTTTAAGATCGTTTGGGTGTTTGTTGAAGGCCATGAGCTCACTCGGGCCTAGATCTGGTCTTTCTGGTCTGATCTTCTCGATAAGCTCGTTTGCCGTACACGGATGAAACCGATAAAGGTAGCTGAGAAATTCCAGCTTCCCTTCGGACAGAGCACCTGAATCTCTGATCGCTAAATATTTCGGGTGATCGGATTCAATGAAATTCGTGGGCCAATCCATGCTTATTTCCTTTTTGAATGCATTAATGACAATCTGGTGCTGCATTGATGAGTGTCAACTAAGCTTAAAAGGTATGCGTCGTAAGCCACGGATTTATGTAGGGGCAAAAATACTAACAAAATCTATCACAGAAAATATAGTTCAATGGAGTGATACGCCCTTTGGCAGTTCTAACAAGAATGTTGTGTTTGGAGCCTTTTCCACGTACGACAGATCCCCGCCGTGTTTTTCAGCAATCCCTTTCACTAATGGCAGTCCTAAACCGGTTCCACGTTGGACCTTCGTAGTGAAAAATGGGGTCAGCATCTGAGACTTGATGTCATTGGGGATTCCGTGACCAGCATCCTTCACGTAGATATCCACCATGTCTCCATGTTGAACGGCATTTATCTCGATCCATTTTTCCGTCAATGAGTCGACCGCATCAAAGGAGTTGTTGATAAGATTCAGGATGGCCTGTTCAAATTGTCCTCTATGACCCTTGAGATAAACTCCATCAGTATTAATTGTCCTGAACTCAATTCCGTGGTTTTTCAGCCTTTGGCCGATAAACAGCTGAACTGATTCGATAATCTCGGAAAGGGGAATTTCCGACTCCTCTTGGAGATCATCCCTATAGATATACTGTCGCAGATTCTGAATGATTTTCCCTATGCGCTCAGAAGCGAATTTAATCTGATGAAGACCTTTGGCCACGTCCTTCTCTCGGTTTTCATCACGGTAAAATCTCTCAAGCTGAGTCACGTGTCCCTGAATGATTGTTAGGGGATTACTGATTTCGTGAGCTATCCCTGCGGACATGAGGCCCAGTTCAGAGAACTTCCCTTTTCCAAAGAGATCAGAACTTTTTGTTCCATCGAGATCAATGATGTGCGCTTCAAGATCATTTATCCGTTTTCTCTGAGTGAAAAGAATCCAAGTTGTCCCTAGGAGACCGATAAGAAGGAGTGCGATGAAAATGATCTCTGCAGTTAATTCCATGACTAAATGATAACGCCATGTTCTCATCCCTGAATCACAATTTAGGCCAAAGCAAACTTAACCGTTAGGCTTTGTCATGAGCCGATAACCGACTCCCGCTTCTGTTTGAAAAAAGCGTGGGTTCTCCGGATCGTCTTCAAGCTTTTGCCGAAGATGTCTGACGTAAACGCGTGGATATTGAGCCTGATCCAGTGAAGAGGGTCCCCAGACTTCTTTTAAAATTTGTCGCGAGGTAAGGATCTTATCAGCGTGCTTGATGAAAAGTCGGAGTAAGTCATACTCCATGGATGTGAGTTTAACTTCCGTCCCGTTCTTCGTAACGATCCGGGATTCGAGATCCACGGAGATGTTACCGAACTCGAAAACTGATTTTTCATGGGTGCTTTTGAGAGACCGCCGGAGACAAACTTTAATCCGCGCCAGGAGTTCGCCCGGCTTGTATGGTTTGGTGACATAATCGTCTGCCCCTTCGTTCAAGGCCCCGATGATGACGTCCGAGTCGTCCATCACAGAGAGAACGATGATGGGGACCTGGCTCCAGGCACGAATGTTCTTAAGCACCTCTGTTCCAAGAATATCCGGGAGTCCGATATCCAACAAAATCAAGTCTGGCCTGGTCGTTGTTGCAAATGAAATTCCTTCCCGGCCGTTAATGGCTTCGATGACCTTGTAACCTGCGCTTGAAAGCGTGAGTTGAAGAAGTTTTCTCAGCTGCGGCTCATCCTCAACGACAAGAATTTTTAAGGACAAATCGCTCACTTCAATAACTCCCTATCAAGCTCCCGCGGAAGCTGAATCTCAAACGAGGCTCCTTTACCTTTTTCATTATTAACACTGATGCTTCCATGATGAAGCTCTACAATGGCCTTACAAATCGACAGCCCTAAACCTAGTCCTCCGGTTTTTTCCGGATTCCCACGATAAAACTTCCTGAAAACTTCATCGAAGTGACCTGGCTTGATTCCTGACCCGTAGTCCGTGATTTTGATCCAGAGATGAGCATCGTCACACTTTACATCGACGTCGACTGGCGAATCTTCAGGCGTATAAACGAAAGCATTCCGGAGAATGTTTTCCACTGTCTGCTCCATGAGGAAATAATCCAGGTAAACAAGCGGCAAATCTCTCTCCATATTTATCCGCACAAGCCTTACTCCGTAGGTCTTTTTTACCTTTTCCACAGCTACTCGAACAAGATCACCCACGTCCGCGTAATCAAGGTTGAGTTTAAGATTTCCAGATTCAAGCCGGCTCATATCGAGAAGGTTCTGAACGACATAATCGAGTCTTTCCACCCCTTCAGAGATTTCACCGCCAGCGGCCTTCACTTTTTCCGGCTCTTTCGCAGGATCGGTCGATTCTATGAGTGAAGCGAATCCTTTTATTGCCGCAAGGGGTGTCCTCATTTCGTGAGAGACAGAATTCAGGAGCGTTTTATATATCCGTTCAGACTCTTCGGAAACGAGTTTACCACGAAGTTCGAACTCAAGGCGCTCGCGCTCAAGCCCAGCGGAAAGCTGACGGACAATTGCATCGAGGATCATCTTTTGATCATGGGAAAGAAGGTTTGCCTTAGATACATCGAGGGCCAGAATTCCGATGACCTCGTCTGAGCTAATGATCGGAATGTAGTGTCCGATTGAGGATGGAAGAGTGTCCGTAAACCGGCCAGCAGATAATTTATTTTTTACGACCCATTGAAGAGCATATTCCTCTTTAGGAGGAATGCTGAAGTTCCCTCTTCCTTGCTGAGGAGAGGGATCATACTCAGCATCGTTCCAGTCACGGAGGAAAACAGAGCATGGACATCCAAACACCTGTGCGACAATCGTCTGAACAGTTTTTACAAGAGCATCGGTGTCTTCTGCTTGAGAGAGGTCTTTCGTGATGCTGTAAAGCTGTGTCGCCCGGTTTCCTTCGTTCATGAGAATTCGTTCTTTCTCCTGAAGCCTCCGCGTAAATACTCCAATCACAACTCCTGCGACGATGAACAGAAGAAGGAGCATCCAGTCCTCTTGGGCCTCAATGTGAAGAGTAAACTTCGGAGGGATAAAGAAGACGTTCCAGCAGAGACCCCCAAGGAGAGAGGCCAGATAGATATTATAATTTTTGATGAAGAGCGAGCCCACTGTGATGCCCATGAGGTAGATGATTCCCACAGCGCGGTAGTGGACTACTGGTAAGATGATGGCATTCAGGAAAGTCACATTCGCAAGATATCCAGTAGTGGAAAGGAGTCCGCGCCAATCAAATTCAAAGTCTTTCTTTTTCTTCGCCCCTTTAAGCGGCTGCAGGGTAATTCGTTCGACCGGGGAAATGATGTTGATATCTATTCCCTTTGCCCGGGAAATCAACTCGTGCGGTAGAGAAGGTCCGGCCAGGAGACGCTTAAAAATATTTTTTGTCGGCGCGTTTCCCACGACGATCTGAGAAGCTCCGTACTGCTCGGCAAGCATTAGAAGCCCTTCCACGACGGACTCATTCTGAGTCGAATAGACCTCTCCTCCAAGCTGCTTCACGAGTTCGATGTTCTTATTCAGGAGTTCGTTTTCCCGATCTGAGTTCACTCTGGAGTTCACGTAGCCCGCGTACCACTTACAGTTCAGACCGTACGCCATCTTCCGCGTATATCGAATGAGTGATTCAGAATACGGTGAGCCGAAGATTGCCACCATGATCTTGTGGTGGGTTTTAATGTTCGCAACCCCGCTGACGAGACTCAGGTCTTTCAGTTCGTGATCCACCCGCTCCGCCATCAATCGGAGGGCCACTTCCCGAAGTGCGGTGAGGTTCGAAACGCGGAAGAAATTCTGCGTGGCCGAGTCCACTTTCTCGGGAGCGTAAATTTTCCCTTCCCGGAGGCGCATGACGATCTCATCCGGGATGAGGTCAATGAGAACGATCTCATCGGCGCGATCAATGACAGAATCAGGAACGAGTTCGCTGACTCGTACGCCGGTAACACTCGCAATGGTTTCCGATCTACTTTCGACATGCTGGACGTTCAGCGTTGTCCAGACATCAATGCCGTTGTTAAGGATTTCGATAACGTCCTGCCAGCGCTTATGATGACGGGAACCAGGGACGTTTGTGTGAGCGAGCTCATCAATCAAAACAAGCTTAGGATGTCGCTCAAGGCAGGCGTCGATATCGAACTCTTCGAGGATCACATCTTTATATGGAAGTTTTTTGCGAGGAAGGATGGTGAGGCCATGGATGAGCGCCTCGGTTTCAGCGCGCCCATGGGTTTCTACGTAGCCGACGAGAGGGTCACCACCATTTTGCTTAAGCGCATGCGCGGCCTTGAGCATGGAAAAAGTTTTTCCCACGCCCGCCACCATTCCCATGAATATTTTAAGCTTCCCCTGCCCTGCCCTTGCTTCGGCCTTTTTGATGGAACGAAGAAGCTCGTCAGCTTGCGCCACTATTTCTCCTGTTTATCCAATAAGAAATTCAATTCTAGGACATTAACCCTCGGTTGTCCCATGAAGCCCAGGAAACGATCTTCAGAAGCTTCTCTGAGAATTTTATCAATTGCTTCGGGGGAAAAGTTTCTGGAGCGAGCGACACGTGGAATTTGATACCTGGCCGCCGCAAGGCTTATGTGGGGATCAAGTCCTGACCCCGATGCCCAGAGAAGATCTGTTGGTGATCCTGGAAGTTTCAGGGACCGTTCCTTGTAGTCGTTCTTGAGTTTTTGATCCGTGACTGAACGCTGCGAGGCAGCGGAACTTAATGGGACATAATCTGCAGTCGAGGGTCGACCCCAGAAATACCTGTCCTGAGTAAACCTTTGGCCGATGAGTTCCGATCCTATGACATCTGTCCCCTTTTTAATAAGACTCCCATGGGACCTGATGGGACTCAGAACCGATCCCAGGAGTGTCACGAGCATCGGATAGACTCCTCCCAGAAGAAGAGTGAAGAGAATAAAACTTCGAAGAGACGTCAGAAGAATCTGCATACGAACTCCTTAAACGAGACCAATGCTACTGATCAGGACATCGATCAGTTTTATGCCAATGAAAGGAACAATGAGGCCCCCCAATCCATAGATCAGGAGATTTCTTCTCAGAACGTCTTTGGCACTCATTGGCCTATACGAAACACCCTTCAGTGCAAGTGGAATAAGAAACACAATAACAAGAGCATTGAAGATGACGGCACTCAGGATGGCACTCTGAAGTGAATGAAGACCCATTACATCGAGACTTTTAAGAACCGGCTTTCCGCCCACAACGTAGATACCTGTGAAAAGTGCCGGAAGAATCGCAAAGTACTTGGCCACGTCGTTTGAAATGGAAAAAGTTGTTAAAGCACCCCGGGTCATGAGGAGCTGCTTTCCTGTTTCCACGACCTCGATGAGCTTCGTTGGGTTCGAGTCCAGGTCAACCATGTTCCCGGCCTCACGAGCGGCTTGAGTCCCTGTGTTCATGGCGACCCCGACATCTGCTTGAGCAAGTGCTGGAGCATCGTTCGTTCCGTCTCCGACCATGGCCACCATCCGGCCTTGCTTCTGCTCTTCTCTGATCTTAGTCATCTTACTTTCCGGTGTGGCCTCAGCAAGGAAATCGTCAACACCTGCTTCAGCAGCGATCGCAGCCGCCGTCATCGGATTGTCTCCGGTGATCATGACTGTCTTAATACCCATGGTCCGGAGTTGGTTGAATCGTTCTTTAATTCCGGATTTGACGATATCTTTCAGGTGAATCACACCAAGAACCTTTTCGTCCTGAGCAACTAGGAGCGGAGTCCCGCCGGATTTGGCGATTTTTTCCACCATGTTCCGGACAACTGGTGGAACTTCGCCGCCCTTGCCTGCGACCCATTTAATGACTGAATCCGGAGCACCTTTCCGATACATCGTGAGTTTTCCGTTTTCGAGAATGTCGACCCCGCTCATCCTTGTTTCGGCGCTGAACGGGATAAAACTCATTTGATGATCCTGGAGATGGATCTCTTTCAACTTATAGTTCGTACTCGCGAGAGTGACGATGCTTCGACCTTCCGGTGTTTCATCTTTCATGGAAGAGAGAAACGCACAACGGGCCACGTCCTCACTGTTTGAAAAGGGTGCCGACAGGAATTCGGAAGCCATGCGGTTACCCAACGTGATCGTTCCGGTTTTGTCGAGCAGGAGAACGTCGACGTCCCCTGCGGCCTCCACGGCACGTCCACTCTTGGCGATCACATTCTTCTGAAGCAAGCGTTCCATCCCGGAAATTCCTATCGCAGAAAGGAGACCCCCAATAGTCGTCGGGATGAGACACACGAGAAGAGAAATCAAAACCGGAACCGTTGCAAAAGTCGTCGATACTCCCGACTCAACTTCGGAGTATTTCATGAAACCTTTGAGCGAGCCGACGGCAAGAACAAAGACGACAGTCAGTGCGATGAGAAGAATGGAAAGTGCTATTTCATTCGGTGTTGGTTGTCTGGAAGCCCCTTCTACCATGCCAATGAGTTTATCGATATAAGACTCGCCCTGAGCGGCCGTGATTCGAATGATGATCCTGTCGGATATGACCTTCGTCCCCGCAGTCACAGCGGATCGGTCACCGCCCGATTCTCTGATGACCGGCGCAGACTCTCCTGTGATTGCGGACTCATCGACACTGGCAATCCCCTCAATCACCTCTCCGTCACCCGGAATGACATCACCGGCCTCACAGAGCACAAGCTCACCTTTCTTGAGATAGTTAGCAGGAACGGGACTGCTAGTCTTTCCAGTCCAGAGCTTTGCCACCGTCTCTTTCTTCACGTTTTTGAGCGATGCTGCCTGGGCCTTCCCCTTTCCTTCAGCGATGGCCTCAGCGAAGTTTGCGAACAAAACGGTGAACCACAGCCAGATCGCAATCTGGAGATCAAACGAAGAGAACTTTCCCATCATCGATTCGACGGCGACGATCCCGGTTGTAATGATCGCTCCCAGATAGACAATGAACATCACCGGATTTCGCCATTGATCTTTGGGGTCGAGCTTCTTAATGGCGTCCCAGATGCCAAGTAAAACGTCTTTTTTCGTAAACAGATTTTTCTTCTTCATAGAGTCCTTAAAAGGTTGTTCCTGAAACCATCAGAAGATGTTCAGCAATAGGGCCCAGGGTCAATGCAGGGAAGAAAGTTAAAGCACCCACAATGAGGATGACTCCCAGGAGAAGAAACGAGAACAAATAGCTATCCGTCGGGAAAGTTCCGGCGGTCACCGGAGATGTTTTCTTCGCCGCTAGCGACCCACAAATCATAATGACCGGATAGATTACGGCGAACCGGCCAACGAACATGCAAATTCCGAGGAGCAGGTTCAGCACGGGAGTATTAGCATTGAAGCCTGCGAAGGCCGATCCATTGTTTGCCGACGCTGAGGTGAAAGCGTAAAGGATTTCAGAAAGTCCGTGAGGCCCATGGGCAGTCCGGCTTCCGAGGGCCCATTCAGAAATAACACCAAACCCGGCACCTATGAGGATGAGGGCAGAAGGGACAAGGACGCCGATCATCGCGAGCTTCACTTCCCGTGCCTCGATTTTCTTTCCTAAATATTCAGGAGAGCGTCCGACCATAAGTCCAGCAATGAAGACTGTAAGGATCACAAAAAGGAACATTCCATAAAAACCTGCCCCAACTCCGCCAAAGATAACTTCTCCGGTCATCATGTTAAAGAGTGTCACCAGTCCGGAGAGCGGTGTCAGAGAGGAATGCATGGAATTGACCGACCCGTTTGAAGCGGCCGTGGTGGCGACTGACCACAAAACGCTTTCGGTCTTTGTGAACCGCATCTCTTTTCCTTCGAGAGCGGTGGTTTCGGCAAACGACGGCGCAAAGGAATGTTCGCTCCAGAGAGAAAACATCAGAAGAGACACAAGAAGAACGGTCATGGTCGCAAGAATTGAAAGGCCCTGCTTCTCTTCCTTCACGAGTTTTCCGAAAGCGAAGACCTGGGCAACTGGAATGAGGAGGATCGAGAGCAATTGTAGAAAGTTTGAAAATGGTGTCGGATTTTCAAATGGGTGCGCAGAATTTACTCCAAAGAACCCACCACCATTGGTTCCGAGCTGTTTGACCGCGACTTGAGAGGCCACGGGACCCATCGGAATGATCTGTTCAGTTCCCTCAAGTCCCAACACCGTAACATAAGGATCTAGATTCTGAATAACTCCCTGACCGACCAGGATGATGGCAAGTACGAATGATAGAGGAAGAAGGATGTACAAGGTCAGCCTCGTCATATCGACCCAGAAATTCCCGAGATGGTTTGAAAGTTTTAACCGCAAGGCACTTGCGATGACGTAAACGAGGGCACCGCCGGTCGCCGCAGAAAGGAAGTTCTGTACCGTGAGTCCGAACATCTGGCTGAAGTAACTCATGGTGGTTTCACCCGAGTAGGCCTGCCAGTTCGTATTCGTCATGAAGCTCATAGCAGTGTTAAACGCAAGATACGGATCAAGCCCTGAAAGATTCTGTGGATTCAGCGGCAGGTGTCCCTGAAAAATCAGGATGAGGAAAAGGGCCAGTAGACCAAGGAGATTGAAAACGAAGAGGCTCGTGAAATACACCACCGCGGTTTGCTTTTCTGATGGATTGATACCTGACATACGGTAAACGAGTCCCTCCACAGGTCTGAGCCACATGACCCTTTTCGGAAGTTCTCCTTCCATGACTCTCGTCATGAACACACCAAGCGGATAAGCCAGTGAGAACAAAACGACGAAAAAGAAAATGATGTAAAAGTACTCTTCTATCTGCATGCAAACCTCGTACTTACGGTTGCCCGTCTACAGTAATGGTATTTAATTCTTTAACGAGAATTCCTTCATTCTTAATAACTTTCTGCCCGGAAGTAAGGATGACTTCTGCACTGATAACCTTTTCACCTCTCAGAAGTCCGAAGGTGAGTTCATCATCGTAGTTCGCAAATCGTCCGCTTCCAGAATGTATGACCTTTATCCGGTCCCGCAGGGTTGAGCGCAGTTTCAACTGGGCCCCTCGCGGAAGTCCGCCGTTTTTAAGGAGCACTTTGAAACGAACCATTTCGCCGGCCGGATCAAAACTATAAAGTGTTAAGGGAAAGATTTGTCCATCGCCGTGGGTGTTTAGAAGATCCATTTTCCCATCACGGTTGAGATCGCCGGCGAGAGAAGAGATACCGTAAAAATCTTTCTCACTGTAATCACCCAAATCAACGGGAAACCAGGAATCCTCATGCCGAGCCATGAGTTCGTTTTCGTGGCGGATGTTATTGAGATAAATATCTTCGTAACCATCGAGGTTAAAGTCAAACACCACGGCAGAGTTTACGGCATACGATCTCGCAAAATTTTCCGGAGTGACGTCCACGAATCTACCATCAGGTGACTGCTGCATGATCCGGAGAGGACCGAAGTGATTGCCATAGATGAGGTCGATGAGCTCATCATGGTTTAGGTCAATGAGATCGGCACCTCTGGCTTCGAACCCGGGATCTGAGATGCCCAGAGACTCGGCTTTCTCCTCAAAAGTTCCATCACCCTTGTTCACATAAAAGAAGTTGGCTCCTTCGCTGTTCCCAAAGAAGATATTCGTTCTTCCCGTAGGGCCAGGAACGCCGACGATACTTCTGCCTTTGGAGGTCTTACTCAGTCCGATCGTCCCCGCGATGTCGACAATGTTCTCATCTTTTTTCTCAAGGTAGAGAGGAAAACCATTTTCTAAGGTAACGGCGAGACCGTAATGGTGATCACCTTTTCGATCAATACAAGCGGCTGCATACGCCAGTGAGAGCTTCTCACGCACGCTCAAATCCATTGGGATGTCGGTCCACTTCCCCTTTGAATAAGTAACGAGACGACTGGCGGGTGCTTCTCTATTGATGAGGAGGATCTCATCCCTTCCGTCGCCCGTGAGGTCACAGGCACTGACAGAAAAAGTCTTACCCTCTTTTTCTTCTAATTCAGGAATAGAGAGGGCCTGATACTTTCCCGTACTCCACTCAAAGAAAACATTCTTCGATGAAAGAGCACTGACGAAGATTTCATTTTCCTGATCGTCATCCAGGTTAACGGAAATTGCACCTGAGTAGTTCTTCTTTTCATTCGACACTATCAATTGGGTCATGTCCCGAATGACATACGCGTCTGGGAAGCCCTGCTTTTGTATGACAAAATAAACTCCGCCCAAGGCCAGGAGGACGATTAACGCTGTGGAGATCGGCCTTAAGAGTTTCATGTAATGCTCCCGTTTTAGTAGACTCCTGCGGACATTAAAAAAGTATAAAAAGACGGTTCAGCGCTGGATTTTTACAAAATTTTAATACTCCCGCCCCTATGCTTTAAGGACCAAGGAGTTAATGATGAGAAAGTTCTATGCCCTGCTCGGTACGGTGGCGGTGTCAGCTCTGGCAGAAGAAATACCTGTGAAATTTGGTGGGTTCATAGACACCTATTATGCCTACAACTTCAATGCCCCGGCCGATCACGAGCGCGAGTTTACGACACAACCCGTGAGGCACAACGAGTTTAACGTGAACCTCGCCTATGTGGACGCAGTCGTGAAACGCGAGAAGACAAGGGGACGTCTGGCGCTTCAGATTGGCCAGTCGGTAACAAAAAATACTCTTGGTGAACCACAGTTAGGTACAACTTCGGGGCCGGATGATGCAAAACATATTCAGGAGGCATACGTAGGGAAACGCATAGGAGAAAAGACCTGGATCGACGGGGGAATTTTTCTGGGAAACATTGGAGCGGAATCCTGGATCTCAAAAGATAACTGGACCTATTCGAGAGCGCTTAACCTCGATTATGTTCCCTACTACTCTGCGGGGGTGAGGCTTGAGCATCAAATCGATGACGAACAATCAGCACAGTTTCAGATCCTCAACGGCTGGCAAAACATGTCTGAGAACAACAGTGCCAAGGCCATCGGAATGCAATACAAGAATCTTATCTCTCAATCGTTTACTTTTACTTATAACAACTTTCTCGGTGACGAACAGGTCGTGCCAAATACCAAAACACTGAAGTTTCACTCCAGGTTTCGTGGATACCATAATTTCATTCTGCAATATCTCGCTTCGGACGAATGGCAGTTCTTGACCGCATTTGATGTCGGACACCAGGCACAGCAGAATGATGACGGAGTTGATCTTTGGGGTGCAATGACTCTTACCATTCGCAAGGTTCTTAGCTCTTCGGAATCGGTCGCTTTGCGAATGGAGTATTACAACGACCGCCACCAAGCCAACGTTTACACAGGAACGGTGAATGGCTTCGAAGTTTATTCGGCTTCAACGAACTTCGATAAAAAGCTCGATGAGAACAGCCTATGGCGAACTGAGATCAGAGGGTTCAACTCGAAGGACAAAATTTACCCGAAGAGCTCGAGTACAAAGAGCAGAATAGATGCCTATGTAGCGACCTCATTCTCTCTCTGGTTCTGAAAACCTCACCTACTGGGTGGAGTCCAAGGCTTGCCCCAATTGGAAGCCTTCGATTCCTGGATAAGATGAATCTGTGCATTTCTCACCGTTTTGATAAACCAAGGCAAATTCCCGGAAAGTGCGGCCAACAAAGACAGAGAAACTGCTAAATCAATTGCCTTATCCATTCAATCCTTCCTTTTCCGGACATCCCCGTAATAGCCCCTGATAGTAGGAGTCTTTCGATTGAAATGCCGTGCTAACTCTTCTGTCGTCCAGCCTTTCTCGCGTAGTTTTGCCAGCTCGCTAAGATCAACTCTCGACTCGCGCCACTGAATTGGATAACTTAGATCCACCCCCAGTGGTTCTTCTAGTTTGGAGTGTCCCTGGCCATTAAATGAAAAAGGATCCGTCAGGATCCTTTTTTCATTTAAAGTCATCATTCAGCTCAGGACTTCGTCCGACGATTCTGCCATGAAGGCAGAATCGGTCTGCACTAGCAGTCCCGGAGGGATCGCATGCAGGATGCATGCGAACAATGGGGTGGCCATAAATAGAAAAGCCTCGCTTCGTGCGGGGCTTTTCTATTTAAGTGGAAGACGGGCACCATCCGATTGTGGAGTGTAAATAAACATATAGACCGCAGAAACGAAGAACGCCCAGCAAGCTCCTCCGCTGATTCCTGCCAGAACGTCAGTGGGATAATGTACCCCCAGATAAATACGGGATATACCAACCAGGAAAATAAGAAAAAAACCCAGGCAGTAAAAGAAAACTTCGTGCTTCCAGCTCTGGGCATATTTCCCGGTG
>JAKFFP010000396.1:0-22110 GCA_036675045.1 Bacteriovoracales bacterium | reverse complement strand
TTCAAAGGGAAGTTACGGTGCCATTCACGTCACGGCCTACCTCACTATTAAAGAGGACAAAACCCTGGTTATCGACTTCGCCCTGATGTCGCTGATTCCACCCCTTCTTGCCCGTGAGACTCTTGAAGACAGTGTCAGCCAGGAAGCGGTTGCTCAACAGAAGTTAATCAATAGCTTCAAGGCTCCATAGTATCAATAATATCTTGTTGGTATTTTTCACGGATTTTCAGGTGCTCGCGTTTTAAGATCATCGCCGCTTCATCCAGGGCCCTGGTAAAGGCTTCGAAAACATCACAGCCTTCTTCCTGGAAATCATATTCATGACTGAATGTTTTAACGGTGAAACAGGTTAAGCACAGTTCACCCCGCGATATGATATCGACTTCAATTTGGGCACCGGAAGAGAGGTATCGCTCGAGTCTGGCGAGCTTTCCCTCCAGATATTTTGTCATCCAGGGCGATCCTTCGATTCCCTGATACTGTATCCGCATTTCCATCACGGACTCCCCGGGTAGTGCCCAGTATCAATAGTATCAAAGGCTCCTATTCCCCTCTCTGAAAATTCTCCAAAGAAGTGTCTAAACTCTATACACCTGATCAGTATAGTTTTCAGACACCCCTGCATTTCCCTTCGTAAGCAGTGATTTTCCCGAAGTAAAAGATGGCATTGGTCTTGTAATAAGGAAGGCACACGAGCTGATCAGGATGACTGGCTTTAACAGGGTAATAAAGGGGTAAACAATGAAAACGCACACACTATCTATTCCGAATGTTCTTGGATTTCTGGGGCTGGTCCTCATGATCCACTCTTTCAACGCCAAGGCGGCCACACCTACCATTAAGTGTGAAACTGCCTTCGGAGAAAAGTCTTTCATCATTGAAGATAACCGCGTCTCTTTTCACAAGGAAGATGAGTCCGGCGTCTCGCGCTCTATCTCATCCGTACAGGGTGAATCCGTTCGTACTCATGTCAAACACCTGGGTTTCTCGAAGACCCTCTACATCGACGGTAACAAACACCGTATTAACGTCAAGAACGTGAATTCGTTTTCTGATGTTGACGACTACCTTTCCATTACGTCCCCTAAAGGCCATGAGATGACATATCCAGTGACTTGTCACTCTGTCTGATAGCGGTTTACCCCCCTGAAAAAAGGGCTAACGCCGGATGCGTGATGCCCTTTTTTTCATTCATTTAAGCCTTCCTTCCATTCGACCGAAAAGCCCTCTATGAAGCTCCTTTTCATCATATTCATGCTTAGCGTGTCCTCCTTCCTCCATGCCCAGTGTAGGGGTCAGGTGGATCCTAAAAATGTCATGATGTTTGTGGACATGAACAATGCGGGCCTCGAGATCGCTGCCGCCCAAAGGGCAGCCTGCGCCCGCGGGCAGAAGCTCGTGGTGATTCCGGCGAACCACCGTCAGTACGACCAGCTCACGAATGTTGTCCAGAATGATATGAAGGCATATGAACGTTGCCTTGGCGGAAGCGGAAATTGTGAACGCCAGAAAGCAACTTACCTGGCTTCGTTCACTCGTCTCGAAACATACAAGCAGTCCATCCCGGGAGTTTCGGATCAGATCAGGCAGCAGCTGAATGATTTGAAAACCGCCGGTGGGAAAGTCGTAAACTTCACCATCTCCGGACATGACGGCGGCGGAACTTATTCCGGTCATAAAGGCGAAATTTCCCGCGCGTACCTTCACGAAATTTTTCAGGGATACCCGGAAGTGAACGGTGTAAAATCTGTCCTTTTACTGGGTTGTTATACAACTGTTCCGAACGAAGTCATGCACTGGAAAACAATTTTTCCGAACGGAAAGCTGATAGCGGGTTATGACGGTGTGGCCCCTGCTTCCGACAAGGTGACCGGTCACAATTACCTGGAAGATATCCTGAGAAAAGAATCCACGATCCTGGCGCAGGCAGATCAGACTCGACTTGATCGTTTTCTCAGAAATAATATTCGCGGCCTTTCCATCATGAATGCCGGTGTCTATGCTGAGCTTGAGTGCCGGGAAGATAATAATAAATTCTTCTACGGGCTGGATGACCGGGGCCGCCGTACCCGCAGTATGGATATCAAAGAATGTGACGACAAAAGAGATGTCGTCAGGGAAATTCAAACCAGTATCACGAAATATTATAGCGGCGAACTCGAGCCGCCGCTTGATTCCAGAAATGGTGAATTGAGAAGGATCTACAATCTCGGAAGAAGATACGAACACTGTGGAGCGTATCTGGACCTCGAGTTCAGTATGACCCAGGCCTTCAATCTTCTTTTTTATGATGGAGTGAAAAAGAACTTCGCCAAGTATTATGCTGACGATCTCGCTCGCGCCGCTCAGATTATCGGAACGATTACTCCGGAACAAACCATGAAGCCTTACCTGGATGAGATCGCAAAATCCGAAGCCGAGAAAGCTGAAGAAGAAAGTCTTCTGGCACTTGCTGAAAACAGTGAAGCTTATCTGGCCGAAGTGGCCCGAAGGAAAGCTGCCGTTGAAGTGCTGAGATCAGCGCTTGCCACTGAGCTGGGTGAACTGGTAAATGGAACAAAAAAACCGGAGACAATCGCGCAAGCGGCAAAGCTCCAGGAGTATCAGGCACTCGTGGGAAGAATCGGGACCTATGATGAGCTCAAAGAAGCTGCCACTGACTTTCCTCAAATTCTCAAAGCCTATCACACACAGACGATAGCACGTCATGAGCAGAATCAGGTCCAACTTCGTGCGGCCATGGGACAAATCACTGCCCGACCTGAAAGATTGCAATACTGGGTTCCGACGGCAGAAAACCTTGCCCGGAAAACACGCGCTGAAACTCTACAGAATCTCCATAGGCTTGAAGCCCTGAAGGCCACACCGGGAATTTCACCGCGACAACAAATGGCCATCACCTGGCTTCACCAGGTCAGTGAGTTTCACCTCCAGACGATGGAAAATCCATTCAGCTGGCACGAGTACACCGGGCGCATGCCGGAGAGACCGCTGGGAGCAGATAACCTGCATCTCGATGACTGGATGAAAATGGCGGGAGAATAAAATGAAAACACTGATGCTTGTTATGATGTTTTCGTTATCTGCTTTCGCCGAAGAGCCGAAAGCGATTCTCATGGATGAAGGAGCAACTTCACCTGAGCTCGATAAAACCCACAACGTTCAAAAGGCAAAGCCGCCGCGGAATATCCTTCCCGGAAAAGCAGAACGTGATCAATTTTTCGCAGACAACTGGAAAGACGGCCTTAAAGACTACGATGAACTTGAGAAAGACCTGCTCTATATGGACCTGAAATCCAAAACCATTCTGGAACTCAAGGCCAAATACCCGGAGCTCACAGCTCGTGAACTCGAGGAACTCAAGACAAAACGCAAGTGACGCGCCCCTCGCACCTTTTAAAAAAGCGCTTCTAAGATTAAGCTATTCCCTGATCATTTTAAGACGCAGGGAAGGCAATGGATTACAATTTTTCGGACATCGAAGCGAAGTGGCAAAAGTACTGGGACGAGAACCAAACGTTCCGCACGCTGGAAGATACCAGCAGACCAAAATATTACGTGCTCGATATGTTTCCCTATCCATCAGGCGCGGGCCTTCACGTCGGCCATCCGGAAGGGTATACCGCGACTGACATCATGGCGCGCTTCAAGCGCATGAAGGGATTCAATGTGCTTCACCCGATGGGGTGGGATTCATTTGGTCTCCCGGCTGAAAACCATGCCATCAAAACCGGAACTCATCCGGATGTTACGACTCAGGAAAATATCAAGACCTTCAAAAGACAATTGAAGTCTCTCGGTTTTTCATATGACTGGGAAAGAGAAGTCGCAACTTCGAATGTCGATTACTACAAGTGGACCCAATGGATCTTCGTTCAGCTCTATAACAAAGGGCTCGCCTACGAATCCCACATGATGGTGAACTGGTGTCCGAATCTGAAAACCGTTCTCGCGAACGAAGAAGTAGTGAATGGGAAATCAGAGATCGGAGGACATCCGGTTATCAGAAAACCCATGAAGCAGTGGATGCTCCGGATTACCGAGTACGCCGAAAGGCTCCTGGAAGATCTCGATCTTCTCGACTGGCCGGAGTCAGTTAAGGAAATGCAGAGAGTGTGGATCGGAAAATCAGAGGGCGCACTCATCGATTTCGCAGTCGACGGATCATCGGAAAAGATTTCCGTTTTTACTTCACGCCCGGACACTCTCTTTGGTGCCACTTATATGGTGCTGGCGCCGGAGCATTCGTTGGTTGATAAAATCACGACTGAAGCTTACAAGGGTGGGATTGCCAAATACCGCGAAGTGACCGCACTTAAATCTGATCTCGAAAGAACGGAACTGAATAAAGATAAGTCGGGGGCCTTTACTGGTGCCTATGCCATCAATCCGGCGAATGGAAAAAAAGTTCCGGTATGGATCGCAGACTATGTACTTAACACCTACGGTACCGGTGCGATCATGTCGGTTCCCGCGCACGATGAGCGCGACTGGGAATTCGCGAAGAAGTTCGATCTTCCGATCATTGAAGTGGTCAAAGGCGGAAACGTTCAGGAAGCGGCCTTCTCAGAAGACGGCGAGCACGTGAATTCGGATTTCATCAACGGAATGAATAAACCTGACGCCATCAAGAAGATGATCGCCTGGCTGGAAGAGAAAAAAATCGGATCAAAGAAAATCAATTACAAGCTTCGTGACTGGCTTTTCTCGCGCCAGCGCTACTGGGGTGAACCGTTCCCGATTCTGAAATTTGAAGATGGAACTGTTCGCTGCCTGGATGCCGATGAACTTCCGGTGGCCCTGCCGCCGGTGGAAAAATATGAACCATCCGGAACCGGAGAATCTCCCCTCGCGACAATTGATGAGTGGGTGAATGTGGTTGATCCGAAGACCGGCAAGAAAGCACGCCGGGAAACAAACACCATGCCTCAGTGGGCGGGGTCGTGTTGGTACTACCTCCGCTTTACTGATCCGAAGAACAAGAAAGAGCCGTGGAATTCGAAAATTGAAAATTACTGGATGCCAGTGGATCTCTATGTGGGCGGAGCGGAACACGCGGTTCTTCACCTCCTCTATTCCCGCTTCTGGCACAAAGTGCTTTTTGACCTGGGCCTCGTTTCGACCAAGGAGCCTTTCCATAAGCTCGTGAACCAGGGAATGATTCTCGGCGAAGACGGCGAGAAGATGTCGAAGTCCCGGGGAAACGTTATCAATCCGGACTCCGTGGTAAAAGAAATGGGCGCCGATTCACTAAGACTCTACGAAATGTTCATGGGTCCTCTCGATAAAACGAAGCCCTGGTCATCTGCCGGCACGAAGGGCGTCTATAACTTCCTCGCCCGCGTTCACCGTTTCTTCTTTGATGAGGCCCGTTACACAGAAGATGGTGTCGAGGACACTTCGAACATAAAAGAAATGCACAAGCTCATCAAGAAAGTCACGGAAGACATCGAGAACATGAGATTCAACACGGCGATCTCGCAGATGATGATTTTTACGAATCATGTTTATAAGACCGGTAAGGTAACGAAGAAAACGGCTTCTCAATTCGCCCTGGTACTTTCTCCCTATGCCCCTCACCTTGCTGAGGAACTCTGGAGCTATCTGGGCCACACGAAAACCCTCGCTCACGAAACCTGGCCTCCCTACGATGTGAACCTCGCTAAAGACGAGATGATTACGATCGCCGTTCAGGTGAATGGCAAGACCCGTGGAACTTTCGAAGTGGATCGCGAGATCGACAAGGACCATCTCTTTGCCATCGTGAAGGCCGATGAAGGTGTCGCAAAATACCTCAAGGGCACCATCGTAAAAGAAATCTACGTTCCGGGGAAAATCTGCAGTTTTGTGGTGAAAGAGTGAGAGAGAAGCTCGTTGAGTGCACGCTGGAGTATGATCTGCCGGTCACGCCGGAAGACATCTGGCCCTATCTCATCGATACCTCACGTATGAACCGGGACCTGGGGTTTCCTCCCCGGGAAGAAAAAGAAATCAACGGCGAAAATCACATCACGACTGTGACACTTGGTCGGAAAGAAAAGTGGATCGAAAAGCCCTGGACGTGGGTCTATCTCAAAGAAGTCCGCAACCATCGGGTGTTTCTTAAAGGCTGGATGAAAGAACAGCACGGGCTCTTCAGCGTGAAAGCGACGGAGACAGGATGCAAGGTCGGCATTTATTTTCGCTGGTCTTTTGCAAGCTCCTTCAATCGTTTTCTCTTCAGCTTTGTTCCTTCGGTCATGCAAAAAAAGTTTGAACAATTTTTTCTGGATAAAGTGAAGATCATCCGGAGCACGAGTCATGACTCCTCATCAACCAGTTCACAATCTCTCAGGGATTATTTTTTAACCGGCGATCCACTCGAACTCGACCGGATTCACGTGAAGAAAGTGTCCCGCGAACTCAATTACCCAATAGCAAATGTTATTGAAGAATGTGTCGCCATGGTAAGAAAGGGCGACATGTCCATTTCGTGGGATGTGGTCTGTCCCCATTGCCGGGGAGTCAGGGCCACGAACTCACTTCTGTCTTCCCTTCAGGAAGAGAATAAATGTGATCCCTGTGGCGTGACTTTTAATCTCGAGACGAAAGAAGCGGTGGAAGTGGTTTTTCATCTCTCGCCTGGTTTCCGTGAGATTCCCAAACTGGTCTACTGCGCGGCTGAACCGGCGAAGAAAAAGCACATCAAGCTCATCCAGGAAGTTAAACCCGGTGAGATAAAAGAGTTTTCACTCGATCTTCCTACTGGTCGCTATCGCTTAAGAAGAAAAGATCATGCCTCAAAAATGATAAACGCTGGTGAGAATCAGCTGGATATCAAATTATCTGAACCGGGACTCTATACCCTCGAAGAGGCATGGTGGTTTGATGATCGTCTTCTCGTGGGAGAAGCCTTGTCTGATCCTTCGATCCGGCATCTTATCTCCGAAGATCACCTGAACATCGGCCTGAAACTCAATGTGGGTACACAGGTAATTCTCTTTACCGATATCGTGGGCTCGACCCCTTTCTATCAGCAAGTGGGCGATGCTGTGGCCCTTCAGATTGTTCAGACCCATTATCAGGAAGTGGCAAAGATCATTGAAGCTCATGGTGGAGCCGTGGTGAAATTCATCGGTGATGCTGTCATGGCCGCTTATCCTTCTCTAGAGCGAGCGATGGAAAGTGCCATTGCCATTCACAAATCATTTGATGGAAGCCGGAAAGAATTCCCGATCAAGCTCAGAGCTTCTCTTCATGAGGGAAATGTCCTGTGCGCGAATCTCAACGTCGGAGTGGATTATTTCGGGAGCACGGTGAACAGATCAGCGAAAATCCAGAAGTACGCGGACTCAATGGAAATTGCCGTGACTGAAGAAGACTGGCAGAAACTCAAGGACAGGTTTCCTTCACTCAAAGCAAAGCCAGTGGTTCATGATTCAAAACTTAATGTGGATGTCAGGGTTCTGGGGTTCTAATACTCTGGGAACTCAAGAATGAATTCTGATCCTTTCCCGACAGTACTTTCGAGATATATCTTACCGTGATGAAGCTCAACAATCTGACGGGTGATATAGAGACCAAGGCCTAGTCCGCCGATGCTCGACGGACTTACGGCCCGCTCAAACCGCTCAAAGATTCTTTCCTGGCTGGTCGAATCGATCCCTATACCCTGATCTTTCACTGAAAGCCTTATTGCCTTTCCATCCTTGCTTGCCTTCACGTCTACCGGACAGCCATTACCATACTTCAGCGCATTCGAGAGAAGATTGGTGACTACCTGCTCGAGACGATAGCGGTCACCATTAATCGTCAGACCTCCAGCAATCTCAGACCTGAGTTCACATCCCGCGCGACGAAATTCTTCATCAAAATTTGATATGACTTCTTTTACAAGATTTTCAAATTCAATTTTCTCTGTATTGAGAGTTAACTGCCCACCCTGAATCCGGGTGATGTCCAGCATGTCTTCCACGAGTCTGGTTAATCTCCGGATTTGCTTATCAGTAATGTTCACCAGGTTTGTCACACTCTCCGGAGAATAAACACCGGGATCATTTTTTTCCAGCAGCTTCTTACGAAGTTGAACCTGGATTTTTAATGATGTGAGAGGAGTTTTGAGCTCGTGACTGGCGATATGGAGAAACTCATCTCTTTGCTTAAGGGCCTTTGCCTGTTGCTCGAGAAGTTCTTTCACTTCATATTGTCTAAGACGTGAGCCCAGAGCAACTCTTACTGCTGAAACTAATGTGAGAATCTTAAATGGTCTTTCCAGAATTGAAAGTGATCCGGTAGTGCCAAG
This sequence comes from Bacteriovoracales bacterium, assembly GCA_036675045.1. GTDB lineage: Bacteria > Bdellovibrionota > Bacteriovoracia > Bacteriovoracales > Bacteriovoracaceae > Peredibacter. Next base: position 13,829 of record JAKFFP010000396.1, on the reverse strand, counting down.
GATTTCAAGAATTCTTTCTGCTGAAAGAATCTTTTCGAATTCGGATGTTAAAAGGATGATGGGAATATTTGACCATGCTTCCTGAAGAGAGACGGCCTGCTTCAGCTGATCGCTGTTTTCGAGGGTGAGAGCTTCTTCAGCTATCAGAACCGCTCCTGCCGGCTTCTTCAGACGCTCACATAATGACGTCATATCAGAAAATGGGCGGGCAAGAATTCTGTGCGTATTAAGGACCTCAACGGCAGCACCACCATCCTGACCGGTAGGTGCCAGAATCAATACTTCTAAATCAGACGCAGGATTTTTCACTCGGAAGGTTTCCCGACTTTAAGAATTGAACTTTTCGCACCATGAAATCGCGGTACACCAGTCAAAATTCCTTCGAACTCTGATAGGGCCGGTCCAACAGAAACTCCTTTCGCGGTAATAAGATATTCCCTGATGGAATTTTCGTGCAAGCCGGTTCTTTTCTTAATTACAGAAATGGCTTTTTTAATGCATCCCTGAGTTTCGAAATATCGGGTTAGGATGACTGTATCAGCAAGATATGTCAGATCCACTGGCGACTGCATTGATCCAATCATTCCGTGCTGGGCGAGGGTCATGAGAGTGACTATGTTGTGATTATTCAAATAAGCCAGGAGCTCATGGAGCTGAAGCACCAGAAAATTTTCCTGAGGCATGGCCTGGATGTAACCATTCAAACTATCGATGATAACAACTTTGAATTCTTCTTTTTTCACAAGATCCCGAATGAGACCAGAGAATGCGCCAGGAGATAATTCCGCTGGATCAATTTTTTGCACGCGGAGTAATCCAGACTTCATAGCGGGGTCGATATCCATTCCTACCGATTTGGATCGCTTACGGAGATTTGAAATAGTCTCATCAAAAACAAAGAAGGAAACTTTCTGATTTTGCTTCACTGCCGAGAGGGCATAAAGAATGCAGAGAGAAGATTTACCTGTACCGGCCGGGCCAATGAAAAGATTGGAAGTTCCAACATCCAGACCATTTCCGAGGAGTGAATCTAAACCGCTTATTCCGCTTTTAAGAACATCATTATTCAGCTCATTCGTATCCGCATGCTCTGCCGAAATCATACGTGGATAAACTTTTAAGCCACCGGTTTCGATTTCAAAATCGTGATGACCACCAACAAATTTCACTCCGCGAAGTTTTAGAACCCGAAGTTGTCTTCTCTCGCCACCAAATTGATGATGAAGACGGGAAAGCCTGATCACACCATGGGCAATACTTTGAACCTGAAGATTTTCCGTATTCCCCGTTAAGTCATCCAGAAAAAACACCGTGGAACTTCTCTTTGAGAGATTTTGTTTCAAGGCAAGAACCTGCCTCCGATAACGAAGTGGATTCTCTGCCAGAAGCCGCATTTCTGAAACCGAATCAAAGACAATTCTTGATGGACCGATTTCTTCAATTCGTTTTAAAAGATTGTCAGTGATCTGATTGAGTTCAAGTTCAGACGGATGAAAAAGTGTTGTATGAGCTCTCGTTGCAAGTTCTCTCTCAAGACTTGAGAGATCAATCATATGAATTTTTGTCAGATCCCATTTATGAGAATCAGCGACAGCTTGAAGTTCATCCGCAGTTTCGGAAAAAGAAATATAAAGAGTCTTCTCTCCGATTCTGGCGCCTTCAATGAGGAACTGAAGCGCCAGCGTCGTCTTGCCACTTCCAGGTTCACCCTCGAGAACATACATTCGATTTATAGGCAGACCTTTATCAAGGATGTGATCAAGACCAGGTATGCCAGTTTTACAGTAAGAATTCTCGACGCTCATGCGAACTCCCAGGGTAAATTTACGCGAGTAATATATCAGTTAATGCCTGGAATGAAATGAACAGAAGTATTACACCGAGGGGTAGGAAAGGTTAAAATCGCAAGACGTTTGGTTAATCATTAAGATCGCAAAAATAAGTTTTAAAATTAAGCTGAAATTATGTCAGACGAAAACCGGAATGAAGTGATTGAGAAGAGTCATCCCCAGACCAGACAGAACCGGGATGGTCAGGTTGTCATCGACATTGAAGGCCGAGATCAGTTCTGATGACGACCCAATAAGACCACTGATGATCGAGAACGTGAGAATATGTGTTCCAATAGTTGAAGTGTTCATCGCATAGAAGAGGCTGATGAGATAACAGGTAAAAAATCCCGCTACTGCACCCTGAAGAGACTTATTAGGAAGAATTTTATCTTTTCCATAAAGCACGCCGAAAAATGACGAAATAGGATCCGAGAAAACCAGGAACATGATCGAAAGGATCGCGATGTCTCTTTCGTAAAAATAAAGTGCGAGGGAACATCCTAATGCGTAGAACGGAAGACCGGTCACACCCTCTTTCTCCGAGCGGCGCATCAAGGGTCCCATGATCTTAAGCACAATGGCGTTCAAAAACCGATACTTTTTCCTCAGGAAATCCACCGCAAATCCCAGAAGGGCCACAACCATAATCCCATGGGCCCAATAGATCTGCTCATTACCTGAGCGCAGGAAAATAAACAGGCAAAGTGAACCCGAAGTGATGTGCCAAAGCTTACGCAAAATGTGTAAATCTGAACGCTTGTGCAGAACCTGCTCAAAGGATGAATCGTAACTTTGTGACTGAGATACCTTCAAATCTCCTCCAGGAGATAAACAAATTCGGTCTACTTACAGAATGAACGTCCTTCCAATTTAAATGAAACTTTGCCCGGAGTCTACACTTTGAGCAATTTTGGGCCGTAAGAAACTTCATATCCTTAGGAAATCACTTGAAAGAATTCTTTTCAAAGGAGCACATCAGTTCATATAATTTTCTCAACAGGAATCAGGGAAATGATGAACAGTGAAGCTCATGCAGAGCCAGGGCTCTCCACGAAAAAAGTGTGGGCCATCGGCGGCGGTAAAGGCGGCGTAGGGAAGTCCCTCGTTTCGGCCAATGTCGCTATTTGCCTGGCACTCATGGGCAACAAAGTTATCGCTGTCGATCTCGATCTTGGTGGTGCCAATCTTCACACCTGTCTCGGGCTCCCGATCCCACAAGTCACACTTTCAGATTACGTTTCAAAGAAAATCACAAATTTTGAAGATCTCCTCGTTACTACTCCGATCTCAAACCTGAAGATCATCAGTGGCGCGCAGGATGAACTCGGCATGGCGAACTTAAAGCACATGCATAAGAATCAGATCATCCGGAAGCTTCATGACCTCGATGCTGATTATATTCTCTTCGATCTCGGTGCCGGTACCGCCTTTAACACGATTGATTTCTTTATCACCGCTGATAAAGGAGTTCTGGTTGTTCTTCCTGAGCCGACTTCCATTGAGAATACTTACCGTTTTATCAAATCGGTATTCTATCGTCGTCTCAAGATGATCGATGGCGTATCTGATATTGAGAACATGATCAATGAATCCATGAATGCCAAAGTTACTGCCGGCCAGGCATCACCTGCGGAACTCATGAAGAAGATCTCAGAGATCAATCCTGAAGTCGGCTATCGCGTCCGCCAGGAAATGTCTCAGTTCCGTCCTAATCTTATTATTAATCAGGTCCGCTCACAGGCGGACATCGATATCGGTTATTCTATTCAGAGCATCTGCCGTAAGTACTTTGGAATTGAGATGTCCTTCCCGGGATATCTCGATTACGACCAGTCAGTATGGCAGAGTGTGCGGAAGAGAAAGCCATTACTCATCGAATACCCGAACTCGAAATTAGTAAATAATTTCGACCGGATCGTTAATCGTCTCATCGAATCGTAAAGGGCGCCTCTTATGGAATCCAAAAATTACTATGATGTTCTTGAAATAGAAACCAATGCTACCCCGGGGCAGATTGAAAGTGCTTACGTCCGCGCGAGAAATGCCTATTCCGGTGACAGCGTTGCCCTTTACTCCCTCATGACACGCGAAGAGTGCAATGCCGTTCTGGGCCAGATTGAAGAAGCATACTCAGTTCTCGGTTTTCCGGAAAAGCGCCGCGAGTACGATCGTCTCCGTGGTTTCAATAAATCTGCCGGAGCACCGGTTTATGATATTGATTCCGCCCGGGCGAATCCGGTAAAAAAAGATGTCCAGAAAGACACTATTCAATACGAGGACTTCGGCTCAAATCTCATTGAGGCCAAAGTTTCCAAGATCACGGCCCAGAAGAAATTCGGACTTGAATATGAAGAGAATGCAGACATGGATGCCCGCATCCGCGATTGTTCTGAGTTTACCGGCAAGTTCCTTAAGGAAATCCGCGAATATAAAAATGTGACCATTGAACGCCTGGCAGAGATGACCCGAATCTCGAAGACGCATCTTATCGCCATGGAGAATGAAGAAGTCGCAAAACTTCCTGCCGACGTTTACGTCCGGGGTTATGTGTATCAATACGCCAAAGTCATGAAGCTAAATCCCGAACAGGTTGCAACTTCATTCATGCTTCACTTCAAGAAGCTCAAGATGAAGTAATGGAGCCGGAGTCGACAGCCGACTTCGAGCTCACGGTCACTGACGCTGACCGGGACGAATTCAAGCGCCTGGATGTTTTTCTCGCTGCCCGCCTGCCACAATTTTCACGCTCTACAATTAAAAGAATTTTTGAAGACGAAGAAATCTCTTCCACCATCAAGCTTTCCCTAAATAAGATGCCTCCTTCAGGCACGGTGATTGAAGTTGAAGTTCCGCCCCCGGTTCCCACTGACCTCGTCGCGGAAAACATCCCGCTCGAAATACTCTTTGAGGATGAGCACCTCCTGATCATCAATAAACCAGCGGGCCTCGTGGTTCACCCGGCGCCCGGACATTATACCGGCACTCTGGTGAACGCCGTCCTTTACCACTGTCCCGACCTTAAAGGCATCGGAAGCGAAAAGCGTCCGGGCATCGTTCATCGCCTCGACATGGGAACTTCCGGAGTCATGGTCGTGGCCAAGGAACAAAAAACTCACGAAGGTCTGGTGGGACTTTTTTCCACTCACGATATCGAACGGAAATATGAAGCCCTCGTGATTGGCGGTCCCCGCGATCTCAGCGGAAAAATCGAGACGACCATCGGGCGCCATCCACAAAATCGCCTGAAAATGGCGGTCAATGTGAAGAACGGAAAACGCGCCCTTACTCACTATAAAGTTCTCGAAAGGTTTGAGAACTGCTCGCATGTTGAGCTCCAGCTGGAAACGGGACGAACTCACCAGATCAGAGTTCACCTTACTTCGATATTGCAGACTCCCATACTTTGCGATCCGCTCTATGGCGCGGGTTCATCGCATCTGCAGAAACTGCCCGAAGCCATCAGGAACAAGCTGAAAGATTACCCCTTCCAGCTTCTCCACGCGAAAATTCTCGGATTCAAGCATCCGATCACGGGAGAGATGCTTCACTTCACTTCTCCACCTCCCCCGATCTTTCAAGATGTGCTAGAATTCCTGCATGAACATTCCGTATAGAGAGAGTCTCAACCGGGGACGATTTGAAACCTGGACCGAAAAACCTGAAATGGATTTTCATTCCGTGAATCAGGTTCATGGCATCGACATTGTCGGACCGGAAACGCTTCCCGCCGATGCTGACGGTCTCATGGTCTCGTGGGAAGAATTCAAAAAACCTCTCGCAATAAAAACCGCTGACTGCCTGCCGATTGTGATCGAAGGAGAAACTGGCGTGGTTTTTCTTCACGCCGGCTGGCGCGGCCTGGCCTCTGGAATTCTGAACCGTCCGGAAGTTCACCTCGTGAAACCTCAGCGGGTCTTAATCGGCCCCTCGATTCACAAATGTTGCTTTGAGGTTTCTGCAGATTTTAAAAGTAACTTTCCTGATAGCCCGAACTTCGTCGAATATCATGGAAAATATTTTTTCGACCTCCAACTGGAAGCCAGGCGCTTACTGAGAGAGAATTTCCCGAATCTACTGATTGAAATCGCACCGGTCTGTACTTCCTGCCGCAGTGACTTTCACAGCTGGCGCCGGGATAAGAATGATAAACGAAACTGGAATATGTACATCAAAGGATAAGCATGGAAACTAACAACAAATCTCTTACGATGAATGGAATCACCGGGAAGAACTTCCTCTTTATCATCAATTCCCTTTTCATGATGGGCATCTCGGTTTATCTGACGAGCCATTATTATGAAACAGTTTTTCCGACCGCTCTCGGAGGCGCCAAGAGCCTTTGTGATATTTCCAGCTTCTTCAATTGCGACACCGCGACTTTCTCAAAAGTTTCCAATATCGCCGGTGTCCCGATTTCCTACTTCGGGATTATTGTCGGATTACTTTTTGCCATCACTGCTCTCATGCCATCACTGGCCCTGGAAAAAACCGCCAGTGCGGTCTCGAAATACAATTTCATCGGCTGCGTGCTTCTCTTCCTCTTCTCACTGATTGTGCTGGGTAGCCTTTGTCCTTTCTGTACCGTTTACTATGTCCTTTCGGGAATTGCCGCTTTTCTCCTGTGGAAACATGGGGCAGACAGCTGGGTTCCGGACATGAAGACCACGGCCCTTTGGGGAGTCATCCTTCTGATCGGTGCGGGGATTTTCTATTCAACGTCGGCCAAGAAGCGTGATGATCAGATGAAGCTCTCATCGAGCATCGTGAGTCAGTACCGCGCGCTTCCGAATCTCGGTGAGCCTGACCAGGAATCTCCTTTCAAGATCCACATGGCGACTGAAAAATGGGCAGACGCTCCTATCCGCATGGTCGTCTTCTCTGATTTTGAATGTCCGTTTTGTAAAGTCGTGTCGGAGCAGATTCCGGATTTCATCCGCCGCTACGGTGACAAGATCAATATTCAATATATGTTCTACCCACTCGATAATAAGTGTAATCCGAACATGCAAAATGCCATGCACCGGAATGCGTGTGACGCTGCCGCCGTTGCTGCGTGCGATGTGAAGAAGTTTCATGAAGTTCATGATGAGATCTTCGCCCGCCAGAAAGAGCTTGGTTCGGGTGCGCTTCAGGACATCATGAAAAAATATAACCTCACAAACTGTATCGATAATCCGGAACTCAAAAACCAGATCATCACATCGATCAATCAGGGCACCAAGTTCAACCTGAAATCAACTCCGACCATCATCCTGAACGGGAAGAAAATCGAGGGATCCATTCCTTCGCCGCAATTCTTCGCGATCATGGATGATATCCTCGCGACTGAAGGCAAGTAATGTATATCGAGACTCACTGCCACTTAGATTATTTAAAGGAGCTTCCGCTGGAAGACATCCTTTTGAAGATCAAAGAGGCAGGGATCTCTAAAGTCGTCACCATCGGTGTCGATCCGGGAAACCTGGATAAGGTTCGGGATCTCGCCCAAAACTATCCTCAGATCTATTATTCTCAGGGCATTCATCCGCACGACGCCAAAGAAGCGACAGAGGTCGAATTCAATAAGATCATTGAGCGCTCGAAAGATCCCAAGATGATCGCCGTGGGAGAGATTGGTCTGGATTATCATTACAATAATTCGCCGCCTGAAGTTCAGCGTGCTGCCTTTGAAAAGCAGCTTCAGATCGCCTGCGACCAGGATCTTCCTGTCATCATCCACACCAGAGACGCGGATGAAGATACACGGGCAATTCTCAGAAATTTTTCTTCGAAGTTAAAAAGAAAGGGTGTAGTTCACAGCTTTACATCCACTAAAGAGCTCGCGGAGTTCGTGCTGGATGAGGGTTTTTACATCGGCTTTAACGGGATTATTACTTTCAAAAAAGCTGAGAACGTTCAGGAGGTTGTGAAAATCACGCCGGTCGAGCGAATACTCTTTGAGACTGATTCACCGTTTCTGACTCCGGTCCCGCATCGGGGAAAAGAAAACGCCCCTTACTATCTGCCTTATGTAGCGGCGAAAGTAGCGGAGCTTAAGGGGATAGAACTCGAACCCCTGAAGCTACAGGTTTTTCAGAATTCCCTGAAATGCTTCCCGAAGCTTACTGAATAATTCTCAGAAACTTATGGAGAAGCGGATCCTGCGGGAATTGTCCGAGGAGAAACTCTTTCATCTCCTCCTGGGAGATTTCGAGAAGTTCCTTTCTCTCTTGTGGAATGTGCTCAGGGAGCCTTCCACCTTCACGACAGAAGTACAGTTCAAGAACTCTGTACCTCTCATGACGAGAGAGAACCTCTTTCACCATCTTCATTCTATCTTGTCCATCCGGGGACTGCGCTAGTGTTTCCATGGCGAAGATTCTGGCAAAGACCCTACAGGCCGGAAAGCGATGTCAAAAAATGTCAGGTGCGCTCAGTCTTCGAGCTTAATGCCTGCCAACACCTTGCTAAGACTCGTTTTGGGCTCAGCACGATGAGATTCTTTCTTATGATTTCCTTGCGGATGTGAGGAAGTATTAGGTTTCTCTTCTGGGAGTTCATCGCTGACATACTCCGGATAGAACGGAAGTTCCGATTTATAGACGATGCGATCAAGGTGTTTCACAAACCCTGACCAGTGGCCTGTCTGCGAGTCAGTTTTCTTCACGATATCAAGTGAACCCATTTTCGAATCCATGAGATCAATCAGGTGAACAAGGAATGCCTCAGATGTCTGGGGGATTTTCGGTGATCCATATTCGTATTCTCCATGATGAGCGAGGAGAATGTGTTTAATGTGCATCTTCGTATAGTGAGGAAAATTTCTGATCTTGTAAGAGAAGCGGTCTACGATCTCAAGTCCCTTCACGAGGTGACCAACGAGTTTTCCTTCTTCCGTGTATTCGACATTGATCCCGTCGGTGAGCTCATAGATTTTGCAAAGATCATGGAGGATGCAACCGGCGACAACGTAATTTTCATTCACGTTGTAATGCTTCGAGAGAGTGAGCGCCAGCTCGGTACACGAGAGAATGTGCTCGATGAGACCCGACTTATATGCATGATGAATGGATTTTCCCGCCTGCCAGGTCTTTAACCTGCGGGCGATCTCTGTATCGGTGATGATATTTTTCAGGAGGTCGCGGATGTACACATCAGAAAGGCCATCCACGATCGAGAGAAGTTTCCGGTACATTACTTCGGGATCTTCTTTCGCCTTCATCTGGAAATCATCGAGATTCAGCTCGCTCGCAGTTGCTTTTTGGATCGAAGTAATTATGAACTGCTTTCTTCCCTGATAGAAATTAAGCTTCCCCCTCACCCGGACGAAATCATTTTTCTGGATGTTCTTCTCCACTTCCGCTGAGTAATTCCACAGGCGGGATTCCAGGTCGCCGGTCGCATCCGTCAGGATAATGTTGAAGTATTTCTTCCCGCTCTTGTCTTCAAGACAGTTGATAATCTTCACCAGGAAGACTGACTCAAATTCTTCTTTTCCATGGAGCTCAGAAACAAATAACTTCTTCATTGGGGTGTACTCGCGTCAAGTGATGAGAATAAGGTCTAGTTTCTACCCTTATTTCGGGGAATCCGCTACACAAAATAGAATTCTGGGAGTATGGTCTAACCGCTTAGAATGTCTTTGTTTTTGAACCATTTTTGATATCACGCCGGTGAAAATAGGAGTCTTATGAAAACAGTAAAAGTTGGAATCAACGGAGTTGGAAGAATCGGTAGAACGATCCTTCGCGCTTACTTCAAACGTATTGAGGCCAATGCCAATACGAATATTGAGATCGTGGCAGTTAACAATCCGGGTGATCCGAAACCCTATGTCCATCTTTTGAAACACGATTCACTTCACGGCACGCTCAAGGGTGATTTTCATTTTGACCAGGAATCACGCACGATCAGTTACAACGGCAGAAAAATGAAATTTTTCTCAGAGAAAGATCCTGCCGCTCTTCCCTGGGGATCAGTGGGCGCAGACATCGTGATTGACTGTACCGGTATCTTCAAGGATAAAGCAAAACTTGGTCTTCATATGCGGGACACAGTGAAGAAAGTTATCATGTGTGCTCCGGGGAAAGATCTCGATGGTACATTCGTGATGGGTATCAACAATGAGAAATATGATCCTGCCAAACACCACATCATCTCGAACGCTTCCTGCACCACAAACTGTCTTGCTCCCCTGGTGAAAGTTCTGATTGAAAACTTCGGGATCGTTAACGGTCTCATGACGACGATTCACTCTTATACTTCAGATCAAAACCTTCTCGACAACGCTCACGATGATCTTCGTCGCGCGCGCGCAGCGAATCTCTCCATGATTCCTACTTCAACCGGTGCGGCGAAAGCTCTCGGAGAAGTGATTCCGGAAGTGAAAGGCAAGCTCGACGGATACGCGGTTCGGGTGCCGACTCCGGATGTTTCCCTGGTTGACCTTACGGTTGTGCTTGAGAAGAAAGCCACCAAGGAAGAAATCAATGCAGCTATGAAGAAAGCATCTGAAACAAATCTCAAGGGTGTTCTTGCCTACACCGAAGAAGAACTCGTTTCGATGGATTACATGGGGACTCCTGAGTCTTCGATCCTTGATGCGAAACTCACGAATGTGATCGGAAATACTGCGAAGATTGTCAGCTGGTATGACAACGAAGTGGGCTTCTCGAACCGCGTTCTCGATCTCTCGAATTACATCGGCCAGAAACTCTAAGGAAATCTTATGCAACTCAAGACGCTCGAGTCAGCTGACCTCAAAGGTAAAAAAGTCGTCGCCCGTTTTGATTTCAACGTTCCTCTCTCGAAGACGGAACCAAGAACGATCACGGACACATCCCGCATCGACATGGCGATCCCCACGATCCGCATGATTCTCGAAAAGGGCGCTTCTAAACTCACGATGATCAGTCACCTGGGCCGTCCCGACGGCAAGGCCGATCCGAAATATTCACTCGAGCCCGTTGCAGAATATCTCGCAAAAAAACTCGGAACGGATGTCATTCTTTCCGAGAGTGCTATCGATAATGGTGTAAAGAATCTTCTCCAGCTCCCGGAAACAAAGCTCGTTCTCCTTGAGAACATCCGCTTCCTGCCTGGTGAAGAAAAAAACGACATGGATCTGGCGGAGAAAATCTCTCAGTACGGTGAGGTCTATGTGAACGACGCCTTCGGCGCCGCTCACCGGAAACACTCCTCCACTCACGCGATCAATGCTTTTTTCAAGAACCGTTCCTATCCGGGGCTTCTCATGAAAAAAGAGATTGAATCCCTCGGCGCCCTTCTGGAAAAGCCTGCCAAACCGTTCGTCGCGATCATTGGTGGGGCGAAAGTCTCTGATAAAATCAAGACGATTGAGAAGATGATGGTTCTCGTCGACACTCTCCTGATCGGGGGAGCGATGGCATACCCATTCCTTAAAGCGAAGGGCATTGAGGTTGGTAAGTCACTTTGCTCGGACGAAGATGTGTCTCTTGCAAAACAGCTCCTGATGCAGGATCGCGGCGGAAAGATCCAGCTTCCGAAAGACCATATGAACGCGACTGAATTCGGTGGAGCACCGATCGCTTGCCCGGGTACTGCCATCCCGAAAGATCAGATGGGGCTCGATATCGGTCCCGCAACTATCAAGGCCTACACCGATCATATCAAAACAGCGAAAACAATCTTCTGGAACGGCCCGATGGGCCTCTTCGAGAATGAGAATTTTGCCAAAGGAACTATGGCAATTGCTCACGCGATCGCTGAAACCAAGGCTTTCTCAGTTGTCGGTGGCGGAGATTCTGTAGCAGCTGTTCAGCAATCAGGTGAAGCCGAGAAATTCTCTCACGTCTCAAGTGGCGGGGGTGCTTCCCTCGAGTACATCGAGCGCGGGCAGCTACCGGGTGTTGAGGCCCTTAAGTTCGGAGTTTAATCATGAAAAAGTTAATGGTCGGTAACTGGAAGATGAATCAAAGCGGTGCTGAGATAAAATCATTCTTCGATACATTTGATGAAAAATATTCCGGAAAAAGAGAAGCCTGGATTGCCCCGCAAGCGATGCAATTCATCTTCGTTCAGAACCGTGGGCAAAAACACGGTGTGAAAGTGGGACTGCAAAACTGCTCTGAGCACACTCACGGTGCCTACACGGGAGAAAATTCCGCCCATTTTTTTGCCAGGCACGGTGGAAACTTCGTTATCATCGGCCACTCAGAAAGAAGACAATATTTCGGTGAAACTTCAAAACTCTGCGCGATGAAAATCAAACGTTGTTTTACGGAAGGGCTCGCCGCCATTTATTGTGTCGGTGAAACACTTCAGGAGCGCGAATCCAATCAAACTCTCCAGATCGTTGCTGACCAGCTTCATCAGGGACTTGCCGATATCAATGGCGCCAATGCCGAGAACCTCATCATTGCCTATGAACCCGTTTGGGCGATCGGGACCGGAAAGACGGCCAGCTCGGCCCAGGCGCAGGAAGTTCATGCCTTCATTCGGTCTGTACTGAAAGAGAAGTTCCCGTCTATCGGAGACAAGGTCCGCATCCTCTATGGCGGGTCCGTAAAGCCCGATAATGTCGAGGAGCTTCTTTCCCAGAAGGATATTGACGGGGGGCTCGTCGGGGGCGCATCGCTTAAGGCGAAGGATTTTCTGGCCCTCTGCGGGGATAAATAGTAAAAATAGAGACTCAATTATTTAAGGAATTATATGGTTACTACTCTCATCGTTCTTCACGTTGTCATCTGTATCCTTCTCTGTGTGACGGTTCTTCTTCAGTTCGGTAAAGGAGCTGAGGCGGGAGCGATCATGGGCGGAGGTGCTTCTCAGGCGGTTTTCTCAAGCTCAGCGAAGGGTAACTTCATGACTAAGCTGACAACTGTCCTGGCAGTCGCTTTCATGGTGAACTCGATCATTCTCACAACCATCAAGTCGCGCGAATCACGCAGCTCACTTTTTGATAACGAAGCTCCGGTGGCAGCACCACTTAACTCTGATACTGAAAACCTCAATGCCAAGCCTACAACTCCTGCTCCGGCAGAGGGTGCATCTCCGGTAGCTCCGGTTCCGGCGACGACGAATCCATCACCAGCTCAACAACCAGTTCAGCCATAAAAAAAGGCCCCGAAAGGGGCCTTTTTCGTTATTAATCAGAATTTACATTCTTGGGGAACCCAGTCGTAATGAATCGAAGATATTTCTTTCTTCAGAATCTTCGTTTTGATGGGCTTACTATTTCTTTCTCCATCGCCGGAGAGAAGATTGATATCGCAACTTCCCCCGAGCTCAGGATCAATCCGGTCATACTCAGAAACTGTGATTCCTGAGAGGACGAATTTTCCGTGCCGGAAAGAGACGGTGTATTCACGAAGGCTGGCTGAACGTCCGGCCCCGGAATGATCGATCATGATCTTGAAAGATCCATTTTCGAGAAGCTCCAGCGATGCGCCTGGATTTGAGTGAGCATACACGAGATGTCTGTTCGTAATAATGTCGAATTCTTTCTTATTCGAAAGCGAGATCACCAGCTCGTTGTAATCGCTCTCAGGGGCCGCAGGATGAAGCTTTACGACGTCTTCGATGCCGTCATGATTAAAGTCAAAGCTCAGCTCATGCTCAAGCTCCAGATCGATCTCAGCAGGCAGTCTTGAAGGATCCAGTCCACGCGGGGTGGAACAGGAAAGCAGGACCAGAAACGCCGGAATGATTATTGAGCGCATAGGAACTCTCCTTGTAAGGATCGTTATTATGTCGGCATTTTTCAGTGAAAAATATGACAGGTAAGACGTGGAAATCAGGCCTTCTTTTTCTTAGCGCTATCAACGAATTTAATTTTGCCGAAGTCAGCTTCTTTCTCCATTTTCTTCACTTCCTCAAGCGGAAGTTTGGCATAAGGAAGTGTCGGATCGAAGGCATCTGACAGACGAAGATCACGGGCAAAATCAGCTCTCACGTAACGGACGTGATTATCGAAAATATCAAAAATATCCGGATCAAGTTTTGTTGATCGGAATTTTCTCATCGTATTCATGGCAT
>JAKFFP010000272.1:0-22222 GCA_036675045.1 Bacteriovoracales bacterium | reverse complement strand
TAAGAAGCTCGATGAAGGTTGCGAAGTGGGCGATCAGCTCGGTCTCAAAATTGAGAACCCTGGCTTTTCCCGCGTAGACATTCAGACTGCTAAACAAATCATTTTCCAGAAAGTGCGTGATGCTGAAAGAGACATTCTCTTCTCTGAATTCAAGCACCGTGAAGGCGACCTCGTTACAGGTATTGCCCGTCGCTTTGAGAAAGGTAACGTTGTTATCGACCTCGGTAAGTCAGACGCTGTTCTCCCTAAGAAAGAAATCATCTTCGGTGAATCATTCAAGCCGGGTGACCGTATTCAGGCTTACCTCTCTGAAGTTGTGATGACTAACCGTGGACCAGAAATCCGCCTCACCAGAACTTCCCCGATGTTCCTCGTGAAACTCTTTGAAGTTGAAGTTCCGGAAATCGCAGACGGCACAATCGAAGTAAAAGCTGCTGCCCGCGAGCCAGGTCACAGAGCGAAGATTGCTGTAACGACTCGTGACCGCGATATTGATCCGGTTGGAGCCTGCGTAGGTATGAAAGGTTCACGCGTTCAGAACATCGTGAATGAACTTCAGGGTGAGAAAATCGATATTGTTCGGTGGAATGAAGATACTGAGACATTCGCACGTGCAGCTCTTGCTCCTGCTGAAATTCAGTCCATCTCTCTTAACCATGAAGATCATACTCTCGACGTTATCGTTGAAGATGATCAGCTTTCTCTCGCCATCGGCCGTCGCGGACAAAACGTTCGTCTCGCAGCGATGCTCACTGGCTGGAAAGTAAATATTATCTCGAAAGCAAAACTCCAGGAGCGCGTGAAGCTTGCTGTGGAAAATCTTGTCCAGCTTCCTTCTATTTCGGAAGCAACGGCCCAGGTTCTCGTACAGAAAGGCATCATGTCGATCGTGGATCTCTCGGGTGCTGAAGCTGAAGATGTTGCCCGCTACCTCGGTAAATCTGCCGCGGATGCCAAGACAATGGTTGAAGCTGCCCAGAATGCTCTAGAAGACGAAACGATCAAAAAAGATCTTGATGAAAATGCAGAAATTATTTCCGCTTCAGCTGTTCCTAATCAGACTGGCTTCAAGCGTAGAGAGGCTTCTGATACTACGAAGAAAGGCGATGATGTTACTAAGTTCTCCGAAGCTGAAAGAAGACTTCGTGAAGAGCTTGCCGCCTTCAAACTGAAGTAAGGATAGAAAGGATAAAGGGATATTAGAATGGCCAAGAAAGTCTACGAACTAGCTAACGAAATCGGAGTCGCCTCACTCGATCTCGTCGAGAAGCTGAAGACCATGGGTTTCAACGTAAGAAATCACATGGCGTCTCTTACTGACGAAGAAGTCGCCAAAGCTAAGGCCGCTTATGAAGCGCCGAAGACAAGTGCAGCACCTGTTAAGAAAGCAGTCGTTCGCAAAGTAGTCAAAAAGGAAGCTGCTCCGGTTGTCGCCGAAGCTCCTCCGAAGGCCCCTGAAGCTGTCGAAGAGCCTGCTGCTCCAGCTGAGAACGTTTCTGAAGCTACTGCGGCTCCGACTGCAACTGCTGCGGAAGCTGCCCCGGCGGGAGAGGAAAAGCCGAAAGTCGTTACGGTAAAACGTAAGACCAAGGCCCAGAAAGATGAAGAAGATAAGAAAGCTGCAGAAGCTAAGGAAGTGGCAAAAGAAATCGCGGCTCGCGAGCAAGCGGCCCGGGAAAACACCGAGCCTCTGCCTGCGACTGCCTTCAATACTTCCAAGCGTGATCCGAAAAAAGATTATTACGAGGAAAAGCGCCACGTATTCACTCCTATCTTCACTCCCGATCCTGAGAAGAAGAAAGAAGAGGGCACTGAGAAGAAAACTTTCAATGATGGCAGACTTCAGCCACGTCCGGACGCAGAAATGTCCGACGACGATCGTGATAAAAAGCGCATGGGTGACCTTGCCGCAATCATGGGCAAGAAGGCCGGTACTGGTAAAAAAGATCTGACGGTTATCCGCGCTGATGAAGAAATGAAATACGCCACTGCCCTCGTTGGTAAGGCGATCTACACTCCAGCAAAGAAGAAGAAACTATATTCAGGGCCAAAACAACAGACTCTCATCACAACGATGAAAGAATCAAAGCGTGTGATCGACATTCACGGTGTTATTACCGCGAACGATCTCGCTCACAAGCTCGGACAGCGCTTTGAAGCCTTCGCCAACAAGCTTCTCGACATCAACCTCCTGGTTCATGCTGAAGACTACATCGGCGTGAAGCTCGCAGGTCAGATCGCTGAGCTCTACAACTTCCGCGTAGAAGATGTCGCTTTCAGTGAAGACGCTGTTCTTAATAAGAAAGAAGGCGAAGATAAGACTCAATTCCCGACACGTAACCCGATCATCACGATTATGGGCCACGTTGATCACGGAAAAACATCTCTTCTCGATTACATCCGCAAGGAAAAAGTCGCTTCCGGTGAAGCGGGTGGTATCACTCAGCACATCGGCGCTTATTCGGTGAATGTAAACGATGCTACTCTGACGTTCCTCGATACTCCGGGCCACGCGGCTTTCGGGGCCATGAGACAGCGTGGAGCTAATGTGACTGATATCGTAGTTCTCGTTGTTGCCGCCGATGACGGAGTCATGCCTCAGACAGTTGAATCAATCAAATACTGTAAGAACGCAGGTGTGCCGATTATCGTTGCTGTCAACAAGATCGATAAGCCAGGGGCTAACCCGGATAAAGTTAAGCAAGGGCTTACTGAATTTGAACTCCTTCCGGAAGACTGGGGCGGACAGACAATTTACGTGAACGTTTCCGCACTTAACGGTACGGGAATCGATAACCTTCTTGAATCTATCCAGCTTCAGGCCGAGATCATGGATCTCCGCGAGAATGATAAAGGGCCTGCTGAAGGTGTTGTTATTGAATCGAAGATCGAAGTTGGTCGCGGACCAGTGGCCACGATACTCATTCAAAAAGGAACACTCACTAAGGGTGACGCTATCGTTGTCGGCGAAACGGCTGGCCGCGCACGCTCACTCATGGATTTCTCAGGGAAGATGCTGAACGATGCAGGTCCTGCGACTCCGGTCCAGATCCTGGGTCTTGAATCAGTTCCTTCTCCGGGCGATATCCTGAACGTTGTGAAAAACGAGCGTGAAGCCCAGAAGATCGTTGATAACCGTGTTAATGAAAGAAAAGCCCTCTCGAACACAACAGCTGAGAAGAAAACAGCAAGCCTGGAAGACTTTTTTGCCACTGCTCAGAACAACTCTGAAGTTGAGAAGAAAGTTCTCAAACTCATCGTTCGTTCCGATGTTCAGGGTTCTTTTGAAGCGATCAAGAATGCTGTTCAGGGACTCGGAAATTCCGAAGTTTCTGTGGAAGTTATCGGTGGCGGTGTTGGTGCGATTACAGATAACGATGTGAATCTTGCGGCCAGCTCTCAGGGCTACATTATGGGATTCAACATGCGTCCTGTGACGACTGCCCGTCGTATTGCTGAAGAGAAAGGCGTTGATATCAAGACGTACTCAATCATCTACGAACTCATTAACGATGTGACGATGGCCCTCGAAGGCATGCTCACTCCGGAAAGAGTCGAGAAGTATATCGGTCGTGCTCAGGTCAAAGAGACTTTCAGCATTCCGAAGATTGGTACTATCGCTGGTACCTCAGTTATTGACGGTAAGATCGAGCGCGGTTGTAACATCCGTCTCCTTCGTGACGGCAAGATCATGTACGACGGACGCCTTTCAACCCTGAAGCGCTTCAAAGACGAAGTGAAAGAAGTGAAGAACGGCTACGAGTGCGGTATGGCGCTTGAAGACTTCAATGATATCAAGACTGACGATTTGATCGAGGCCTATATCATGGAAGAGAAAAAACGTACCCTCACTTCAGACGCGACTCTGTAAGGAGAATCCGTGGCCGGGCAACAGGGTAGGGGAAATAAATTTTCGAAGCTAAAATACGAGGAGAAGGTCCGCGATTTCATCAATACGGCTTTACGCCGGGAATTCGCGGATCCTCGACTGGTTAATGTTTCCGTCACCCATGTAGAACTCACGCAGGACTATTCTCACGCGAAAGTTTACTGGGATACCTTCGATGTCAAAAAACGCGGAGATGCCAAAGAGGCTATCGAGGCAACTGCCGGTCGTATGAGGAAGCTCCTCTCCAGTAAGATGGAAGTCCGCCACACTCCCGAAATTCATTATCATTACGATTCTCAATACGAAGATGAGTCCAAAATCTCAAAGCTCCTGAATAACGAATCTTCGGATGAAGAATAAGCATCCCGTCCTTTTTCCTCCGCTCATATTCAATGTCTATAAGCCTAAGGGTATTTCTTCGTACGATGTCGTAAGACATTTTAAGAGAAATCTTCCTCAGGGTTTTGGAAAAATCGGCCATTTCGGAACGCTCGATCCCTTTGCTGAAGGTGTCCTCATGATCGGAACCGGCGGGGCCGCGAGACTCAATGATTTCATCCACGAATTTCTCCCCAAGACATATCTTGCGACCGGAAAACTCGGCGAGGAAACTCCGACCGGTGATCCAACTTCTGAAGTTGTTCAGAAAGACGAATCTCCTTATCTCAAACGGGAAATCTCGCAATTTTCCGTTGAGTTTATCGACGAGCGGGCGCGCACGCGCTTTCTCGGTGAATATCTCCAGACGCCGCATAAATATTCGGCCACCAAATTCATGGGAAAGAACCTGCATGAATGGGCAAGAGAGGGTGTTGAGGTCAAGAAACAGGCCGTCGCACGAACCATTCACTCCATTGAAGTGGTGAAATACGAATTTCCCCTTCTCACCATTCGCTCGTGTGTTAGCTCCGGCACCTATATCAGGACACTCTTTACCGAACTCGCTCACGACCTGGGAACACTGGGACATCTTCTGACTCTCAAGCGCGAGAGCGTCGGGCACATTCATGCTAACCAAGCCTTGCAGGAAAAGGACTGGCCCAAAGATAGGGATCCGGCATTCATGGAAAAGGGAATTTCTGTATCCGTAATTCTTTCTTTCGGTACCATCATTTTGAATGATGAAGAGGTGAAGTTATTCCGAAACGGCGGCTTTCTGAAAAAGCTTACTGATAAAAAAGGTGAGATCGAGTCACCTTATCGATGGCTCAAAGATTCTAAGGGAGAACTTCTGGGTCTGGGGGAATGGAAGTCAGAAACGGAGCTTCGTCCTAAGATAAACTTTTGTTCAGAGGCTCCATCTGGGCCCTCATCCGCTCATAGCCCTCAATAACTTTTCCCCAACAGGCAACCGCAAATTCCTCAGCGGTGGCGTAATTCTCCGGACGAATTTCTTTGTGAACAATAATTCCGGCGTGACGACCCGGTTGAACCGCACCTCTTTCGGAGAGAACGCCGCGGGTTCCGTAGACACTTGTCGGAATGACCGGAATCTTTTCATTCCACGCAAAGACCATGAGGGTACGCTTAATTTCTTCCATGGATTTAGGATGAGAGGTTTTGGATCTCGTGCCTTCCGGATAAACCTGGACACCAATTTTCTCATTCAGGATCCGTTCTTTGGTCTGAATGAAAACCCTCTTTCTTGATCCCTGCTGTGAGCGCGAAACCGGCATGGCCCCGCAAATCCATCCCAGAAGGCCGACAAAAGGAATGTAGAGCACTTCTTTTTTCATGATCGGCGGGACCTGATAGATCGTAATAATCATCGGAATATCTATGTAACTCTGGTGATTTGCCACATAGAGTCCATAGGCAGGAACACCCTGAAATTCCGGAGAACGGTGATCCTCGGAAACGTCGATTTTCATCTCACACGCGTATCGCAGCATGATCTTGCTTCCCCATTGCCAGACCGGGCAGGTGATCTTTAAACGCCGGCTCAAGGGAAATGGGATCACCAGAAAGCACAGGGGAATGAAAAAGCTAAAGAGCACTACTGCGATTAAAATAGCTTTTATTTGAGTAAAAAAAACACGCATGGCCCATGATACTCTAAAAACATCTCCTTCGAGAAGGAAGCCGTGCACCTTTTTGTTCTCATTTATCACTGATTTAGGCTATAATCGGGAAGATTAAACGGCTTATAGGAGTCATCTGTGTCAACCAGCTTAATCGCCATGGGCGTCGCTCTTTTTCTGGTCATCAATCTTGTGGTGGGACTTGGTATCCTTTCCCTCCTCTTTGGTACCTTCGACACTTTCTTCGGAAAGCCGAAGCTCACAGTTCTTCGTTCAACTAAAAACGGTAATTACTTTGCTTTTGGTTTTCAGTGGAATCCGGCCAAAGAGCCTGCTTCTATGGACACGGTAAGACTTCGTCTCTTTAATCCATGGGGATCACCGACTCAGGTTGAACTTTCTCAGGCCTTTGAAGGGAAGCGCTCAAGCTTCGCGCTTGAAGCAGACATGGGCCCGGCCTTTATTGATTTCCTGGGGGCTAAGAATTTTGATCTCGCAATCGTTCAGATTGAAGTTCTTTCTTCACGCAATGGTGTGACTTTCGCCTTCGAGATGAAAGGTCCTAAGTTCCGTCGCATGATCGAGGAAGCAAATCTCTCAGTGGACGAATTCATCAAGCAGAACAAACTCGATTCAGTAAAAAAATCACAACCACCTATCGATATCCCGATCAGAAGCTTCATTGCTGATACCGTTCCGGGCCGGGGTCCAATGCTCAAGGTTGCGACCAACCCTCAGTTCGCCGGTGACTTTACTGCAGCTCCGACAACTACCGGTGGTGCTGGCGGCGCAGCTCCTGCCGCTGACAACTTCAAAGTTGCGAAAGTCTGGATTGAGCCAGGATGTATTGTTTGTAACGCCTGCGAAGATATCTATAAGGATGTTTTCGAGGTTCTCGCAGATACTTGTATCATCCGTCCCAATGCTCCTCTGGATGACGGATTAAGGATTCAGGAAGCTGCCGAGGCTTGTCCCGTCGAGGTCATCAAATTTACGAAATCTGCTTAAAAAAAAGCCCTCTTTAGAGGGCTTTTTTTTTGTCTGTTATTTTAATTTGTTCCAGATGAGGTCGGACTGAAAGAGTCCCTTGAGGCCCTGCTCGTTTTCAACCCAGATTTCTTTTAGTGTCTCTTTGTGCTTTTTGAGCTCAGGACATTCAAAAGTGAGAACCCCTGATTTATATTTCTCAACGCCGAAGGTTCCGAGAGATCCGGGAGTTGGGTAACCGATGTCAGAGGCGATTTCGTAATTGTTAAATCCCGAGAGGTATTCGGCGATGTCTTTACAGTCACCGTTGTAGTTCAGGATCGGCTTCCAGGTGTGAAACGAGATAATGATACCGGGTTTGTACTTATCCAGGAGCTTTACCAGGAACTGATTCTCAGGCTCTGAGAGAGCTTTAGGGCCCGGATTGTAGCGAGGCTTGGCATGAAGAGTAGACCAGTCTTTGGTCGGAAGATTACGATTGAGATCGACGAGATGAGCATTCACCCGCGAGTTTGCGCGATAGCCATCAACGTTCAGGATCGGAAGAACAATCATCGGAAGATCTTTCAGTGAATGTTCGTTTTTCAGCCACTGGAAGAGCTCTTTCAGAACGTAAACACCCTCGACTTCATCGCCGTGAACGCCGCCGATGAGGTAGAGGTATTTAGAGGACTTTATTTCTGTCTTGAAGACCGGGATGTCGTGCCCTTCAAGAGATTTACCGCTTTCAAGTTCAGAAAAGATCATAATTCCTCGCGGTGAACATAAACCGCTGACTGCCCCGGAGTTTCTTCAACTTCCACCTCGAGGCTGTTAAACGCAAATCCGAAGCGCGCTTTCACCCGTTTTCTGATCTCGTCACAGATATGAACAGCGATCCGCTCGGCGCTGGTGTTGAAAATCGGAAGAAGAAGCACATCACTCATGGGAATTGAAAAAACACTCTCATCGGGAGTGGTGATGACATAATTTTTGTTTTCGGTATGGATCTTGAGCTTATCGTTGTCCTTGGGAATAAGGAGCTTGTGATCAAGGGAATCGCAGACTTCTCTCACGATCGGTTTGATATCGAGGAAGTCGAAAACCATGTCGCCTGCGAGCTCTGGGGCCTCACCCTTCACCTGCACCCGGTAGTTATGGCCATGGAGCGGCTCGCGGGTGCCGTTTTCGAAAATCATGAAATGCGAAGATGCAAAATTAAAGTATTGCTTATAGACTTTAATTGAAAATGGCAGACCCAAAATCAGACTCCCCGCTATGGATTTTGGAAAAGATACTTCGCTGTCCCAAACTTGGCAAAGGGAAACGCTTTTTCGCACCCTGCTAGAGACAAAACATGAAGAAGAAACATTTAACTAATCTGAAGTCTCTCGAAAAATGGCTGAGCTCTCAGAAGATATCGAGCGAAGTCCTTGAAAAGGCCATTTCCGACCTCAGAGCGGCGGTTGATTCTGTTGAGGAAATTCCAGAGGAAGAAAAGCCTTTGCCGCTGCCTCAGGAGATTTCTTCTGAACCGGAGATGATCGCCGTTTATTCCGATGGTGGTTGCCGTGGAAATCCCGGTCCAGGCGCGTATGCCTACCTGGTACAGGCCTATAATGGTGAAGTCCTGGCCGAAGGCGTGGATTTCGAGTCACTCACTACGAATAATAAAATGGAACTCCAGGGACCGATCATGGCCCTGCAAAAACTCACTGAGATTCTTCCTGAAAAAGGCCGCGATCCGCTTCTTACGAGAATCAAGGTTCTCACAGATTCAAAATACGTCGTTGATGGAATGAAATCATGGGTTCCGGGATGGAAGGCCAGAGGCTGGAAGAAAGCTGATAACAAGGCTCCAGAAAATCTTTCCTTTTGGCAGGAGCTCGATGAAATTCGAACTCACTTTATGGAAGTTCAATGGGAGTGGGTGAAGGGACATGCCGGGCATCCGCAGAATGAATATTGTGACCGCAAGGCCAATGAAGCGATGGATGAAAATTTTCGCTAGTCTCATCTTTTTCTGGGCAGTCACGGCCCAGGCGGCCTGCCGTTTTCATCCCGCATACGGGAAGATCTACTCACTTTCAGGACCGGTCACTCAGATCTTGGAAGAATGGAATCTCCTGCAGGCTAAAGAGCTGAAGGGCGCTTCCCTTTTTTATCCCCTGCCAGGCAATTTCAAAGGCGAGAAAATCCCGGGTGGAGTTTTTCTTTCTCCGTCAAAGCTCGATGAGATGAAAAATGCTTTGGTTTTCTTTGATGAAAGTCAGGAGCTGAGAAAACTTTTCCGGACGAGAAGGGTAAATGCAGTTGAAATTCTCAGCCGGAATCAGACTCCGGGTGAAGTGACAGCATCAGTTCTTAAGACGCTCAAGAAATATGTCACTGGGTGTGATTCAGACCAGGTTCTCGCGAAGGTGAGAACACTTGAACAATCAATTGAAGGCCGGATGAAGGGTAAACCATCCATCATTTTTTTTCTGGGGGAAATCAGGAAAGAAAAGCTGCCGGAATTTGTCATCGCAAACGACGGCCTGGTTCTGTGGCTCAAAAGGAAAAATCTCATTTCCAGTTACCCATCTGAGCTGGGTTACGTGAACTGGGCCGGATCAATCATTGAAGCCCTGAAAGGAAAGTCGCTTTTTCTGGGAATAAGAGAAGAGGATATTCCGACAGTCAGCGGAAACAGTAGAAAAGCGAACCTGGCGTATCCGGGAGGCCTCATTCCCGGCATACGCCAGCTCAAGGCCTGGAATTACTTTCTGGATCATCAACCCCGTTAACGGTTAAACTTTCACTATGTATCAACTGCTCACTCATCTTAGGACCGCTCTTCAAATTGTACCGGTCGAGGGGCGACCCATTGTCCTGACTGGTGAGAACGGAATTGGAAAGTCGACATACCTCCGACATTTCCATGATAAAAATGGCGGCGTCTTCTGCGACCAGAAGCCACTGGATATTTTTTTTGACCGGAAAGTTTCAGTGTTTCGCGAGATTCTCCTGAATGCTTCAACCGTCCTTGATAAAAATTTCTTCAGCCATTTCTGGGAGGCGTCTGGTCTTTCAGAAAAAGAAAACAGAAGTCTCTCTCATCTCTCCGGCGGAGAAGCACAGCTTTTGAAGCTCATCAGCGTGTGTGCAGCGGAAGGAAAAACTTATCTGCTCGATGAACCAGGACAATATCTTGACCGGGAAAAGAAAAAGCTACTGGGACAAATGGTGAGCGTTCTTATGGATAAGAAAAAGTCCCTCATCATTGTGGAACATGATTGCACATGGCTTCCATCCGGTATTTTGATTAAAGAATTATTTGTTGAACAGGAAGTCCTGAAAGAGAAGTCTTCATGGACTACCTGACACTGAGACTTGTTTCGAGCTTCCTTTGCGGTCTTATTCTTTCGCAGGCGGGAAGCTTCATCCAGATTGGAACCAGAAATATCCTGGCCAGCCCATCGACTCTCGGAATTGAGGGACTTTCAGTTCTCTGGATTCTGGTTATCTATTCTTTTGCCATGTTCACGGGATTCGAGACTGAATGGCTGGGACTGACCGGGATACCGCTTTTTGCTTTGGTCGGATATTTGCTCTCGGGACTAGCGGGAAAGGAATTAAAACTCGAAAGAATTCTTTTTGCAGGCCTCACTTTTAATCTCCTGGTCGGAGCTATCTTTTCCTTATGGCAGTTTTTCTTTCTCGCTTACAACCTCCCTTTTCCGGTGGAGATCTGGTTCGGCCACTTCCGTTTTGTAAAAACCGAGGCCGTGTATCTTCTGGTGCTGTTTGAAATCATTCTTTTGTTTTTTCTTCAGCGCCACTGGCGTAATCTTCAGCTCTTTTCTTTAGGTCCCATTCTCTCACGGGTGCACTCGGGGAATGTGGGACAGCTTTATAGCTTCTTTTTCATTTTTTCTGTGGCCGGGACATTTCTCGTTATCTCACTCTTTGGAGCATTTTCTTTTCTCGGGCTTATCCTTCCACTTATTGCCAGAAAGATCTGGTTTCCACGCTATGACATGAAAGGCGAGCTTCTTCTGGGAAGTGTCTGCAATGGCCTATTCTTCATGGGGATGGATTATGTCTGTTACCGTTATCCAATTATGGGTGCGGAAATCCCTGTCGGCCTGATCGCATCTGTGCTGGGCGCAGTGTGTCTTATTGCCCTGATGTGGCGACCTTCTCAAGGTCCGGATTTCTTGGCAAACGCCAGAAAATAGAGCTATTCTTTACCTGCTTTCATTTTAAACAAAGGAATTCTTCGCATGAAAAAGCACTGGCTTTTACTTAGTCTCGCACTCGTTCTGACTTTCGTTGGTTGTAATAAAAACGATCCATCAAGCATCAAGCTTGAGTCAGAAGATGATAAAACTTTCTACGCTATGGGATACATGCTCGGAGGAAATCTTCAGAGACTTTCTCTCTCTGATAAAGAGCTCCAGGCCCTCTATAAGGGGATTGCCATGGCCTCTAAGAATGACAAGTCTGAAGTTGATATGGCCAAGTACCAGAACCGCATTCAGGAAGTTTTCAAGTCACGCATGGATAAAGTAGCTGCTAAGGAAAAAGAGCAGGGTAACAAGTTCATCGACGATTTCGTGAAGAAAGAAGGCGCTACAAAAACTGCTTCTGGTCTTGCTTACAAAGTTGTTAAAGAAGGAACAGGCGCAACTCCATCAGCTGAAGATGTTGTGGAAGTTCACTATCACGGTACACTTACTGACGGCACAGTATTCGATTCTTCGAAAGAAAGAGGGAAGACAATCTCTTTCCCACTTAACCGTGTTATCAAGGGTTGGACTGAAGGCCTCCAGACAATGAAGGAAGGCGGAGTTTCTAAGTTCGTTATTCCGGCTGACCTCGCTTACGGCGATGCTGGCGCTCCTCCAAAAATTCCTGGTGGCGCAACTCTTATCTTCGAAGTTGAACTCTTCAAGGTAACGAAAGCTGCTGACGCTAACAAAGCAGCAGCTCCTAAGAAAAAGAAATAATCAGAGCTTAAATTCTGAATGAGAAGGGGCCGGGAAACCGGCCCTTTTTTTATGGTCAGGAGAGGCGAAGCCGATGACGACGCTTAGTTGATTCAGATTTTATTTTATACTCTTATACCAACAGGCCGGTCTTAGACCGACCGTATATCCCAGATCTTCATGGCAGGTATTTCTCGCTTCATAAACCTGGGATACGGGTTTCACTGAAGATACCGTACATAATGAACCCTGAAAGTATGTATTGAGTCGGCATTGAGGGATGGGATGCCCATTTTGGGTTGTCGTGACGATGCTTGAGTCAACGACGTCTATGTCAGGGGCGGGAAACCTTCTGATGGAAGCGTTCACTTTTCCTACTGAGATTCCGGCAACTGAAGTGCGAATGCAGAGAGCCGCCTCCGCTTTGTCAGAAAATGATTTTGAGCACTCGGTCCGTATTGTCCCGGGAATTTCCATCGTCTCTATGACAGCTTCATTGTCTTCTTTTGCGAGAACTCTGCGCATGCATTTTAATGTCGCGAAGTAATCTGACTGACCTTCCGTTGAGGCCCAGTGCCTGCCGCCGGCTTGTAATATTTTTTTCGGCGCTCCTCCGATATGATGACCAAGCTCATGACAAACCACGAGCATGTATCCATCAGGCGTGATGGCAGGATGGCGGGCGAATCCTCCATAGAGTCGAAGCACCCAGCTCTTTCCCTCATTTCTTCTTATCGTTCCGGCATTCACCGTTTCACTTTCCCACAATCTTTCAGCAATGAGACGGGCCCCGCGCTTTCTAGCTACTGGTGCATAGTAGTTAACAACTTTATCGATGACAGCATCATACTGCTCACGGGTTAGCCCCGAGGTCTTGAGATAAGAAGGATACTTCAGATTATTTTCCGGGAGAAATCCCTCTCCGGGTTCTGTGCAGGCGAGAACTTCTAAAGAAATGAGAGACAAGCACAATAAGAGTCTGATCATCTAGCTTCCCCTTTGTGTCGTCTCAATTCTTCTGGTCTGAAACAGTCATGTCTAGACGAAGAGCAGGCGACATTGGCTCCGGCCCCTGCCTCACGCCGACATACCATCACAGCGCTACGCGCTTCCATGGACATAAAAAAAAAAGGGCGGCACGAGCCGCCCTTTCATAAAGGAGTCAAAAATTAATTACTGCTTAGCTTTGAACCAACAGGCCGGACGAAGACCGATCTTGTGTCCGAGAGTCGGGTGACAAGTACCTTTAACTTCATCAGTCTGAGAAACTTCTTCATTGAAGCCGATTTCGCAGAGTGATCCCTGGAAGTATGTGTCGAGGCGACACTGTGCTTTAGGGTGATTATCATCTGTAGAATTCACGATTCTTGCATCAGGAGTTTCAAACTTTGTGTCAGGGAGTTTTGAAAGAACTGAGAAGAGGTTAGCAACGGATTTTCCTGCCATACCCATACGAACGCAAAGAGCTGAATCGTCTCTGTGATACTTGTTAGCTTTGTTACAAGCTTTGATCAGAGACTCAGGAGCATTGAGAGTTCTTACGATAGTAGCGTTGTCATCGTTAAGGAAAGTCTTACGCAGACAC
The DNA here is from genome assembly GCA_036675045.1 of Bacteriovoracales bacterium. Taxonomy (GTDB): domain Bacteria; phylum Bdellovibrionota; class Bacteriovoracia; order Bacteriovoracales; family Bacteriovoracaceae; genus Peredibacter. The sequence continues at coordinate 8,791 of JAKFFP010000272.1, read as the reverse complement.
TTGAGAGTAGCGAAGTAATCAGCCTGGCCTTCGTTAGATGCCCAGCTAGATACGCCAGCTCCGCCGCCCCACCATCCGCCGCCAGTAGTAGATCCACCTTTCTTAGGCGCTCCACCGATGTGGTGACCGATTTCATGACAAACTACGAGAGACATACCGTCTTCAGTGATTGTTTCGTGACGAGCGAGACCGCCGAACATAGAAACTTTCCATGTTTTGCCTGACTGCTGAGCGTATGCGTTTACTGTTCCATCAGTCCACTTTCTTTCAACAACGAGCTTTGCACCCATGCTTGAAATGATTGGCTCATAGATGGCAACTACGCGATCAATAGAGTTCGTAAATTGTGCCTCAGAAATTCCGCCGAAAGCTTTGCCGACTGGAATATTGAGATTGTTTTCCGGAACGATTCCGCTTTTTCCATCTTCAGAACAAGCGAAAACTGAACAAGCGAGCGAGAGACCAACGGCCAATGCTGCGATTTTGAAAGTAACCATTTTATCCTCCATGATCATCAAAACACTTACATGTGTCAGATTTGTTAACTGGGAACAATTGTTTCGTTTCTCTTTAAGACCTGTCTACAAAGTTTTCTTTTCGTTAAAAGAGTGTAAGTTTTTGTTGGGATGAGATTAAGGAGTGTTCATGATTCACATAAGTTTTTACGTACCGGTGAAAGATGCTGACAGAGTTAAAGACGCCATGTTTCAAGCCGGCGCCGGCAAGATAGGTAATTACGATCAATGTTCCTTTGAAATGAAGGGAGTAGGACAGTTCCGGCCTCTCCCCGGAAGCAATCCCACAATCGGCTCTGAATGTAAGATTGAGACGGTGGAGGAGCTTAAGATCGATATGGTGTGCGAGGATAATAAGGTGGTTGATGTTGTTGCGGCCTTAAAGAAATCCCACCCTTATGAGACGCCCGCTTATTATGTGATCAAAACACTCGACTACTAGAGAGAAAAACACCGATCACATTTAAATCTCACGCCGATTGGACCGATAAGCTCTTGAGAGAACAAAGAGGGCCTTATGAAGTTCATTCTGCTTTTCGTCTTTATCCCGTTTTTTGCGATCGCCGTTGAAGGTCAAAGGACCCAACCGACACGTGAAATTTCCATCATCGTAACGAAAGAAGGGTATTACCCAAAAAGTCTTTCAGTGTTTGAAGGAGAGAAGGTGAAGTTCTATGTCACTTCAACTCTCGACGAGCCTCATTGCATGATCGTGGAAGGGCATAAAGTTTTCCTTGCCGCGAATAAGGGGAAAGTGACTGAAGCAGAAGCCACCTTCGATAAGTCAGGTGAATTTGCTTTTTACTGTCCGAGCTCAAAGAGTGACGGAAAAATCGTCGTCATGAAGAAGCATGTCCCTAAACGCGAAATCGCCTCGGAGAAATCTGAAGGCATGCTCTGGACCCCGAAGGAATACTAAGCAATGAGTAGTGTTTTTCAAGATGCCATTGCAAACCTCCTGTCCCCGATAGGAGATTTGCTCAAAGATCCTTCGGTTTCCGAAGTCATGATCAATGGTCCATTTGAAATTTTTATTGAACGTAAAGGACTCGTATATCGGGTCCCTAATAAGTTTGCGGATGATGAGTCTCTGATGGCGTCTATGCGTGCCGTAGCGCAATCAGTGGGTCGGATTATTGACGCCGACAATCCACGCCTGGATGCTCGTCTCCCTGACGGCTCACGTATCGCCGTGGTGATTCCACCAATGGCGAAGTGTGGGGTTACGGTCGCTATCCGGAAATTCTCCGAGGAAAAACTGGGATTGAAAGATCTCATTAGCTTCGGATCTCTTTCTCCGGATGGCGCCCGCTTTCTTGATTGCTGCATGTACCTCGGAAAGAACACACTTGTTTCCGGCGGTACCGGCTCAGGAAAAACAACCATGCTGAACGTCCTGGGTTCGAGAATGCCGAAGACCCAGCGCCTTCTCATCATCGAGGATGCAGCAGAACTCCAGATTAAAGCTGAGCACGTGGTCCGCTTTGAAACCAGAAAAGCAAATCCTGATCGCGGAATCAAAGAAGTGACGATTCGTGATCTTATGGAATCGGCCCTTCGTCTTCGTCCTGACAGAATCATCGTCGGGGAAGTAAGAGGTCCGGAAGCACTCGATCTTCTGAACGCCATGAGTACCGGACATGACGGATCCATGGGAACTGTTCACGCGAACAGCCCGGACGGAGCATGTACCCGTATTGAGACTCTTTGTCTGATGGGTGAAACACGAGTCCCACCTGACGCCATCAGAAAGATGGTGGGTGATACCATTCAGCTTATTGTTCAATGTTCCCGCTATCACGATGGCGGAAGAAGAACCTCTCATATCTCTGAAGTCCTTGGAGTGGATGTGAACGGCCGTTACGTCGTGAAAGACATCTTCCGCTGGGTCCAGACCGGGAAGGAAGCTGACGGAAGACTCACAGGTGAGATGGTTGCGACCGGATATGTTCCAAGCTTCTTTGAGGAATTCATCGCGAACAAGCTTCCATTCCCCAAGACGAACTTCAAGCCACCGGAATGGGCAACGACTCACTTCAAAAAAGTCGCCTGATTCCCTTTTGATTCACATCGTCGTCACGAGTTAAATTTTGCCAAAAATGCAGGGCCCGAGTAACCTTTTTACGAATTGAAAAGGAGCCCTCATGAGTACGATTAAAAAAGTTCACGCACGTCAGATCATGGATTCACGTGGTAATCCCACCATCGAAGTTGATGTCTTCACTGAAAATGGTTTGATGGGAAGAGCTTCTGTTCCCTCAGGAGCATCAACTGGTAGCCGTGAGGCGCTTGAACTTCGCGATGGCGACAAGTCTGTCTACATGGGAAAAGGTGTTCTCAAGGCAGTTGATAACGTGAACAAGATCATCGCACCGAAACTCATTGGGAAAAATGTTTTCGAGCAGCGTTCAATTGATAGTCTCATGCTGGAACTCGATGGAACTGAAAACAAAGACAAGCTTGGTGCCAATGCCATTCTTGGTGTCTCCATGGCCGTTTGTCGCGCCGGCGCTCTGGAAAAGAAAAAGCCCCTTTATCGCTATATGTTTGAAGATCTCAAGTGCCCTAATCCCACTGGAAAGTTCAGGCTTCCGACTCCGCTAATGAACATCATTAATGGTGGCCAGCATGCTTCGAACAATCTTGATATCCAAGAATTCATGATTGTTCCTCACATGAAGAAAAGTTTTTCTGAAAACTTCCGCGCCGGAGTGGAAGTTTTCCATCACCTGAAAAAAGTTCTCCACGACAAAGGTCATTCGACAAACGTGGGTGACGAGGGGGGATTTGCTCCATCACTCCGCGATCATGGTGAAGCCATCGAATGTATCCTCGATGCCATCAAAAAAGCTGGTTATAAGGCCGGGACCGATATTTCTATCTCTCTCGATTGCGCGGCTTCTGAGTTCTATGATGAGGCTTCAAAAAAATACAAGATGGGTGGGGGAGAGTACACGAATGATCAGATGATCGCTTATTACGAGAGCCTGATGTCTTCGGCGCCGATCTACTCGATTGAAGATGGATTTGATGAGAGTGATCGTGATGGGTTCATGAAATTCCAGAAACAGCTTGGCAGCAAAGTCGTCAATGTCGGTGATGATCTATTTGTCACGAACGCGAAGATTTTAAAGCGCGGAATTGATAATAAAGAAGCCAATGCTATTCTCGTGAAAGTGAACCAGATCGGCTCGCTCTCTGAGACATTTGATACCCTGAAGCTCGCTTTTGATAATGGCTTCAAGGCGATCATTTCCCACCGTTCAGGAGAAACAGCAGATTCTTTCATCGCTGACCTCGCCGTTGCGAGCGGGGCCGGGCATATCAAGACGGGATCAGCGTCGCGCTCAGACCGGATGGAGAAATATAATCAACTTCTCCGAATCGAAGAAGAACTGGGCACTTCAGCTGTGTTTGAACCGGTAAAATAATGATTTTAAACGCAGGGGAATAACTAACCCCTGCGTTTTTTATTTGTTTCGATCCCTATCTATCGTAAAATAGACCTAAGCTCCGACCCATTTCCCACGGGGGTCATATGAAGACGAAGCTTTTTCTCGGTCTTACTTTTTATCCTGAAAACAGCTTTGCGAAAAATATCGAAAGTTTCAGGTCACGTTTTGATACCAAATATCAGAGTAATCCCTATCTGCATCTTCCGATCGTGCCTCCCTTTGAAATTGAAGTTACAGACCTGAAGCAGCTTCAGCAGGAACTGGTGGAAGAGCTCGAGTCTTTTTACTTTGAGAACACTCAGAACCACGCATTGAAGTTCACCGGCATTGATGTTCAGGAGCATAAGAAAAATAAGCTTCTTTTCCTGAATCCGACCTTGGGAGAGGAACTCTCTTTTTGCCAGGAGTCTCTTTTTTCAATTTGCCAGTCCTATATCCATGAGCGGGAAAAGAAGCTCAAGGATAACAAGAAAACTTTCCTCACCATCGGTCGCTATATAGGTGACATGGATCTACATTCCGCAATTGATCTCGCCCGTCGCGAGTTTCAGGAGTTCACGGCCCTGCCTTTTCAATCAATCTGCCTGTTCTCAAAGAACAACGGCAATTGGCACCGGGAAGCAGATCTCATGAGTTTTGAGAAACCCGTCGACACTCTTTTGCAAAGTAGCCTCGTTTCCATATAATGGAGCAATGAATCTTTTTTTCCTTCTGTTACTTTTGGGAACAACCTCCTCGTGGGGGCAGTCGAGTTATGTTCCAGTCACCAAAGTTCTGAAGGAACGTGGATCGCAGATTTCTTTCGGAGTGGATTCCTTCACCACGTCTTCTGTTGTCGATCAGAATGGAAAAAAAACCAAGCTCGCTGAAGGTGAAAGTTTCAGTCGCTATCAGGGCGAGGTGAACGGGCTCTTTGGTCTCACAGATACATTTAACGCCGGGATCGGGGTCAGGTTCCGTCACCAGACATCTTCATTTAATTCGGGAACAGAGGATATTAACGCCAAAGCGACAGGAGTTCAGTCGATTCTCGGAAGATTTCTTTTTGCCTTCGATCCCGCCAGTAAGACTCAATTTACATTCGAAGGTCTTTTCCGCTACGTCCCTTATACGAATGACGACATTGATGTCCCTAATCCGGATCTCACAAAGCTCGCTCTCGGGGATGAAGGAAATGAATATTCGATAGGTCTCGGCGTAACTCATTCCACTCTTTCAAACAATCACTACACACTAAGAGGTGGCTGGAGAAGACCAGGCAATGACCTCGCGTCCGAAATCTTCTGGAACGGTGAAGTCGCTCTTGAGTTCAGATACATTACCCCACTTGCGGGAGTAGACGGAGTCACTTCACTTAAAAATTCGATCTATGAAAATGATCCGGATGAAAGACCATCCTGGAATACAAGACCGACTGGACTTTATAATTCCATCAACCGTGAATACATTGCTCCTTATGTCGGATTGAATCTTGGATTTGCGAAAGTTTGGAGAGTTGAATTTAAGGCCCATCAGGTAATCTCCGGTAGATCAACCGACATGGGGACGGGATTTGGTCTTACTCTCGTGAGACGTCTCGATACAAGCGAAGAAAAAATCGTCGATTCCCAGTTTAAAACTTACGACCTTGAGGCCACCGTCACGAAGATCTCTGATAAGAAAACCTATGTGGTGATCGACAAAGGTCTCAGTGATGACGTTGAAAAAGGCATGAAATTTGACTTCTATGAGTTCGACTACGTCGGGGGCAACACTCTCGTCGCAAGAGGCGTGGTCATCAAGGCTTCGTCGGACAAGGCCATCGTAAAGCTCACTCATCGCTTTAATCATGCCCGTGGACTTAAGGAAGGTCTGGTTGGCAGGGCCTCTTTAAAGTAGCTTCTGCTTACTTCCTCCTAAGCTGTGAAGAATATTGGTGGAGCCCCCTTGTCGGATAAGGGCAGAATTTTAGCTAGTTGTAAGCTATTCAACATAGGTTAGAATTTTAGAAAGACATTATTCCAAGGAAAGCTCATGAAGCTAAAATCCCTCATACTCATCTCGGCTCTACTTATTGCAAGCGAAGCATTCGCAAAAAGATTTGCGAGTAAGTATTGCGAGTTCGAGCTTCCACCTCAGTGGGAATGTGCACTCGAAGGTTCAGAGTACGTATGCCAGTCTGAAAACGCTGACCGTAAAAAAGAAGCGATCATCATTCTTGCGGCAAAAATCCGCGGCGAGCAGGACAGTATCGACGAGTACATGGCCTACCTGAAAAAGACCAAGGAATACAATCTTCCTGGTGGAAAAAAACAAATCTCTGAACCTAAGAACACCAAGCTCACAACCATCAGTGGTCACCAGTGGGTAGACGCTCTTCACCTGGCTTCAGAGGTTCCTGGTTTTTACACAAGATATCTCGCGACCGTGAAAGAAGACCTGGGCGTCGCCGTGACATTCTCGGTAACCAAAGATCTATATCAGTCTTATCTTCCTATCATCGATAAACTCGTTTCTACTCTCAGAGTATTCCGTCAGAAAAAAGAAGGCATGGCCAATATCCGCAGCGGAACCGCTCAAGATCCTAACTACGCAAACTCTGACTTCATTCCGAGCGCTGCTCAGGATCTCCAAGTCAACAGAACTCAAAAGCGTGCTGAAGACTCTGGTGAAGACGACATGATGCTTGTGATTGCAGTGGTCGTTGTCGGTGCGGTGGTCGCTCTCATTATGAAGGGCAGGAAGAAGAAGAAGGGTGCTGTTAAAACCAACAAGAAGCAATAATTCTTGGCAGTACTTAGTTCGCTGGTTTTTTAATCAATTTCGTCACTTATAAAAGCCCTGCCATCAGAATTCACCTTCTTGGCAGGGCTTTCTCTTACCTGAGGTAAAATAGGGTCATGAAAAAGTTATTTACGATACTCATAGTATTCCAACTCATGATCATACCGATTCCACCAGCACATGCCGGAGGCCTGGGTGGTATGGCCAACCAACTGAGAGGCATGGCTATTGCTGGATTTGGTGCAACGATCCTCGCTGCTTGTCCTTTGGGAGCATTGGCACCTTCCGTGAAATTATTTATGGCCGCAGGTGTTGTTTATCTGCTGGGGGAGATTACCGCCGGAAAAAAGCAGAAAGGTGAAATCGAAGGTGAAAATAAAGAAGTCGAGGGAACACTCGGAGGCCAGGGTGGCGAAACTCAGCTTGCGACTCTTGAAGCGCAATTAAAAGATAAAGAAGAAAAGAAGAAAGTTGCTGATAAACGCGCAATGTTCACAGCTGCTTCCATGGCTTTGATGGCCGCTGCTGCGATAGCAGCTGCAATGGAAATACCTCGTGAAGCTGCAGTCGGAACTCCTGCTTACTTACCACCTTTAGGATGTAATACCGGAACAGCTCTTGCTTCGGCCAAACCGAAAGCAGCGATGATCGGGGCAGCTTTCGCCTTCCTGGCTAGTAAGGAAATCACTTCCGCAGTTATTACCGGGGTTGGAATTTATATGCTGGGCCTTTCAGCAATGGTTGGAATAATGAACCTCGCTGCCGGAAGAGTTAAAGCATTCGGCGCAATGGCTGCTTTTACCGGCCTGGCTTTGATGGATGCGAAAAAAGAATCAGGTCGTCTTGCGAAAGAAATTGAAGATCTTAAAAAAGTTATCGCACAGTTTCGTTTAGAAACTGATGATCCGGGTGACCAGACTGAGGATGTGATTGCCGGAACCACAGGTGGAGTAACTACCGGACCGACTGACGGAGTAACAACTAGCGGTGTTACATCTGGAGTGACGAGCGGAACTGGTCCAGGTACCCCAGTAAATCCTCTTCCGGATGGTACTGTCGTTACAACCAGAACTTGTATGTCATCAACAGCCATCTCCTCCAACTGTACGAATCCACTGCGGGTGCCTTCCGTAAATCTTTCGGGTTTTGCTGCAAGTCCTGAACTGCAACAAGTTGCCTCGAATGGTGTTGGGCTGGCAAATGATCTGGCCAGCGGAAGTGCCGCTGGGAAAGCAGACATTGCTGCAGCTTCACTCGCGTCTTCAGCTACTAAAATGAATGATCAGTTGAAAAATCAAATTGCGAAATCAAATGCGTTCTTAAAATCCAAAGGTCAAAAGGCGATAGATTTCGACAAAGAGGTTGCTGATACCATGAAATCGATGAACTCAGCTTTTCAGAATGAAGGTTCAAAATCAGGTCAGAACTTAGCATCACTCGGAATAGGTAATACAACTTTAGATCCAAATGCTGCTGCCAAGGCAGCTCAGGAAATCGGTGCGGCTTCGGCGAATTCTGCCATAGCAGTTCCAACATCAGATGGAAAAGCTGCCGATACTTTTGCTCCTTATGAATCTACTACAGCGATTACAGCAGAAGCCGGCAAGGCCGCTGAAGAAAGTGCGGCCTCTGCACTTGGAAAAAACCTTGGTGATTACGAAAGTAATGCTGGAGATATTTCTGATAGAAAAGAAGAGTCACTTTGGAAGCAGGTTTCGAATCGTTACCTTCTGAATTACGGCCGCTTCTTCGAAAGAAACAAGCTGCCTTCCCAATAAGCGCCCATTTTTAAAGTCATCCGAAAGCCCCTCTATGAGGGGCTTTTTTTTGTAACCCTTTGTAATTATAGGTTACATTCATCCCTCAAATCAGCAACTTAGCGTTCAGACTTATAATCAAATCAAGATTTTAGGCCATTAACCGATAAGGCTAATAGGTTAAAGCGAGAACACTTATGAACAAAATTTTTTTCATCGCTCTCATTATTTCAGTTTCACAGCTTGCAAATGCCAATTGCGATCGCATTGAGAATCAAGCCGAAAGAAACGACTGTATTGC
>JAKFFP010000284.1:0-4045 GCA_036675045.1 Bacteriovoracales bacterium | reverse complement strand
GAGGATCTTTCAATTCCTTCTTGTCTTCAATTTCCTGTGTCATCGGAAGGGAGGAACCGATTTCATAGACATCAACAAACTGAGCGGACATCAGAAGGAAGAAGATGAAGATGAACACTGAATCCAGAATGGGAACGAGGTTCAGTTTCTCAATTTTTTTAATCTTGCGACCTGTTTTCATAGCAACCTCAGAGAAAACTTAATTAAGCAGCTTTATCGTTCTGGATTCCCTGCTTCTTCGTTCCAAGAAGATCAAGGAGCTTCACTGAGTTCTCTTCAATTTCCTGGATCATCTTCTCACCGCGGGCCATGAGGAAGGCGTGAACCACCATGAGAGAAATCGCAGAAACGAGACCGAGAGCTGTCGTGTTCATCGCTACCGCAATACCTTCAGCGAGGAGCTGGGCCTTCTGAGAAGGTTCTGCGTTTGCTACTGCCGCGAACGATTGAATCAGACCCTGGATCGTTCCCAGAAGTCCGAGGAGTGTTGAAAGGTTCGCGCAGAGAGCGAGGTATGAAAGTCGCTTTTCGATTTTCGGAACGGTTTCGAGGATCGATGCCTCGAGAGCGTCCTGAATTTGTTCTTTAGATTGATTCGCGCGCTTGAGACCGTTTTTCATCACGAACGCGAGAAGTGATGGAGACTCGGAACAAGACTGAATGGCGTCCTGTACCTGGTTTCCGATGACCCACTTTTTAATTGAGGCCATGAGACTGGTACCGTCGATGTCATACTTAAAGAAGCACTTGAGCCTCTCAAAGCAGATGGCAATTCCCACCGCCCAGACAATGGCGATGATCCACATGAAGATACCACCCTCGACCATGAAGCGGGCAGACCACTGGAGCATTGATTCCTGGACGATTGGTGCTGCTGCAACTGCGGCGGCAGCGGTTTGTGTAGCTGTTACTGGATCCATATTAGTTCCCCCCTATTGAGATAAACTCAAAGCTTGCGTTTAAAATATGTAAAGAAGATGGAAGCAGTGAACGTCGTTCACCGCATGCGATAGATGTTTGTTGAGATCGTTTCATTAACGGCCAGAACAGACCTTTGGGCCATGTTCTTCTTTGATCCGGAACGTATCAGCAGACGTGCAGCGTGGAGTAACGTTCAACAAGTATACCGGACCAAAACACTCGAAACTGGTTCATTCTATATGTTTAAAAACCAATATCAAGCCATCGTATCGGCAAAAAAGGCCAAAACCCAAAGCTTAATATGACTTAAGAAAGAGGATTAAAAGTATGGATGGATTGCGGAGAAAAAAATCGCCAACAAATGTTGGCGATTCGGGGATTATCTCAAAGAATCAACGTCTTTCTTCTGGAAGGTATCGAAGTTCTTGCGGGTGTAGAGGTCAATCTCGAAACGTTTCCGCTCTCTTTCCCGGACCGAGATATCACCAGGAGCGATGAGTTGCCCTTTAACCTCAAGATTACCAAGATCGAACTTCTCATACTTCTTATATTGGTAAATCACTTTAGGCTCCGTAGGAGGAGCTTCCTGCGCGTATGCAGGGGCCAGGATCAGAAGACTTATAGATAACAGCATATATTTCATAATGACCCCTATTCTTCCTTATCGGCACTTTCTTCGGAATTATCTTCTTCAACCAGATTCTCAGTCCTGATGGTCTGGCAATTCGACTTAAGCCCGAAAGAATAATCGCCCAGCTCATCGGCCCAGAAGGCACCGTGGAATTTCCAGAACTCTTCAAAGCGCGATCTTTTCACGTTGGAGAAATCTCCGCGACCACGATCGGCCACGAGCTTCTTCCCGCTGTAAACGAGATCCTTCTTCCGCGAGAGGACTTCAAGGTTCACCTTGAAAAGCTCTGACGAGAAGAAAGGAACGCTCTCCAGGAACTGGAAAATATCCGTTTTGGCATTGTAGTTAATCTTGGTGATCATGTTCTCTCTCACCGAAGCCAGGTGAGGAATAAGCCGGTGCTGGATCTCTTTTTTCTCACGGAGAATGCGCTTCATTTCCTGGTTGATCTTGTAGATCGAATTGAAATCAAGACTGAAGCGAGTCTGCTTTTTCATTCTCGTCACGATCTGGCGGGTGAAGTTTTCATGCTTCTTCAACTCCTGCCCCGGACGGAACATGAGATTGTAGAAATAGTTCGGAGTACTCTTGTGCTTTCTCAGGACGGCCTCGAGACCCTGGAAGCGCGGACGATAAAACTGATAGTACTGATTGATGATCGTCAGAGTATCGTCGTAAAGACAAAGACGGAAGTATGCTAATGCGGTCAGATACTCCGCTTCCGGGAAAAAATACGTATCAAGAAGTGGTGACTTGTAGGTAACCAGAAGACCCAGCGTACGGTTGAAGTCCCCCAGCTGGTAATAGGCCCAGGCTTTTTCCAGAATGATATACGGCCACTTATAGGAACTCTTCGGAATCTTATTGTAAGCGTCGATGGCGGCCTGGTAATTTCCGGCCTTGTAATGGTGACGGGCACGGTTCACCAGACAGATCTCATAGACCATGCGGAAGTAGCGACCGATTTTCTCGCTCGCCGCTTTTTTCTCCTGCTTCTCGGCACTCACCTGACAGCGGTCATAGGCGGCGAATTCCCTGTCTTTATTTTTAAGACCATCATGGACCTGCGCCAGAAGGAGCTGGGACTCAGGATAGTACCGATGATCGGGATGGACCTTGTCCATGAGATCGAAAGCTTTCTTATAATCTTTTCTCTGGATCGCCTGCCGCCCCAGAATGAATCGCGTGGAGGAGGTCGGATATCGGGCAAGCATCGTCGGTTCGTAATCTTCCAGGATCTCAATCCCGGTAAAGTAAAGAAGCTCTTCCAGACGGGAGAGATCATCCTTTGTCACTTCACGGAAGTAAGCTTCCTTGAAGAACTCATTGAGAGCTGAGTAATAGTATTTTTTCTCTTCCAGTTTCTTTGAGAAAACTTCTTTCGGCTGAACCGGTTTTGGCTTCTGGGCATACGCCGGAAAACTGGAAATGAGGAGTAAGGCTATTAGTACTTTCATGTCGGGACCTTAAAAAGAGAATCCGACGGAGAGAATCACGTCGGTGTTGGTCCGTAGTCTTTTTGTACTATTCCGGGGCCCGGCCGCCATCCAGTAAGTATTAAAGTACTCAGCTGAAAGGTGCCAGTTTTCGGTAATGTGGAACTTCAGATTGGTTTTAAAATTTGCACCACTGAAGCTCTCATTTTTAAAGTACGTGATAGTGTCGTCTTTTCTGACCGATTCAAGATTGGATTCCGCATTGATCTTTGTGTAACCAACACCGAAAGACCAGTCGAAGTAAAAGATCTGGTTAAAGGTATTGATCTTCCCGTAGAACGGTGACCAGATGAGGTTTACACCATAAGTGCTGTTAAGGCGTCTGATGAATGGTTCCTGATCGTTTACTACTCTGACGTTTCTGAAGTCATCATTGTTACGGTTTGAATACTGATGGTAAAAACCCTCGATCGCCCACTCTTCATGAAGATAGAATCCGGCCTTGCCGGAGAAACCGAAAGTTTCCTGGAACTTTGAAGTGAAGTTACTGATGTAACCGACGTCAAAATACCCGGTGTGTTCTTTCTTGTAGAGCTTGTTCTGGAGAACGTAAACTTTCTTATCTGGATCCAGCCACAGGAAGTCGTACAACGACTTCTCTGAGGCATGGACCTTATTCGTCATCATGAGAGCGGTAAACAGAGCGAGAAGTGTCAGCTTCAGCATAAAATCAATCCTTCGATTTTAGATAATCTTTTTATACTTAACTGTAACCTGAGCCCCAACTGGAGGCAAGTTTCCTGCATCGAACTTGATAGAGCTTGAAGCAGAATCAAATGTATAATTTGTCGTCTCAACTCCATTCACATAAACCTTAAGAGAGCCATCAACAGGATTTCCGGCAAGAGCAAAACTGTCGAGAAGGTTAACCAGGCTTTCTCCCATGTTCAGGAGAACATCAGCGAAGTCATCCATGATGTTAGCAACGACTCCATTGGTTCTTTCAGAAGACTGCTTTTGATACATCAGGGACACTTCAAATTCAGAAGGTTGCTTC
>JAKFFP010000334.1:0-22362 GCA_036675045.1 Bacteriovoracales bacterium | reverse complement strand
GAGCTCGATAATGGAAAGCGCACCATCCATCTCGATTTTCGTGTCAGGGTGAAGCAGGGGAAAGCCGTTTACGAAGCTGTCTTTGACAAAAAAAACGTGGCCTCGGGAAATCTCAAAAATCGTGATTTTTATCTGCCACAATTATCTGATCGCAATCTTCAGACTGAATTTGAAACGAACAAGATCATGTGCTCGGTGAACTTTGCCTACGCCCTCCCGTTTGTGCTCGATGACGGAAATTATCATATCAATGTTCATCCCCACACCATCTATGACTGGCAGAATCGGTTGAAGACTCCGATTGAGAAATATTTGAATGACCATAACTTCACTTCATTGATTCTCCTGGAAGCGGGTAACGTCCGCGGGAATCAGGTGAACATCTTTAATTTCTTTGCCGGGAAGGATCCGAATCTGGTTCTTCCAAATTATCCGAGTACCCTCGTGGATGTCCCGCTGGAAATTCCGCTGGTGGTTTCACCGGCAGGAAACAGCCGTTATGAAATCCGCGCGCAGAATGAAATCAATATCACTTACACCGGTGGTAATCACAATTACTGTATCTGGAACTCGGCCCGGCACGTTCTGGAAAATCTTCTGAACTCCCGTTCAGCGGCTACGGTGAATTTCCGTTATGATATGTCCGCCATCGTGGCGCAGGTGAGGGGAGTTGAAAGAACCGGGATCAATTTCCCGCGCGCGAGTGTCGCGAAATCAAATCTTCTCCGCGATCTTCTTTCTGACAAGGCCATTCAGACCTCGTATCATAAAAATTATCTTCACTATTTCTCGACCTGGCTCGCTGATGAATACATCGGCATGTACCGCACCTACACGGTAGATTACGAAGGTCCGGGGTATAAGGAAACTCGTACGTACCAGGGGAAAGGTACCCGGGATCTCAAAGTCACATTCCGTTATTTCTGATCACTATAGTTGATATGAGGCCTGTCTAACTCCCGATCAGGGCCCGCTCACTCACATTCAGTTAAAATAATTCATGCCAGGGAGGCAGTATGATCACGATGAAAACCGTTGATTACAGGATTGTTGAACACTTGTAACTAAAGCGATCAATTTCATCTACCACGAAAAAGTTTATCATTTCGAAGAACCGAAGACGGCACTCAACTGGCTAAAGGGGCAAGCGGCATGAAATTTCTCTTAGGGATTCTTGGTTTCGCCGGAATGTGGCTGATGAGAAGAGGGCAAAGAAAAAATCGGGACAACCGGTATTTTCCTGTTCAGAGTTCATCTGAAAGGGTGGCCGGTCATCCCATCGTAGGCGTTTCTTAAGGACGTGAGTTGTTAAGTGATTTGAGAATACGGTCTACACAGTTCACCTGTTGTCCGACATTCCTTGAGCGCTCGGATGGAGAGTTCTTAAAAAACTCCACCAGGGTCGCAGCATCTTTTTTGAGATCAGAAGATGGACTTCTGATTTCAAGAAGGAAAGACCAAACACCAAGTTTGTAATAGGCCCAGTCTTCAAACGCTCCGGTTGCCGGATAAATGGCGCCGCCGTGGGTTCCGATCTTGTAGTTATTGATCTTCACCGCTTTCTTCGCCCATTCCGTGAAGAAGGCATCATCCTGAGTGGCATAATTATTGGCTTCAGTTCCCCACGGGAAGGTGAAAGTTCCCACATATCCATGGACCGATACAGCTGAAACGATGTCTTCCCGTTCAATCAGTTCGGCAATCAGGCTCGTACTTTTTAAATTGAAGTCCTGCTTGGTCGTACAGGCATCTTCGTAGTCACGATTTGAATCATGGACATCACCGTCGCTTCCGTTTTCTCCGCGGCGGTAGACATTATAGCCCGAAATATTAAGCACCGGGATAACGTAGTAGAGCACTGACGAATCATAAGACTTCGCGATCATCTCGGTAAAGTAAAGCGGCACTTCCGCCGACGCTCTTTCATTTCCGTGATGGGTTCCGACCACGACATGCTTAACCTTTGCCCGGGAAGAATCACCCACCATGATTCCCATGATGTCGCTGCCCTGATCATTTTTCCCGAGAGAAAAAAGAGTCGTGTTCGGAAGCTTATCAAGCTCCGCCAGGCGCGCGAGAATCTTGTCGTATTCAGAAGCCGAGGCAGAAATGTGAATGAGGGAAAGGAAAAGAAAAACCATGATTTTCATAAGGCCCGACTCCGTGAGCGTTAAAGTTATGCTCTAGAATCTCGCCCGGAGAAAAGCCCGTCAATAAAGGAGCTGTGATGTCAGCGGAGGTTAGAAAGAGAAATAGTCAGGATTAGGTGATTAAAATCCCCTTAGGTTATACTGGGAAGATGTGGATCTTAAGCACCCCTCTGCGGGAGTTTTCTTATTTGTATGCGCCCGGACTGTTGGCGGTGGCGGCTTCTCTTTTGTGGCCTGATCTCGGCGATGA
The DNA here is from genome assembly GCA_036675045.1 of Bacteriovoracales bacterium. GTDB lineage: Bacteria > Bdellovibrionota > Bacteriovoracia > Bacteriovoracales > Bacteriovoracaceae > Peredibacter. The sequence goes on along the minus strand of JAKFFP010000334.1, from coordinate 19,962 downwards.
GTCCCTGCTGTATGGGATCCTCGCCATGGGAATCATCGATTCGGGCCACGTTTACACGACGATCTGGAGAACCTGGCTTCACCCGGAAGAGGTGAAGTCGAGGGCCGGTTACTGGTTTTTTCCGCTTCTTTTCTGCGCAGTTTTTACCATGTGGTTTTACCTCGAGATTCCCTATCTCTGGGCCTTCGTGGTGTACGCAACTTTCTATCATCACGCCAGACAGGTGTATGGCTTCTCCAAGTGGTATCAGAAACTCAATCGCAGGAATGACAAATTTTCGGATTACGTGATCTACTTCCTGGCGCTTTTCCCCCTCATCATTTATCACTTCCGTCCCGAGGCGATCGGGAACTACTACACGGAAAACGATCTCTTTTTGTATCCGTGGAACGAACTGAGGGATGTCCTGCTTTTCATTTATTTTGCAGCCGTCTTCGGCTGGATTTTTCGTGAGATGAAGTTATGGCAAAGCGGGATCCGGGAAACGAACCGGATTTTTTCCATCGCTTGCCCGGGAATCATTTACGCTTATTGTTTTCTCGTCGGGACCACGATTACCCAGATCCTTTTCCCGCTGCTTTTTCTCCACGGAGTCGCTTACTTCGGCGTCATGGGACAGTCCCTTAGGCGCACACAGAAAAGGTTCAATGGAAAATATCTGGCAATCCTCACGGTGCTGGTGACGGCGGTGGTATTCGGATTATCAGAAGCATGGTTTGAAGAAAATATTGTGCCGAGGGGCCTGGGAGATAATGCCTGGCTTTCGGCCTTGGTGGTGGGGATTTCTCTTACTCCACTTTTTTGTCACTACGCTTTCGATGCCATTATCTGGCGGAAGAACCATCGCGAATCGGCGATAGTTTTTGCTTCAGGGCCACCAGCACCCGGACAATGATCTCCGTCACGGGCATGATCGAAAGAAAGAAAAGATCATACACAATGACATTGTCCCGATAGAGGCTTTCATACCTGGCACCGATCCCGAGGTAAACCACGGCCACGATGTAAGACGCCCCCAGCTGGCGGGTCCACATGAGCCTTCCCATCATTCGGGAAAGCTTGTGCCGCGAGAGCATCTCTCTGACGGAATCAAGAAACGCCAGTCTCATGACAAGCACGTACGGAAGAAAGTTCGCCCAGAAAAGATGCGAGGATTGATGGAAATTGAACTGATAATATCCCGGGCCAATGGGTGTCCAGTAATAATGACCGAGGAAGGGAAGGGAGATCCCGAAAAGGACGGGCCAGACGAATGTCTCCGCCCGGTTCCAGGAGCTGAGATTCAGTTTATTTTTGCGAATGAGTGTTCCCAGATTAAAAAAGAGCATCGCCAGGAAAAACCAGGGAAGAAGAGGCCAGGCCCCGTAGGGAGAATCCCCCGAACGACCGGTCAGGAGATCCCCCACGAGTCCGGAAGGGATAATATCTTTCCAGAACGAAGGTGGAATCAGAAGTATAAAGAACGAAAGAATAACCTGGACCCAAGAACCTCTCCGCGGGAAAAGGAGAAGGATGTTAGTGGCCGCGATAAAAAGATAAATGTCCCATTCCACCTGTGCCAGGTAATCGCCTTCAAAAAAGGACAGGGTCAGGACGATCTGACCCAGGAGAGCGAAGAGAGCGATCTTAACGAGAGAAATTCTGCTCTTTCCTGAAAGTCCGAATAAAAGATAAATGATCGAGACAAGACCTTGTCCACCCAGGGAAAAGATCCTCGCGTAGTAGTATCCGGCGGTGTAGATGACGGAGCTCTGGAGTAAGGGGAAATCGTCCTCGAAGAAAATAAATTCATTTGCATGAAAGATCTGGATGGCCAGAAGAATAAGAAGTTTCAGCCAGTCGATAAGTAAGAGGCGATTGTTTTCTTTAGTCATGGGTAATGAACGCCGATCCTGCCGCTGGGGTCATTACTCACGCGATCAAGCGGGAACAGGGCTTCTTTAGTGTGTAGGAAAACCGAACGAATGAGAGGCCTCGGGATGAGTGACGGATGGGGGGTCACTTCAAAAAAAAGGATTTCCGTGATTTTACCGTCTCTTTCTTTCTGGATGAATTCTTCACCCAGGACCGGGAAGGGCAGAGTCCAGGCAGCGGGGAGCTTCCTTCCGAATTTTTCATTCCAGGAGAGGGAATAATTTCCATCTTTCGATTTCCGGCACCAGGTGGAAAAGGATGTTTCAGTCTCCCGGAAGATCTGGCACAAGTTTCCGCTATTATCCCATTCCACAAACATCAATTCTTTCCCGGCAGGAAGGCCTTTGCCTTTCCATTCCTTCATCGCGCGGAGATCGGGATGAACGTAAACCCGGATGCGGTATTCGACTTTGTCTTGGTCATTAAGAAAGTGATTGAGTGTGAGCTGTCTCAGGTAGGGAGATCCGATCTTCCAGTGATCAATCTTAGACACCAGAGTTTTCAGAGTGTCACTGTCTTCAGGGAAGGAAAAATTCTTCCGGTGCCAGGAGAGGTACTTCGTGAGAACAAACTGCATGTAGGCGGGATTTTCCGGCATCCGGAGAAAGGTCTGATTAAGGGCGAAGGCCTCGGACTGAAGGAGGAGAATAAAAAGAATGATTTTCATCACAAGCCCCTGGGCCAGAACATGGTATTCACTTTATCTTTCTTCGTAAATTCACGAGCGCTGAAAGGTGCCACCAGATTGAACGCCGCTGAAAGAGTGAGATCTTCTCTTAAATTCCCATAATCGAACTCGAGTTTCTTTCCGCCGGTTTTCAGTGCCACGAAAGAGGCGTTAGGCCCCATCAGAAGTCTGTTTTTAAATCCGGCCGCATCCATGGTCTTGAGAATTGTCCGGGATTCACGGGAGAGTTCTTTCGATTCATCCAGGTAAAGCGGAAGATCAATGACGGTCAGCCCGTCTTTGGTGAGGGATTTCTTTACCAGCTCATAAAACTCAAGACTGTAAAGCTTCGCCAGCTCCTGTCCATTGGGAAAAGGAAAGTCCACAAGAATGAGGTCAAACTTTTCCGTATTGTTTCTGAGATAACTGACACCATCCTGAACCAATACCTTTGCGTTCTCAGGTACATTTGTGAGCGAGCCTTCGTTGAGCTTTGAGATTATGGTATTCTGAGCGGCCCATTCGAGGACCTTCTCATCGAGCTCGACCATGATGATCTCTTTTACCTCCGGATATCTCCGGAGCTCGTTCAGGAGGAGACCATCTCCCGCGCCGAGGATGAGAATTCGTTCCGGAGTTTTTCCCAGAAGGTTAAAGGCCCCATCAATCATCGTCTCGTGATAAACATCAACCGAGTAGAGATCAAACTGCGGTTTCCGGTTAAGGTAGAGAGTGGCGTTTCCAGGAACCCCAAACTGCGGTTCTCCTGGTTCCATGAACAGATCGATGGTCTGATAAGAAGTTCTTAGCCGCTGAAGAATCCCGTAACGATCAAGGACCCGGAAGAGTGGACGGGGATCAAGGCCGTTAAGGCGGGTGCTCATATAAGCACTCTTTACCGTGTAGTTCTCAAGAATGGGATAGAGTGATCCGGCCGCAAAGAGAATGGCCAGAGGCACCGCCAGAGAGATCATGGCGAGCTTTCTTTCCGGAAGTTTAAACAGAAGAAAAAATAAACCCAGCAGCTGGACCAGACCGATGAAGTAAATCTGCACTCCGAAGTCCAGTGCCCGCGAAGACAAAAAAGCAATGGTCAGTCCGGCAAATAAAGGACCCAGATAATTCACTGCCAGAATGATCTCAGGGCGCAAGTTTCTTCCCGATTTAATGATGAGGGGGAGCTGGGCCCCACCCAGAAGGCCCGTGATGAAAGACAACACGGCCGTCATCGACAAAAGGAGTCTCACCGATTCCGGAGAATCGAAATTATAAAGGGTGGGAGCAAGGTTCAGAAAAAGGAAAATCACCAGGAGCTGTAGGAGAGGAATCAGCGGCAGAATCAGAACCGACAACCATTCGATGAGAAAAAGGCGGGCGAGTCTCAATTCATCCCGGATCCTGTCTCCGACGGCACTCCCAAGGCCCAGTCCCAGAAGGTAAGGCCCCAGCGTCAGACACTGAGTCAGAACTTCTTCTCCGGTAAATTCTCCCATGAGTAGCGCCATGATCATCGAAAAACTCATGGAACAGAATGAGGAAGTGAACGCTACGATGAGGTAATTTGTCACGGATTCCCCCCGAGATAAAGTTCTGAAAGAAAATTATTCAGGGGAGAGCGACTGAGAGTCACCCCAACCATGAGAGCAATGATGGCTATTGAAAAAATCACATTCAGTAATCTTCCGGGTTTTTCTGATCTCAGCCAGATGAGAGCGGCACCGTTCATCAGCGCGACAAGGAGAGTGCTTGCAGCGGTTCCGAGATTCGGGAGAAACAGGAGGGGAAATGTAATACTCGCGAGCAGCATGCCGAGATAATCCATGGCCAGGATCTTTCCTTCGGCATTTTCCTTCATGGCAAAAAGAGAAGGTAATTCGAAACCGGACAGGAATCCGATGATGAAAATAACACCGTAACTTGCGAGGACCTTCGCGGTTGAAAGTTCCGGGATGCCACCGGGCTGAAGTAACCAGGTGATGAGAAAGGGCCCGATTGCCCCGAGAAGCATCAGGAGTAATTCGACCAGGAAAAAAGTTTTCCGGAGTCCTTTGATAGAAGAAATCTTCCGGAAACTAAGAGAACCGAAGCCGAGAGCACAGGTGAAAATGGCAATGGTCGTGATGTACTGGATCTTGGTTCCGCCGAGGCAAACAGAAAGAATCTCGGCGTAAACGAGCTCATAAAAAAGGCTGCAGAAAGCGAGCAAGAAAGAAAAGAAATAAACCGTGAGAGAGGAACTCATGGTTCGGTCTGCATGCCATCAAGGAGTTTTTCGAAGCCCTCTTCATTCTTATCAAAATATGATTTCTCAGCTTCCATCATGAAAAGGTAATTTCCTTTCTTGTCCGCCCGGGGGGCAAGTACTGCATAAAGCCCACGGTCTCCCTTTCCACTTGAAGGAATCACTGTGAGTTGATCAAGCCCGGTGGATTCAGGAGGGTCAAACTTGATGGCCTTATCAGGCTGGAATTCATGTCCCTTTATCACCGGAAAGAGATGCGATTCTTCTTTCAGATACTGAATGACCTGCTCCAGAGTTACTTGGCGTGTGGTAGCGAGAACCACGAACGTCTCATCGAGATTCGTGGTGGTCCCCATGATGGCCCCCACGTCATCTTCCAGGTCGACCTGGATATAGTTGAGGTGACCCGGGAAGTTCATTTTCAAATGGATCGTTTTTTGAAAGTTCCTGAGAAGCCTTTCCTGCTCGATCCGGTGAATGTGAATCTTAGCAAGTGAACTTCGGGTCTTACTTCTTGCCAGTTTTATTTTGAGTTTTGCTTCTTCGATCGTTAGGCGCCTGGGCTCATGGCGAACGACACTCGGGGGAGTGGGTTCTGAGCTTTCCAGACCGACTGTTTCAAGGAGGTTTTCCAGGGGACCGGTATCGTCTGCCAGCCAGGCCTTGAGAAAAATCAGCAAGAATATTGAGGCAACTGTCGCCGCGAGAATTAAAGTTAACTTATTGTTCTTATAGCGTCCAAGGCCCGCCATTTTGACTTTAAATTTGTTCACCCATAAGATGATAGCATGATCCAAAAATTTTACCCCAAATCTTTTCTTCGTCGTCACCTGGGACAGGCCGGTATGACGATGGCCGAAATGACAATAACCTTTGCCCTCATCGGGCTCGGCGCTCTCGGAGCTGCAAGCTTGTCGGGGAACATGGCCAGCGGTTCAAAAAAGATCCAGGGATCGGTTGCCGCAAATCATTTTGCTTCTTCTCTTAACTCTTACCTGTATAGCAATCTTGGCTGTAACGATATCAAGGCCGTCGGTGCCCTGAGCGAGACTCCGAAAGAGATCGCTTTGACATTATGGAATTATCAGGGGATCAAACACTTCGAAGGCGGATACGACTCTGGTAACAAGAAAAAAACCCCCACCATGAATTTTGATATCGCATCCTTGACCGCATATTATGAAACGGCCCCGAATGCGGCCACCATCACCGATTCAACCAATCAGGTTCTGACCAAGAGTATCCTCAAAGTAAAAGTGAATCTGAAGGTCGGAAAAAAACCTCAGGAGTACGTTTTCAATGTTCCTGTCCTTGTGGGTTCAGGTAATGCTGTGGCCTACTGCTCGGATGAAAAGAATCTCGCCGAGACCTGCGCCGCCGCCCAGGGGAAATACAATCCAGCCACTAACGATTGCGAGCTCGGTAACGCCTGTAGGATCAAGGACACCTGGAATGAGCTGACCTGCAGAAGTTCCAGATCAAGTAATCCGCCGTGCAGTCTCATCTTCGGTGATGATAAGAGAAACAAATATACCAAAGACTTTACCTGTCCCGAGGGATCTACCGAATCGAGAACCCAGACTGAAGAGTGGACAAGTCAAAGAGATTGCGGAAAGAAGTGCACGGAAAACATTAGAAACACCATGAAGTGGGCGATCTGCCTGGTATGTCCATAGAAGATTGGCAACCCGACTATTTCTAAACCTCTGAAACAACTGGCCAGCCTTACCTATCCCCTTGATCCTTGGGAATTTCGCTGATTGCGCATAAAATAAGGAAAACAAGGACAGGCATGAGTTTTATCAGAAAAGTACTTTTTAAACAGTTCGGGATGAGTCTCTTTGAGATGACCGTAGTAGGTGCACTCGCCGGAGGTGCCGCTCTCGGTGTCGCGGCCCTCATGAAGAACATGGGTGGATCCACCAAGAAAGCAGAGACAGTCATTGAGCGAACCGAGTTCGGAAGTGCCATGGGAATTTTTCTTAATTCGGCAAGGGGTTGCTACAGCCTTCAGACCGGCGTAGATATTCAGACGTCAGAAGATCCCTATCAAATTGTTCAATGGACGGAGGATGGAAAGACTAAAAACTTCATCTTTAACGGTTTTCAGAATTTTAAGACCGGCATGGATCTTCGCTATAACAACATCAAGTATCTCACCGCCGAGAAAAAGATAATCTCTGAGGTCCTCCCAATCAAAATCAAGGATGAGGCAGGCAATGAAAAGACTCTCGAAAAAGCGATCATCAAATTCAGACTGGGATTAACTGCCAAGTCGAATTCGAGGAACCCCGCTGACAAACAGGCAGAGGAAGCTAAGTTTCCTGAAACCAGATTTGAATATAATGTTCCTGTCATGGTGAACACCGATACGGGTGCTATTGAAATCTGCGGGGACAATTCCACCATGGCCGAGGCGTGCTTTGCACTCAAAGGAGTTTACAATGAGGCCGAAGATAAATGTGTGCTCCCGAAAACCTGTGAATCTTTCGGGTCATTTGCGGTGGTGAATTGCTCTCCGAAATACAGGAGTGTCAGCTGTAATGATTATAGCCGTGGTGAACCTTACCCGAATCCCGTGACCGGAACGAAGTCTTGTCCCCCCGGGGCGATGGCCATCTCAACCGGTGGTCAGTCCTGGTATAAAGAAATTGATTGCGGAAAAAAATGTACCGCACGAGTTAATTTTTCAATCGGATATTACTCATGTTTAAAATGCGAAGAAGAAGAATAGTTTCAAACCAGAGTGGTTCAGGGATGATGATGGCCATGATGGCCATGGCGGCCCTGGGTGGAGCGGCCTTCATGATGGGCGATATGTTCATCAATTCCGAAAAAGTGATCAAGAGAGATACGCGGATCATTTCCTATCAGCTCCTGGTTGATACGGTCCGGAAGAATCTTTATGCCGGGACCAATTGCACCGAAAGCCTGGCCAGCGTTTCCGGTCTCAATCTCACCGACGCAAAAGATTACTTAGTTGAAATTAGTTCCAAGATTGCTCCCTTCGACAGAGGAGTGGAACTTCCGCAACTTTCCCTGAAAATCGATGACGTTCCTACAACTCTGAAAGAAGGCTGGAAGTCGAAATCCGGAACATCTATCAAGTCCATGAGACTTGTCTTTGAAAGAATCGTTCCGCTTCCGGAGAATCCTGCCGTTCCTCGCCTGGTCCGCTTTCCCACCGGAAATCCGGCAGCACCCCTTCAGCTCAATGCTGCGGAAGTGTATCTGGTGATCGAGCCCGATCATAAGGGGATCAATGTCTGGGCACCCGAGAATGAAAAATACTGGATCAAGCTCTACACTTATTACGATCGCGTAGCGAACACTGTTCACTCCTGTTATGACCCGACATCTGAAGCCGTATTCTGTACCGAGACGATGAAGGGTGTGTACGTCAATGATTCCTCCCTGACGGCAGACAAGCGTTGCCAGCCGGATATGGGGTGCTTTACTTACATGAATGGTGTGATCAGCTCAAGTGTTACTTGTCCGGCAGACTACGTACAAAATTTCCTGAGTGCGGTAGGTACTTTGCCCGAACGTGAATCGCAGTCTGCTCCGCTGACCTTAGCTGCTGGTGCTGCACAGTTAAAGACCTGTACCTGGTGCCCGACAGTTCCTTATACTGCCATTGAAGGCGATGCGATCATTGGCCTTGATGATGCCTTGATGGATCTGACTGATATCGAACTCGATTGTAGCGCGTCCAATCCCTACGCCGGACTCTCAGAACAAGAGGCCTGGGAAAATTACCTGGAATACCGCCACCTTCTTGCCGAACTCAGTCCGGAACAACAGGCGCCGTATGCGGGTTGCCTGAATTACGTTCCACCATGCTGGAACGATCCGGATACCTGCCAGAATGAATGCACCGGTAGCACGGCAAATTGCGGCCGGTTAGCGGATGGTAGGACTTGTGACATGACATGCTTTATCGCCGGAACGCAAATCACTATGGCCGATGGAACAAACAAGACCATCGAAGATGTACTTCTGGGCGAGAAAGTCCACGATGGCTCCTATCAAACTCAGAAAGTAGAAAAACTCTGGAAGCTTCCGTATAAAGGGCCGATCTACGGAATCAATGGTGGGAAGCACTTCTTTACTCCCAATCATCCGTTCATGACGGTTGACGGCTGGAAGTCTCTGAAACCCAAAGTCAGTATGCGTGAGATTCCCGGCATTCATGTCGGTATGCTCAAGGTCGGGGACATTTTGGTGACGAAGCATGGTTACGAGCCGGTTTACGCTCTGGATTCTATCGAGGTAGATGATTTCGTTTACAATCTTACGATCAGTGAATCACATGAGTATTTCGCTGATGATTATCTGGTCCACAACGTCGCGTTTAAGCCAGATGAACCTTGTATTGAGCCATAAAAAGTAATAAAAAAAAGGCCCGCTTGCGCGGGCCTTTTTTTTATTACTTTTTCTTTTTCTTGGCGGCCTTCTTAGGCGCTGCTTTCTTGGCCGGAGCTGTTTTGGCGGCAGTTTTCTTCTTAGGGGCGGCTACTTTTTTGGCGGGAGCTTTCTTCGCTGCCTTTTTTGCAACTTTCTTCGCCGCTTTCTTGGTCACCTTCTCAACTTTCTTCTCGGCTTTCTTTTCGGTCTTCTTTTCAACTTTGGCGACAGTCTTTTCAACTGTCTTCTTCACAACCTCAACCACTTTTTTTACGGGAGCGGGCGCTGCTTTGGGCTGTGGTTTATTGTTCGTTTTAGGAGTCGTGCCGGAGAGATTCTGATAGGCAACCAGCATCTCATGAAAGAAATCCCATGAGTCTTCCGGCTTAAGTGTTGCCAGGCGCTCTTTGTATTGAGCATAAAGAGTGTCGTCCTTACCCTTGAACTGGCCCACCATATAGTGGCACTTCTGAGTGAGGTTTTGCTTGTGATGATCGGTGATGTCTTTAGGGAATGTCATACAGGTCTCCTGGTATTATCAATATCATCGCCTTACTTATATGCGGATTCAAGCTGCAATTTACTTTTGATCTTCCGGACCATCCATCCTACGACCGGGATTTTCTCGTAAATCATTGCCCCCATGTCAAAATAGTCCCTGTGATAGACCGCTTTTCCGTCTTTAAAACGGATCACGGAATTACCCTCCACCTGAAAGGGCTCTCCGTCATTTAAGGAATCCGTCCTGAGGGTCATGACCCAGATCCCCACGACCGTATCCCCCTGGGAAACCATTTCACTGAAGTTAAATTTGATATCTTTCACGTTCCGGTACATGTCCGAATAGTACTTTTTGATCCCATCGCGGCCTTTGATCTTCTCAACGGGATCGGAAAACTCAATATCCTCATGATAAAACTCGTCGACCACTTCGGATACGTTGTTCTTATTAAGAGCATTGAAGCTCCAGCTAACTTTTTCCGCGTTTGTCATTTTGGTGAGGTCCTCTGAAAAGGCATTAGTGACCATGAAAAGGAGAACTGCGAGGACTAGCGCTTTTCGAACAGATAATGAGAAACACCCCATTCCTTACCTCCGTCGTAACCAAATAATTCAGCACACGCCATGTAGAAAACCCGCCAGCGGTTCCACCACTGAGTGGCATCCTTGCCATATGTCCTCTCGAAAATAGGCCAGATTTTTTCTTTTTTCTCGTCCATTTTCGCCAGCCAGGCCTCGAGAGTTCTCTCGTAATGAGTTCCATCCCACATCCACATGGTTTTGAGGGTCAGGTGCTTCTGAAAAGAGGGGAGAAGATGATGGGCAGGCATCTGGCCACCAGTGAAGAAATATTTCCCCATCCAGTTGTCATCCCCATCAGTTTCAAAATGATAGTTGAAATTCTTATGAGAGAAGATATGAACAAAAAGTTTTCCGCCGGGAGTGAGAACATCGCTGACTTTAGAAAGAAGAAACTCGTAGTTCTTAAAATGCTCAAACATCTCAATCGACATCACCCGATCGAAAGAAGGAAACTCGAGGGCGAGACTTTCTAATTGCGCCACATCCCGGGTGAGAACCATTACATTCGCGAGACCACGGGCCCTGGCTTCGGAATCGATGAATGCCTTTTGGGACGAGGAATTGGAAACTGCCACGACTGTTGACGTAGGAAACTTCCCGGCCATGTAAAGGGTAAGGGAGCCCCAGCCACAACCAAGTTCCAGGATCCGCATGCCGTCTTTGATTTCCGCGCGTTCGCAGGTAATACGGAGGGCCTCTTCTTCGGCTTCATCCAGAGTCATGTCCTGTCGCGGCCAGTAGCAAGAACTGTACTTGAGATTTTTTCCGAGGCATTCGAGAAAGTACTCCGCCGGAACTTCATAGTGCTGCTCATTGGCGGCCTTGGTATGAATCGCAAGCGGGGAACTGAGAAGCTCCCTGCGATGCTGCTCAAACTTCTCCATATTTTTTTCAAGTGATCCTGTCTCAAGTTCGGCCAGCCTGTCCCGGCAGAGTCTTCTGATGCCGAAGCGGATGGCCGCATCCGGAATCTGCCCTTTTTCCATGGCCCTGATGAAGTGATTGATCATGGCTAATTTCCTATCCTGATTCTGTCGTCCGGATGACTGTAGAATGGTGTTTTTTTTATGAAGTAAAGCAGGAGTGCCTGCCAGTAAATGGCGGCGATCGTCTTAAAAGTGATAAACGGAAATTTCATGAAGTGCGAAAAGATATTCCAGCTCGTGATCTCTTTTCGCCTTAGTTCCAGTGTGGAATCAAAAACCAGATTCTTTTCTCCGGTTGGCCGGTTCTGCATCAGGATATAAATATCTTCTTCCGGTTTATTCAGGACAAAAGTGTAATCGATTTCCATCTGCATGAAGGGAGACACATGGAAAGACTTCGGATGCTGCTGGAGTGTCTTTTTATCTCCCCGAAATGGATAAACCTCGATATTCCTCTGTTTCCAGGGAGTATTCGTGACTTCAGAAACGATGAACTTTAATTTTTCCTCTTTGTCAAAGCAGTAATAAAACGAAACAGGATTAAAGCAGTAACCGAAATAGGAAATATTCGTGAGCATGCGAATCGGTCCGTCAAAGTCCTCACCGGTGTGCTTATTAATCGCGTTAGTCACGACTTCGCGGATGGAGAGATCATTCGGGTAGATATAGTTTTTCCGCCACCACGAAAGGATGCCTGGAGAATTCAGGGACAAAAGAAAAGGATAACGGAAGATCTTCTCGATTTCCTCTATATCCAGGTAGTAGTAACAAACCTTGTATCTGAATTCATGGCAAACGGGTTCAAAGCGCCGATGCTCGATCTCGCCCGTGTAAAGACAACTCTTCACACGGCGATTCCAAGTTTCTCAATCACTTTGATCGCGGATCTTACTCCATCTTCATGGAAACCATTCCCCCAGTAAGCGCCACAGAAATGGACACGGTCTTTTCCGCTGATCTCGCCCCATTGGTTCTGGGAAACCACGGAATTCATGTCATACACCGGGTGAGAGTAAGGGATTGCCTTAATCACTTTTTTCGGGTCGATGTAATTCTCCATATTAAGTGATACCAGGAAGCTCTCCGGGGACCTGATTCCCTGGAGCATGTTCATGTGGTAGGTAACGGCAACCCGATCACGTAGATTTTTCGGTAAATAGTAATTCCAGGAAGCGTGAGCAAGTTTTCTTTTCGGAAGGACACTCGTGTCGGTGTGAAGAACAATGTCATTCGGGCGATAAGCAAATCCCTTCATGATACGTGTTTCTTCCGGCGTCGGAGTTTCCAGGATCTTCATCGTCTGATCCGCATGGGTCGCAAAAATCACGTGATCAAATTCGTGTGTCTTCCCGGCGGTAACCACTTCCATCTGCTTGTGCTTTCTTCTCACACTTTGAACCGGCGAGTTGAGATGGATCTTGTCAGCGTAGTTCGCAGTGAGATTGGGAATATAACTGCATGAGCCATTCACCATTGTTCTCCACTGTGGACGATCATTCACCTGGAGGAGTCCATGATGATGGAAGAATCTCACGAAATAATTGAGAGGAAAGTGGCGCATTTCCTGGCGGCTCGCCGACCAGATCGCCGCTCCCATGGGCATGATGTAGTGTTCGGTGAATTCAGAAGAGTACCGGTTCAGGCGAAGAAATTCTTCCAGGGTTTTCTCCTCGAAGATCGCGTCTTTGATTTTCTGGTAATAGGAAGTCGCTTCCTTGTTAAAACGGATAATGTCCTTGATCATCCGGTAAAATGAAGGACGAACGAGATTTCTTCTTTGCGCAAAAAGAGCATTAATGGTTGTGCCGTTATACTCGAGATCCGGGTTTTCCGCTTTTACGGAAAAGCTCATGATGGATTCCTGGGTTTTCACACCGATCTTTTGCATGAGCTTGATGAAGTGAGGATAGTTCTTGTTGTTGTGGACGATGAAACCAGTGTCGACTTTGTACTTTCCGGATTCCACTTCGATATCATGAGTATGGGTGTGGCCCCCGATCCTTGAATCGGCTTCAAAGAGATGTATGTCGTGATTGTTTTCGGCCAGGTAATGACCGCAGGTCATACCGGAAATACCGCTGCCAACGATCGCAATTTTCATATGGTCCCGGGAAAAAATGTTTCCCATAGTATGTCAAAACTGAGGACGCGAATTAAAGGGGAAAATGGAGATATATCGGCGTTGTTTATCTTTCGTAGATGCCATTTTGATAATCCAGGATCGCCTGGTTGATTTCCTCGACAGTGTTCATGACGAAAGGTCCATAACTTACAACGGGTTCCTTGTGAGGACGAGCGTGACAGAGGAGAATCCGTGAATCCTTTCCCGACGAGACCCGGAGGATCTCTCCCGAGGCACCGAAGGTCACCGTTTCTCTCATCTTCGCCGCTATTCCGTTCACCTTTAATTCACCCGAGATGATGTAGAAGAAAATGTTTTCTTCTTCCGGTACCTGAAAACTGTATTCGGCCCCGGCAAGAAGAGAAATGAGCATGTTTGTCACCGGAAAGATGGTGGGAAAGGGACCCAGGTTATCTTCCCATTTCCCCGACACCAGCTGAACTTTCACCCTGCCGTTGTCTCTTTCATAATTTGGTATTTGATGGCGGTGAAGGCCAAGATAGTAGGGCTCAGAAAATTTTAGACGGGCGGGAAGATTAATCCATAGCTGGAGAATTTCAAGCCCTCCGCCCGCTCTCCGGAAATGATCTGAGGAAACTTCCGAATGAACGATGCCTTTTCCGGCCGTCATCCACTGAACCCCGCCCGCTGTGATGATACTCTCATTTCCGCTTGAGTCCTTGTGAGCGATGTCCCCATCTAAGACAAACGTCACGGTTTCAAATCCGCGGTGAGGATGGGGACCGAAAGGCAAACCATGATTGTTTTCCTCGTAGTTCTGAGGACCGTGATGGTTGAGAAAGAGAAAGGGATCGATCATTTCCAGTCCGGATACCGGCATGGCCCTGAAAGTAAGGAGATCAGCAATGTCATCCTGTTCAGCGTGAATTGTTCTTTGGACGGCTCTTTCCATGAGTCGATCTTCTCAGAAAATATCCGGACCGGACACACTTCTTCAACTGACAAACCTGAACTGGAAATGGTATGTCATTACTTTTAACAAAGGTCTTTTCATGAAACTTCTCATTCTCGTAATGTGTTTACTTCCGTTCAGCGCCCTGGCCCAGCTTACCAATGAAACCGAACTAGCGATCATCCAGAGCGGGGGAAACGCCGAAGTCCAGACCACCAATGCCAAAACCACGAATGTCTATAAATGGATGAAATACTCCGCGCTCTTCGGTGGTCATTACACTTATGGCGAAACTTCCGATAACGTTTCCGTGAGAAACTGGGATGTGAACGGAAAAGTGGAACAGGAAGTAGGCCCGAAACTTTCCCTTATTACCGGCGAGATCATTGAAGGAAATCGCTTTACCGCTCTGAAGGCGAGATATAACTCAGACATAGGTATGAAATACTATTATACGAAAACAGATCTCCAGATCTTTTTCACTGAACTTTCTTATCGATACGCGATTGAAGATCGTTATGCACCCATTGAGAACTCCTACGATCACAAGGCCCGGCTCTATAACGAGTTCGATCACAAGTATTCTGAAACCCTTCAATATAAAATCTGGCTGGAGTATATTCCTAACTTCAGTGAAGACGCCGATTATCTCATTAACGGCGAAGCTTCTATGACCGCGATTCTCAATACGACTTTCTCGCTGAAAGTGGCCTACAAAGGCATGTATGATAATCGCCCGGCGAGTGCAGGGTTTAAGAACTACGACTACCTTACGACAACTGCTCTGGTGGCCAAGTTCTAGTAACAAGGGGATAGGGGCCTGGATTACTCAAGATATATGGGGAATTCTCCGAAGAGTTCCTCATGCGAAAACTGGCCCTTCTTCTCCTATGTTTTGCCTGCTCCCATTACGAAGAGAAGCCTTCCGTTCCCTCATGGGTTTCAGCGATCCGTTCGGGTGAACAGGCCCTGAGAGTCACTCAGGGATCAAAAATTTATTATCGTCGCATCGCCGGCGGGCCCTCACTTTCCAAACAGACTTCCTGTGAACTCGTGGTCATGAAAGCACAGGAGGACATGAGAAAGGAATTTCCGGAACAAAATCTCCCTCATATTGTCGAAGTTTTATTCTTCGATCAGGAACACCAGGACTGCGCGGTTACTCTTTCCGTAGATTCAAGAAAAAGAGAGATCGCCGGGATTCCGGAAAAAAATCCGACGGGAGTGACGGAAGCGGATGTTTCACGGATCCTCGTCGAGCGCTCAGAAAATGCCATCAAATTCGCACTGACCGGTCTGACACTTCAGGAATTTGAACAGTTCGCCAGAGAGAAAGTGGTTATCAATTCGGGAAAGGGGCTCTGCTCATCTTTTTTCCGGACGGAGCAATATTCCATTCATGGGCTTACCCACGTCTGCTGGACCAATAACAATATTACTGGTTACTGCACTTCGCGCACCGGCCAGTGCTGGCTCCGTACTCCACAATAGACCAACTTACTTCTCACTGAATCGCCGAATCAAGAGAACTTCACTGCGTGTCCACCGACCCGTGAAAAATGTATGATGATGGTGATGGCAAAGACCAATAAAGTTATCACCGATCAGGACTATTTACCGACGCTGTTAAAGCTTCTGGATGGCGCAAAAAAAAGCGTCGACCTCATGTCTTTTTCTTTCGCTATCGGATCCGCTTCCGGCAAGATCAGCGAAAAGGGCGCGCCTTACACCATTGCAAAAAAGCTGGTGGCGATTTCAAAGGAAGGTGTAAAAGTCCGTCTGTTCACAGAGGGCCTTCGCGAAACCGTCGACCGAAACAGGGTCACTGCAGATTTCCTGGAAGAGGCGGGTATCGAGGTCCGGTATGGGTCAACTCATGCCAAGGGTTTTTGTATTGATAAGGAAATTCTTTTCTTCGGTTCCACGAATCTCTCGCATCAATCCATCACGAAAAATTACGAGGCCAATCTTCTCCTGCGTGGGCCCGAATTTTCCAGGGAGTTCCTGAAATATTTTGAATATCACTGGCATGGTGGTCATCACGGCGGAATCAGGCTCAGAGCTCCTTTCTATCCGGATGGTACTTTCAAAAATGAGCTGATCAAGGTGATCGATGGGGCGAAGAAGACAATCCATTTTTCAATCTACTTCTTTGACCATAAAGAAATTGAGAAGGCCCTCATTCGTGCTCATGAAAGGGGAGTTAAGGTTACCGGACTTGTACACCGGCACATGTCATTTGCTCTCTCATACATTTACCGGAACCAGGCGACGATGAAGAGACTACGGTCAGCCGGAATAGAAGAGCTTCATTCCGGAATACCCTGGACCTTTTCGCATGCGAAATACCTGGTGGCGGACAAGAAGGAGCTCATGCTCGGGACCGGGAACTGGCTGGTGGAAGATGTGGTGATTCATCCCCAACTGTATGTGCATCTTTCGAATAAATCCCTCGCGGGAAAACTCATCCAGCATCTGAATTTTGAAATAGATGAAGCGCGGGAGAGTTATCGCCTTAAGCGCTCATCCTGAAGTGACGGAATAAGTTTTTCCAGGTTTTTTTCAGCGGCACGATCAGCTTCCACGGCCCTTAAAACCGCTTCTCGTGCGGTCATGAGACGTGCACTGATCTTCGCCTCATCTTCCCGCCTTTGTACTTCCTCATTTCTTTCCTGAAGGTACTTACCAAGGCTTACCACCAGGGAATCGCGATACTGCGGATTTCCCCACATCTTGGTAAAGCCACGCATGAGGAGGATTTTTTCGCTGAACAGATTACATTCAAATTCGTTGGTTTGCAGGCATTTGATATCTTTTTCAACCACGACCCTTTCTTTCCTGAGGCCGATCCGGGATTGTTCAGCATTCTCCAGGAGAATCGCAAGCTCACGCTTAAGGATCTCATTCTCTTTTTTAAACGCCAGGATGACTTCATCAATTTTTTTCAAGGCCTCGAGTTTCGCTTTCGCCTGATCATCCAGCGTCGGTCCAAGGCTTCCCACAAGATCGGTGACTTTTTCCATGGTCGGAAGCGTACTGGTGAGATTTGTCGGTTCCCAGTCAAAGAGATCAAGGGCATCCAGATCGAGTTGAACTTTCTTTTCACCTTCGCGGTTGACGAGGTAATTGTGGCCGGCCCGTACCGGCGTTTTATCCATAGTTTTCAGATTCTCGGCTTCGCCTGAACCCGCCTGCACGCTCATAAGAGATTGATTCTCACCGTCTGTGAGAATGGCGACGGTCCCGTTACTCACAACGAAACTTGCAAATTTGGTTCTGACCAGGACGTTTCCGGATGCGCCCGAATTGTTCTTCACCCTGAGGATGATTCCACCTCGCATGAGGTTCACAACGGTAGTCTGCTTGTCTTTTCCATTCAGCAGCTCATCAATATTAATCTGAGCATCCGGATAAATTCTCAGTATCCAGGAGTGGTATCCGCGGTAAGTAAGGAGGACATCGCTGTGGGGGCCGGTGGCAAGGCTCTGACCTTCCTTCAGTATTTCCCCGCCCTTTAAGAGAACCGGCGGAAAGGAGGCGAGATCCTTAACGTAAACTTCTCCGCGAAGCTTTTCCACGATGGGAAAAACTTCTTTTTGCGGGACCATATTTTCGATCTTCTCCGGTTCAACTTTCTCCCGGAACTCCGGACCGATAGGGATTTTATTGAAATAGACTCCCGCCACGATGGCAGGCGGAAGAACGAGAGAGACTCTTTTGAGCCATATATTCATGAGGATATTTTAATTGATTTTGAAAAGAAAAGGGGCCCATAAGGGCCCCTGGGGAAGAAAAAAAATTATTTCGTCTTCATCATCACGTTGACACGTGCGGTATTCCAGTTACCGGTCACTCTGCCTGAGAGTTTGCAGTTACCAGTGAGGAAAATGGTTGGACGACGGAGAACAGTGCTGAGACCCAGTCTTCCGCAGTTCACATCCCCTTCGGCACCAGCGTAGATAACCTGGTCGCCGTGGAGAGCGAGGCCCTCAACTTTTACTGAATCTTTCATGACCAGAACAGGCATTCTGACATTACGTGGGTAATAGCGTCCCCATTGGTCATAATATCCACCCATGTTTGTCCAGCGCATTTCAGAAACAGTTACGACAACTGAGCCTTCGCCAGTAGTTGTGTCCATCTGGAAACGAGCATCAACCTGAGCATCGTAAGAAGAGATTGTCGGAAGATCTGCATCCAGAATCTGGATGTCAGCAGCAAAGGCAGAACCCATGCTGAGAGCAAGAAGAAGAGCGGTGATAGTTTTCATATAAACTCCTGAGTTTAAGAACGATACCCAATCTTAGCATCGAGATTTTCGATAAGTTAAGCGGGTATAGTTGTTGCGCTGCAGAAGCTCAGGACTACTTTAGGGTTTCCCGGGCCTTTTTCAGGAGATCCTGAAGGAAGGGCCGCACACGAAACAGGACATCTTTCCGCGCGAGTTCCAGATAACGGGAAGTTTCATCTTTATGATAGATGAATCTTTTCACGCCCGCGTCCCATTCCAGTGTTTCCCTTTCGCTCATGCGAATGACGATATCGTGGATTTCTTCCCGGAAGAGGATGGTCATGATCTGAAGTGTCTGGAGAGTGTCGAGGATGAGGATTTTTTCCTCTTTAGTGGTGAGAAGCTTTTGTGATTTCTTCTCCATGATGTCTGTCATGAACTGATCCATTGTCATGCAGAAAGATTAGATGATGATTGTGAAAACTTTGTGGATAGGAGAGGGGGCAATTTTTTCAGTGAAGGTGATTCTCAATGAAGGGAGCGGCATTCACCGGAAGATTGACGGTAAAAATTGTTTTCCCGTCCGATTCCACCCGGACTGAGCCACCATGGGCCTCGGTTATTCCTTTGACAATAGTAAGCCCGATACCCCACCCGGTTTTTCCAGTGCCGGGGAGTTGTTCAAACGGCTCAAAGAGTTTATCCCGATCAATATGAATCAGTGGATTTCCGGTATTGGAGACACTCAAACTGAATCGCTCGCCCATATTTTCAACATTCACTTTTACCGGGTCCTGAGTAGAGCCGTATTTGATAGCATTGGAGCAGAGATTTTCCAGGATTCTCCGGATTCCATCCTGATGAAGATTCACCATCAGTTTATTGGGACCGCTCAGGGTAAACCTTTCACCATGAATCGTAGTGAGATCTTCAAGTGTTGTCTGAACCAGCTGAACCACATCGAATTCTTCCATCTCCGGTAGCGACATCTTTCCCGCGCGGATCTTACTGGCATCAAGAAGATCCTGGATGAGCTTGTCTGCCCGGTTGATGTTATCCACGATCCGGTTCGTATGAACATGGATCGCGGGATCATTGATCTTTCTCGCGATGATCTGCGCTGACATCTTGGAAGCAGTAAGTGGGGTCCGGAGATCATGAGAAAGAGTGGAAACAAATTTTTCACGCAGCTCCTGTTCTTTCCGGAGCTCATCAATCTTCATTTTCTCTTCGGTGAGATCATCTACCGAAACGAAAAGTCCCAGGACATTTCCGTTCTCATCGAGATGTGGTTTGTAAGTCACATCCACGAACTTCCTGCCGA
This sequence comes from Bacteriovoracales bacterium, assembly GCA_036675045.1. Lineage (GTDB taxonomy): Bacteria > Bdellovibrionota > Bacteriovoracia > Bacteriovoracales > Bacteriovoracaceae > Peredibacter. Next base: position 133 of record JAKFFP010000334.1, on the reverse strand, counting down.
CGGGATAGTTCACGAAGTGCTTGAATCTGACAGTCTTCCCATTGAACACTTCTGCCGTTTTATTTTTTAGATCATTAAAGACTTCAGGCGGGAACGAGTCTTTAACATTTTTTCCTACCACGCTTTTCGGGTC
>JAKFFP010000219.1:0-4110 GCA_036675045.1 Bacteriovoracales bacterium | reverse complement strand
GAGCATGGGGAAATAAATATGACTGACCAAAGCTCAGATACAAAAAATAAGATTCTCGAAGTCGCCCGGGTACTCTTTGCCACAAACGGTTTCGAAGGAACAAGTATCCGCGAAATCGCCAAGGTGGCAGAGGTGAACGTTGCTTCGGTTAACTATCACTTCTCGAGTAAGGAAAAACTCTTTCACGAGATTCTCATCAACGGGCATGCGGATTGTTCCGCCGACATTCAGGCGATGGCCCTGAAAGGAATAAACCTGGATGATCTTCTGGTGGAAGTCTTCCGCTACTTTCAGACGAAGTCGCATGATCTTCTGTCTCACTTCAAGATGATGATGTCGGCAAAAGAGAATGTTTTTCCGGAAGGACATAAACCCGGGCCTCCGGGTGGCGAAGTGATCGTGGATATGATCCTTAAGGAGACCGGGAATAAATTAAAAGAGGAAGACCTGCACTGGGCCCTGAAAGTTCTCTTCAGTCACACCATCCATATGGCCCTCATGTACAACTGCTGCTTTCGCACCAACGACATCCCATTTTCATCATCCGAGGATATTGAAAAGGGGATCCGGCGCCTTACCCGGGCCGTTTTAAGAGATCTTAAAGTCTAAGTATTGGGAAAAAGGGCAGACGGTTGCCCTTTCCTTTTTACTCACTCTATATATCCCGACATGACGCAGTGCTAGATTCTGATGAAACTATCAAGGATTTGTAGCGATGAACTCCTTACTTCTAGGCCTGATCTTGTTTGCCATGCCGGTACTCGCCCAGGAAACGATCTCGTTTAAGAACGATCGGGAAGGAAAGAGCTTCTTTGAAAATCCGGGCAAGATGGCGCGTGCTCTACGGGATTTCTCCGGCGAAGAAATCCTTCAGGTTTATCGCAATTCACTGAAGGGAGTAGAGCCGGCGAAACTCTGCGCTTACGATCTCAATAAGAAAATGGAAGATGCCTATCTTAAAGAAAGCCGTCGTTTCGATGATTACGAGGGGACTCTTCACTATCTTCGCTCAATTGATGAGCTCGATGATGTCGCCCTGAAAATTCTCCTGGATGCCAGGAAGGTGATGAAGACCACAATTGATCTTCCGAAAGATCCGGAAAAGCTGAGAAAGCCGGGGCGCTCGAAGATAAATGAGATGATCAAGACCGTCGGAACTTTCCGTGAGAAATTCCTGAAGAATGCCTGTCTGGATGAAGCCTACAGAAACCTTCTGGGTGAAATCAGAAAAACCGATGACGTTTCGGAAAGAGAACTGGAAGGTCTCTTTGTCGAAGCTGCCAGAAAAAAAGTCATTAATGGCCAGACCTATCTTCTCCTTGAGCGCGCTCGTGTGAACGAGATCGGAAACAGCCTCCTTTCACTTCGCTCATACTATCAGAAAATAAAATCTCTTCGTCTGCATAAGCCGCTGCGTGATCCTTCAGAGAGAAGTGACTTTGTCACCAGTAAAGCGACTAAGACCAAAATCAGTAATCGTATCAGGTTGATGGAAACCTACACCGATCTTCAGATCATGCTCATGGCCGATGTGGTGAAGCGTCTTCGCACGCGCCTCGAGGCGAAGAAAGTGACCATTCAGATCGAAGGTGAAAACGAAGAGATTGAAATCATCACCCTCGACCCGATGGAAAGATTCCGCCTCGCGATCAAGCTCCTGCGTAAGGAGATGGCGCTCCTTTCACTCAACACTTATTTTAACGGCCGATCGCCGGGTTATATGGACATCATCACTGCCTCTTATGAGACAAGTCTTATACCAGCAGTGGAACTGAAAGAACTTGGCGGACTGGAAGAGATCTGGAATCCGGCGAAGACTTTCTGGGAGAAAGCTTCGGTATGGGTTCGCACATTCAGCTCGGTCGCGACCATTGCCATCCCACCTCCATACGGATTTATCCCGGCGCTGGTTCTCGTCGTCATCGAGGCAACGGTAGGTAAGGGCTCTGACAATCAACCTGATGAAACGGTGTTATTCTAATGAAAACAACAATTCTATTACTCATTGGTCTTTTCTCTTTCCAGGCATTCGCTAAGGATGTCGTGATGGAGGCCCTAATACGCTCGGAGAACGGCAGACCCTTTACCGGTGATGTCACTCTCACGAATCTCGTCTCGGATGATTCCTTTGACGGTGAGTTCTTCAGGATCGTTAAAGGGAAATCTGAAGAAGCGGTAAAGTTCTCTGAGGAAAAGCATCTCACGTTCCGTGCCGCCACGGCCTACTATCACCTGATGAAGGCCCGGACTTATTTTACGGAAGTGGTGAAATCAGACTACGTCAGAAATATTCCTAAGATGACGATCCGGATTGAGCACACAAACCAGTTCTCTGAACTTGGACACTTTGCTCATGACAATCTTGAGCCGCAATTTAACAACGCTCTCACTATTCCTGCCGGTCGCGGCCTTGAATCCCGTGGCGTAAAACCATGGGGAATGGAAATCTGGTTCCGTCCTTCCAAGCGCGTTCACATCAGTGATCTGCGCGTGAACAATTCGGCCCAGCAGGAGTTCCAGGTTCTTCTCGGGCAGTTCAGAAACCAGATTCACATGCAGTCATTCCAGCGCTTTCTTTCTAACGTGGCAGTGGCCGTCACGAAAGAGGCCCAGGAAGGAGTTCCGGGACCGTTTTCCCAGGAAGCTCTGATCCGCACCGTCGGTTCTTCACTCATCATTGAGGCCGGCTATCTTATGATCGATCCGTTGACGAAGGCCCTTTCCAGAAAGTGGTACTGGCTTGATACGGCGATGGTTCCTGAAATCATTTATCACGAATACGCGCACGCCGCTCTTTCGGATGCGCTCGTTCTTTCCCACTCGACCGCGATCATCGAAGGGATGGCGGATTTCTTTGCTGGTCAGATAGCCGATTCACCGAAGCTGGCGATGAAGATCAAAAAGTACAACGTGTATAACGGAAAAAATGCCAAGCGGAAGCAGGAGTACATGCTTCAGTTTGAGATGCAGGACTATGCCAATACTGACTTCGTGTTCGGTATGCTCTGGGAGATGAAAAAAATCGTCGGCGAAGAGCAGGGAACAGAATTCATGTATGCGCTCCGGAATAAGCTCACCACGAATTCTAACATCCGCCGGGAACTGATTGAAGGCATCCTTAACACCTGTGACGAGATGTGTGAGATGCCCTTCAATGATAAAATGCGCATCCTGAAAGCATTGAATCTCCGGGGTCTTTAATCGAATATGGTCACCGGCATTTTCTTTCTTACTTCGGGATGAAAATCACAGGTGTCATTTTGACCTTTAGGCTCTCTAAATCCTCGCCTGGAAAACTTTACAAATATTCGCGGTCAAGACTCCTTCATGATATGACTCCGGCCGATTCCATTTATAACCTGCAGGAGGGTTACCATGTTTAAAAAACTAATCACGTTGATGATGGTTCTCGCTATCACAACGACCACAGCTTTCGGTCGCACGAACGCTGGTCTCAAGACGGCCTTTGATGAGCTGAACTACGCACTCACAGTTGAGTGGAACCAGAAAGACAAAGCTTTCTACGATGCTCAGATGAAGAAGTTTAACGAGACGCTTAAGGGCCTTCAGGCGAAAGGTCTCACGAACGCTGATCTTATTGCTTTCGTGAAATCAGAAGTTAAGGATGCGAAAGTTGCCCGCGATATGGAAACAGCTTTCACTATGATCCAGCTTCAGAAAATGAATGCTTCTCAGGCAGCCAACTACATGACTGAGACTATGAAGCGCTCTTACTCTGTCGGTGCTTCATGGAACGGCGATGCCGCTCTTTACATCGGTATCGGTGTTCTTCTGGTAGTTGTCGCTCTCGCGGTTGCTGCTGGTGGTTCATCAGGCGGTAATAATGGCGGCGGCGGATACTACTGCGAAGACGTCTACGTGTGCGATACCTATTGCTACGAGGATTGGTATTGGGGATATACTTGCGAAGACGACTGTTACTGGTCTTGCTACTAAGCTGCACTCAAAAGGGCCCCTCTTCGGGGCCCTTTTTTATTTGACCGCCAGAAATCCTTCAAATGAATTCAGCTTGAAAATCCGCTCAACATATTTGAAGCCCGAGCTCTTAAGCGTCTTGATAATGTCATTCGAGTACGAGGGTTCGAGGAC
>JAKFFP010000231.1:0-4118 GCA_036675045.1 Bacteriovoracales bacterium | reverse complement strand
GCCGGCGCCGGCGCCAGTTTCGAAAAAAGCACCGGGCAGGAATTTACCAAGCAATACAACCTTGCTACGCAAGTTAACTGGGAAATCGACATCTGGGGCAAGGTGGCCAAGGGTGTGGAGGCGCAGACAATCAAGCTCATGGAAGTCTGCCGCATGCGGGACACACCTATCGTGACCTTCATGAACAAGTTTGACCGTGAAGCGTTGGATCCCTTTGCCCTTCTCGATAACATCGAATCAATCCTGAAGATCCAGTGTATTCCCATGACCTGGCCCGTGGGTAACGGAGTTGATTTCAAGGGTGTCTACGATTTCAAGACCAAGAAGATTCTCTCTTACAAGGATGCCCGCGATCCATTTGCTCCGAACTTTATTGATGCTTCGGATACCAAATCACCGGAGCTCATCGCAGCTATCGGCCAGCCGCTGGCGGAAAAACTCGCTGAGGATCTCGAGATGGTGGCAACTCTTATTCCGGAATTCAGCATGGACGAATATCTGGCGGGAATTCAGACGCCGGTATTCTTCGGTTCAGCACTTAAAAACTTCGGTGTAAAAGAAACCCTCGATCTCATTACCCAGATCGCCCCGACTCCCCGTCCCCGCGATGCTGTTCTTCCCCCATTTGATTCCAGTGCCAAGACCGTTACGATCGACCCATCGGATCCGGAATTCACCGGATTTATTTTCAAGATCCAGGCGAACATGGATCCCAAGCACCGTGACCGGATTTCCTTCATGCGCGTGTGTTCCGGGAAGTTCAGCCGGAACGATAAGATTTATCACGTGAGATCAGGCAAAGAGATCAAGATCGCAACTCCCCTCATCTTCCAGGCGCGGGATCGCGACATCGCAGAAGAAGCTCACGCCGGAGATATCATCGGTCTCTACGACACCGGGAAATACCAGATCGGTGACACCTTCTCGATGGGAAAAAAACAAATTCGTTACACCGGAATTCCTTCCTTCTCGCCGGAACTTTTTATGCGGGTAACGGCAAAGGATCCCATGAAAGCAAAGCACCTTGAGAAAGGTCTGGCGCAATTATCAGAAGAAGGTGCGACTCAATTATTTATCCGCCGCTTCACCAATGAGAAAATGCTGGGTGCCGTGGGTGCGCTCCAGTTTGAAGTCGTGAAGTTCCGCCTGGAAGATGAATACTCTGTTGAGGCCACTTACGAACCAGTCGCCTGGGCCGGTGTCCGCTGGCTCAAGTTCCCGGATAAGAAAGCGGAAGAAAAATTCTGCCATGAGTATTCAAGTGTCATCATGGAAGACAAGGAAAAGCGCATTTGCTTTGCGGTCAGGACAGAATGGGACATGAAGCTCGCCCAGGAAAAAAATCCCGACGTGAAATTCTTTAAAAACTCGGATTACGTCGAGTAAAGTCCGACTGTTTTTCACTCATCGCACAGCGACTATATTTCATTCAGATTTCCATTATATTGAGAATCAAAATCTCAAAGGAGATCGTATGAAATTTATGCATGCCATGATGTTCCTCAGTCTTGCCATTGGCTGTGGCCACATGAATAAAGAAAAATCGGCGAAAGATTCTTATACCCCGGTCGTTTCTTTCGAAGAGGAAAGTAAAACCTTTTCCGCCCAGGTTCAGCTTCCCAAAGACATGAAAGACAAAGTTCCTCTGGTGGTAATCGTTCATGAATGGTGGGGAAGAAATGATTACATCCGCGATCGTAGTGCCATGCTGACGAAGGAAGGATTCGCTACTCTTCCGGTTGATCTCTTCGGAGACGGAAAAGTCGTAGAGAATCCAAAAGATGCCGGCGCACTCGCGACACCTTTTTATCAGAATCCCCAGATGGGCGTTGATCGGCTGAACAAATATATCGCGGAGGCAAAGAAAGATCCGCACGTTGATCCTTCTAAGATATATGTCATCGGATACTGCTTCGGTGGAACGCAGGCACTGAACCTTGCCCGCTCCGGTGCTGACGTTGCCGGTGTCGCAAGTTTTCACGGCGGTCTCGAATCAACACTCAAATCAAATGGCATCAAGGCGAAGATTCTTGCGGTAAATGGACTGGCCGATCCGATGGTTCCGCCCAAGCAGAGACAGGCCTTTGAAAAAGAAATGAAGGCCCTCAAGGCAGATCACAAAATAGTGAACTATAAAAACGCAACTCACGCTTTCACTAACCCCAGGGCAACTGAGGTCGGGAAAAAATACAATATCCCTATCGCCTACAATAAAGAGGCGGACGCTGGAGCATGGAAAGATCTTTTGAAGTTTCTGGGAAAATAAAAAAAAAGGCTCCGTAAGGAGCCTTTTTTTTGAAATCTACTTAAGATTAGAGAACGCCCGGCTTGAACCAGCAAAGCGGACGAAGACCAACAGTGTGTCCGGTTGAACCGTGACATGTACCCTGAACTTCATCTTTCTGAGAAACGTCTTCGGTGTGTGATTTTTCACAAAGAGCACCCTGGAAATAAGTATCGAGACGACACTGGTGAGCAGGGTGAGCATTGTTTGTCTTAGTCACAACCGAAGTATCAGGAGTGTGGAACTCAGCTTCCGGCTTACTTCTCATTGCTGCGAAAAGACCAGCAACTGAAGCTCCTGCCATACCGCCACGGATACAGAGTGAACGGTCAGCTTTATCAGAGTGTGCGCGGGCACAAGCAGCTGCCAGATGCTCAGGAACTTTCATCTTAGAGACGATGGCAATGTTATTGTCGTTCAACCAGCCAGTGCGAAGACACTTAAGAGTTGCGAAGTAATCGGCCTGGCCTTCGTTACTTGCCCATCTCTGCAGGAATCCGCCGACTTTCGGAGCTCCACCAAGGTGGTGACCGATTTCGTGGCAAAGAACGAGAGCAAATCCGTCAGCAGTGATTTTCTCATGACGAGCGAGACCGCCGTACATGTTCACATTCCATGTTCCGAAAAACTGCATGGCGTTTGCGTTTACAGTTCCGTCAGACCACTTGCGCGCGATTTTAAGCTTTCCACCCATGTTGGCAGCAATCGGAGCATAGATTGGCTCGAACTTATCGATAACAGCATTAAACTCTGCTTCAGTGATCCCGCCGTTGATCTTGGCACTAACCGGAATGTTCATGTCGTTTTCAGGAAGAAAGCCTTCATTTTCCTGTCCGCAACCGAAGGCCGTGCCGGTGAGAGCGGAAAGAAGAAGTGCGATAGTAACTAGTTTCATGTGTAACTCCTGGCCTCTGGTGGCCCCTTGATTTATCCGTAAATCTTGGAGCTATCATTTCCAGAAAGATAATATCCGTCTACTTAAGTAAGATTATGTTTGACCTTACCGGGTCTGCCTAATTGCAGACCAAAAGAAAAGGGCCGATTTCTCGGCCCTTTTGATTGAGTCTTTTTGTCAGATATTCTTAGAGGACCGATGGCTTGTGCCAGCAGAGTGGACGCATTCCGATCTTGTGCCCGAGAGTCAGGTGACATGAACCTGTAACCTCAGTATCACGGCTGAATTCTTCTCTTTCGTCAGCTGCACAGAGTGCACCCTGGAAATATGTATCGAGACGACACTGAGTCGCTGGATGCGATTCCTGGGTATACTTAGCAACCTTCGGATCTGGTGTTTCAAACTTAGATGGTTCCTGCTTGCGGAGTGCTGCGAAAAGACGGGCAACAGAGTCACCGGCCATGGCACCACGAACGCAAAGGGCGTAATCACGGTTCCAAACATTCTGCTGACCGCAAAGTTCTTTCACGCGAGCTGGAATTTCCATGCGGGAAATAATTTCTTCGTTATTTTCATTCTGCCATACCTGGCGAAGACACTTAGTCGTTGCGAAGTAATCAGACTGACCTTCAGTTGATGCCCATCCAGCTTTCCAGCTGTAAAGTGGAGCACCTCCGATGTGGTGACCGATTTCGTGACAAACAACCAGGGCCATACCATCAGCAGTGATTGTCTCGTGACGAGCGAGACCGCCGAACATAGAGATCTTCCATTCTTTGCCTGACTGCTCAGCGTATGCGTTCACAGTAGCATCTTCCCAAAGCTTAACTACTTTAAGAGTCGCTCCGCGGGCAGCGACCAGCGGCTCCATTACGGCAGCTGTTTCATCGATCACTTTATTGAATTGTTCTTCAGTAATTCCGTTGATGCTTTTTACTG
>JAKFFP010000154.1:0-22532 GCA_036675045.1 Bacteriovoracales bacterium | reverse complement strand
ATACCTGATCACGAAGCTCCGGCTTCGTGATCTAGGCTAAATTTTCCTACCCCCCTCCCGATACGAAGCTTTGAAGACACCTGCGAGGCTTCAAATGAAAATCCTGTTTCTCTTAGTTACTCTCCTTATCAGCCAGAACATCTGGGCAAAATCTTATGTCATTTTCAGTCTGGCACAAGATCTCTCCATGGGAGTGGAAAACGAAGTCATTCGTAAGAACTATTACGTGAACATGGGCAAGGGCCAGGGTGTGAAGAAAGATGCTGTTCTCGATGTCTTCCGGATCATCTCAGTGCAGAACCCATACGATAATAAAAAACGGGTGAACTATAAGGTGAAAATCGGCGAGCTCAAAGTCATCCATTCATCCGATGAAGCCTCGATTGCCACTCTGAATGAATACGAAAAAGAAGACGTCCCGGTCTTCGAGCTCCCTCAGTTCATGATCGGCGATCACGTCGCGATTAACGTCGATTAACGTCGATTAACGTCGATTAAGATTTATCCCAACAGTCTTCTAGTCGTTTGGTCCTGAGGATCTTTCCCCAGAGCGTCCCTTTTTCCAGAGCGATCATCTGAACATAGATGAGATATTCCTCACCCCTGACAATCCCGAATTCTTTTCTTCCGCGCAGGATGACTTCCTTCAGTAAATCTCCCGCAAAGACGCCTTTAAAGTGAAAGTAATAGTTGTTCTCTTCCGAAGAGAAGGGAGAAATACGAATACATTTGCTCACGATGATGATGTTCTTCATGGCACGTCACTCTGCAATGCGAGTGCCTATGATAGCGCGCTGAAACTGTTGTTTTTTCTTGCTTATTACTGTGGTCCATAAAAAAATGAACTGTGTAAGCAAAGTAAGGATTGTATGAACCCCGGAACACTGACTATTGGCCGCCTCCTCCTCGAGAAGGCAGAAAAATTCCCTGATCGCTACGCCCTCGGCTGGATTGAAAACAATGAAGTGAGAAACCTCTCTTTTTCAGAATACAAAAACCAGATCGAATACCTGGTAAATGGCTTCCGCAAGGCAGGCATCGCCATCGGTGACAAGATCGCCATTCTCGCACAAACCTCGAAAGACTGGCACCTTCTCGACATGGCCACAATGTGCGCACGCTGTACTCTCGTTCCGGTTTATCCGACTTATCTCGCCCATGAAGTGGAATACATCTTCAACCATTCTGATGCTGTCACTCTGGTAGTTGAAAACGACAAACAGATGGAAAAAGTCGTTGCTCTTCTTCCTCAGTTTAAAAATCTCAAAACCGTTATTTCGATTAACGAGCTTTCGGAAGATACGTTGAAGAAATTCCGAAACTCCTATCCCTATTTCTCGCTGAAAGAGCTTCTTCGTATTGGTAAGGAAGAAATAAAAATCCAGCCGGATTATTTTGAAAACAACATCAAAGACCAGCAGCCCGATGAGATGGCTTCTATCATTTATACTTCCGGTACCACCGGAGAACCCAAGGGCGCGGTCATTACTCAGGAGGGGCTTGTCTCAATGCTGATGAATGTTGAAAAGACGATTATGGGTGCCTTCGGACCGACTGACAAGACACTCGTCTTTCTTCCACTTTCACATGTCCTGGGCAGAACAGACTCACTTCTCCCCCTGGTATTTGGATGGCAAGCCGTCTATGCCGAGTCCATCGAAAAACTTATTGATAACCTGGCCGTCGTCCGTCCGACAGTCATGATTGCGGTTCCGAGAATTTTTGAAAAAATCTATGCAAAGATCATGGAAAAAACAACTACTGGTTCAATGATTGAAAAACAGGTTTTCAAATGGGCCGTGTCCGCTGCAGAAAAATATTTCCACAAAATCGATCTGGACCTTTCGCCTTCAACTGCTGAGCTCGTAGAGTACCGACTGGCGAAGAAACTGGTTTTCTCGAAGATCTATGATCGCTTCGGCGGACGCATCCGTTACTTCGTTTCCGGAGGTGCCCCCCTGGCGCCGGAGATTATCAAGTTCCTCCGCTACGCCAATCTCACGATTCTGGAAGGCTACGGCCTGACTGAAACCATCGCACCGGTCTGTATTAATCCACTCGCCAAACAGGTTCCGGGTACCGTCGGTCGTCCTATGGGAGATGTTCAGATTTCCTTCGCCAAAGACGGAGAGATTCTCGTGAAGTCCCGCGCACTCATGAAGGAATACTATAAGAATCCTGAGGCGACGAAAGAGGCACTTCAGGATGGCTGGTTATATACCGGCGACATCGGTGAATTCACTTCAGAAGGATTTCTGAAAATCACCGACCGTAAGAAAGATTTGATCAAAACCAGCGGCGGAAAATATGTGGTGCCACAGAAAATTGAAAATATGGCGAAGATGAAACTTCATATTTCTCAGTTCGTAGTTGTCGGTGAAAAGAAAAATTATATCACTGCCCTGGTAGGCATCGAAAAGGAAGCCTTCCTTCACATGGTAGATGAACTCAATCTTCCGTCTGACTGCACCGTCAGTGATCTGGCGAAGAATCCTAAGGTTCGTGAAGTTATCCAGAACGAGATCAACGAGCTCAACCAGAATCTGGCGCAATATGAAACCATCAAGAAGTTCACCATCGTGACTGAAGAGTTCACGACAGAGAATTTCCTTACGCCTTCATTGAAGATCAAGCGCAAGGTTGTTTCAGAGAAATATAAAAAAGAAATTGAGTCGATGTACGCCTGAACTACTGTCCTGAAGTTCGCGGGGCGGGAGAGCCGATTCCATCCAGATAGAAGCTGTCATCAAGACATTGCGGCGGAAGATCGCTGCATTGATTGACGTTGGGATCTGTCGGTAAGCGCATATGATAACCATTGGCAGGGTTGCGCCCGAGGTATGCAAACTCCTCGCACAATTCATAATTTCTGGCAGCTCCACCGCGGCAGTTACCGGCCTTGATTCTTTCGAAGTGTTGCGGACGAAGAAGTGATTGACCGTTGCCGGGAGATCTCAAAACCAGCTGGGGCGGATTGACTGATTCATCCAGCCCGCTTGCTTGAGTCTGTGCACCGATATCTGCCTGTATATCTCTTGGCGAAGTAATATCCATCGGACAATCCACGCGTGGTCCAGGATTCTGAATCCGTTGGATAGTGTTCTGAATGATTCGCTGGCAGTAGCCTTGTGTATCACCGGCACAATTACAGGTATAGGTTGTGCGACCGAACCAGTAGAAGCTTTCCATCGGCGGATCGTTTTTCATGTACCGTGGTCGATAGGTAACAAAAGTATGACTTCCGCCATTTTCACCCTGATAGATAGCACTCTTCATGACAGGAGGTCTTTCATTGGAACCCAGGGAATCAGTGTAGGAGGTACAGAAGGCATTCCGTCTTACTTCACTTCCATTTTCAATTCCTACAATCTGGGCCCCGATGAGTGACATTTCATTGTTGATGAACTGATCAACATCATTACTGAGAAACATACCTTTGATGTCAGCTGGGCCTTTCATGATTTGCTGGCATTCGGAACCGCAGTCACAACGTCTTACCTGAGGAATGATCGTATTAAAAACGTGAATATCCCGCATGTAAGATGGTGTCGAAGTTACCGGACGGCAGCTCCAATCGAGATATTTAGCAGGAGATGTTCCTTCAACTTTTTTTATACCTTCATGATACTCATCACACAGGCCAACCATGTGAAGCATCTCGTGACCAATGGTTTTGCAGGTAAAATTACTTCCGTAATGTCCGGCATCGCCGCGATAATTCACTCGCTGAGGTGTCACTTCAATATCAATCTTGGCAGGTCTTGGAATTCCACGAGCCAGGTCATCATCCGGCTCAATCAGCTGGATCTCGAGTCTTTCATTTCCATTACGCATGTAAGGAGCAAGTCCACGGAGACAATTGATGGTCCTCGCTTTCATGCTTTCCACCATCTGGGCAGAAGCTCCAGCGCCCGCCTTCCAGTTCACATTCAAGACAGCAGCAAGTCTTCCACCGCCGAGATTTCTCATGAGATAGTTTCCGGCCTTGAATCCATCTTCTCTGCGCATAAGACGGTGCTTTCCAGGCTGAAGGGGTTCACAGCCTCGCTGGTTTTGTGTCCGGACACTGTTTACTTCACTCAATGAATTTGGAACCGGCGGATCGGTACAAGGAACAAAATCATCTTGTCCTGGAATCGGAGAGGAAAGTCCTGCAGTCGCCTGTAGCACGGCATTTGTCAGGTCATCTGCCTGGGCAACCGGAATAAGAAATATGGCCATAAGTAGGAAAAACTTCATCCCACCTATTATAGACGCATATCAAAAATTCCTAACTGAAGGAAAAATGCTCCTCAGTCCCCGACGAATGAGGGCAAGCAATGTGATTTTAGACACTTTGCGCCGCAAAATGTAATCTCTCTTTGACAATAATCCCCAAGTCTTTTAAAAATGGAGATTCCCAAATATATAAGAGGTATCTATGGCCCGAGTCACCGTTGAAGATTGTCTTGAACATGTTGAAAACCGCTACGAGCTCGTGCACCTGACTGCCAAGCGGGTTAAGCAACTCCGCGAAGGCGACGATGCTCAGGTTCGCTCTAAGAATAAAGAAGTCGTAACTGCACTTCGTGAAATCGCTGCTGGAAAAGTGAAGCACACCTTGAAGAGCGAGTACGATTCAGACGAGTTCTAAGAAGAAGAAATTCTCAATTAAAAAGGCCACCTTTCGGTGGCCTTTTTTTTTATCTGCGTTTTAAAGCAATTTTAAGAACTTCATCGAAATGTTTTACCGGATGGAAGCGCATGCCTTTGCGATGACGCTCAGGAACTTCTTTCAGATCCTTTTCATTCTGCCATGGAAGGATGATTTCTTTGATGCCAGCGCGTTTAGCTGCGAGAACTTTTTCCTTGATACCACCGACCGGCAATACTTTTCCGGTAAGTGAAAGTTCACCCGTCATAGCGATATCGCCTCTCACCATCTGATTCGTCGAAAGTGAATAAAGAGCGAGGGCCATGGTAATACCGGCCGACGGACCGTCTTTCGGAGTTGCGCCTGCCGGAAGGTGAAGATGAATTTCGTGTTTCGCGAGGAAGTCTGTCGCTTCTTCCGGATTCGGTGCCGGAACCGCAGAGGCCACAGTCGCAACCGGACTTTCAACTTTCTTCGTCACTTTTTTCTTCGGAGCTTTCTTTTCAGCTTTAATTTTTTCTTCTTCAATCTGCGCCTGAAGAATGCTCTTCACATAACTGTATGCAAGGTTGGCGGACTCCCCCATCACATCACCGAGCTGGCCGGTTAGCTTGAAGCCTCTGCCCTTCAGCGGAATCGTCTCAATGAAAAGAATATCTCCACCGAAAGAAGTCCATGCCAGTCCTGTTACGATACCTGGTTGAAGAGGCTTTTGTGCCTTATCTGTTTCAAAGCGTTTGGGTCCGAGGAATTTCTCAAGTTCCGCGACCGTCGGAGAAAATTTCTTCGCGCGCTTGTTAGAAACTTTCTCCAGGGCGGCACGACGACAAAGTTTGGCCACAAACTGTTCCATCACACGAACACCCGGTTCGCGGGCATAATCAGAAACAAGAGCTTTCAGAACTTCTGCACTGAGAGAGAATTCCTTAGAGGTCAAACCATGCTTCTTCAGCTGCTTCGGAATGACCCATTTCTGTGCGATCGAGAGCTTTTCTTCAATGGTATAACCAGAAAGTTCGATCAGTTCCATACGATCGAGAAGCGCTTCGGGAATTTCACCGATATAGTTAGCGGTAGCAATGAAAAGCACCTTGGAAAGATCAAAAGGCACATCAAGGTAGTTATCGATGAATGTCTTGTTCTGTTCCGGATCAAGAACTTCCAGAAGTGCGGAAGCAGGATCACCTTGAAACGATTTTCCGATTTTATCAACTTCATCCAGCATGATAACCGGATTGTTCACACCCACACGCTTGAGCGCCTGAATTATTTTTCCAGGCATCGCTCCGACATAAGTCCGACGGTGACCCTTGATCTCAGCTTCATCCCGCATTCCACCAAGTGAGAAGCGATAGAATTCTCTTCCCAGTGCCCGGGCAATGGAATGGCCAAGTGAAGTCTTACCAACACCCGGAGGGCCCGCCAGGCATAGGATTGTGCCGTCATATTCAGGCTTGAGCTTTCTTACGGCGAGAAACTCCATGATTCTTTCTTTCGGTTTCTCGAGACCATAATGATCCTTATCGAGAATTTTCTTCGCGGTATCGATGTTGACCTTATCATCAGACATCTTGTTCCAGGGAAGCTGGGTCATCCAGTTGAGGTAAGTCCTGGTGACGTTATATTCCGGAGAAGAATCAGGGATACTCTCCAGGCGCTCGAGTTCTTCCAGGGCAGCTTTTTTCGCTTCTTCCGGCAGACCCCCCTCTTCCAGGGCGTCTTTGATCTTCTTCACATCCTTGGCTTTATCATCTTCATCGAGTCCGAGCTCGTTTCTGATAACTTTAAGCTGTTCACGCAGGAAATATTCACGCTGGTATTTGTTCACCTTATCGTTCACTTCATCGGTGATTTTCTTCTGGATATCAGCGACGTCTTTTTCACGCTTGAGATAAACGAGAAGTTTCGCGAAACGTTTTTTTACGACCAATGTTTCGAGGAAGTCCTGAGCTTCAGGCACATCGAGAGAAAGGGCAAAGGCCACGAGATCTGCGAGGGACCCAGGCGACGGAGAATTCAGCATCGCAAGTTTCATTTCCTCGTTGAAGTAAGGATTGATTTCCGAAAGCTTCTTCACCTGATTGATCACCGAGCGGGTGTAGGCATCAAGCTCTTCATCGGGCTCATGAATATCATTAAAGACTTCTGTGCGCGCGACCAGTAAAGGAGCGTCCGAAGTATATTCAACCGCGCGGTAGCGCTTCATTCCGTGTACCAGAAGGTTTACTGAGCCATCAGGAAGCTTAAGCTTCTTGATCACCTTGCAAAGAACACCGACTTTATAAATGTCTTTCGGAGTAATTCCCTTGATCCCGATATCAGAAGCAGATCCCAGTCTCTGGTAACCGGCATCATCATCTTCGTAACTGATATTTTCTTCATCCATTTCCTGAAGAACTTCGCCACCCTCTCCGAAATCTTTAAACTTCACGAGATTGAGGGCCACATAATTGTGCTTCGTCAGGTAAGCATCCAGCTCTGGTGTGTACTTATCTTCTGAGAGAATGATCGGAGCGATCATCCCCGGGAAGATGGGACTGTTCACGATAGGAATGATCACGACTTCCGGTGGTAATTCCGCAACGTGAGAATCCTGATTGGCTTTCGCCGATTTATCTTTGGCCATGAGAGTTTCCTTTCTTTTGGTAATTAGCGGATGTCGATGACAAGTCTTCCCGGATCCGGGAGGTAGAACACATCAAAGCTTGCTTTCGATCTGAGGGCGATATCCAGCGTCAGTGTCTTGCCATCAACGCTGATGAAATCGATGCTCTTCACATATTTTGAATTCTTCAATTGAGGCTGTGCTGTAGCAACACTGGTATCGAAGAGATCAATCGAAAGCTTCTGGTTCTGAGATGAGATGTGTCCGTAGACTTTCGGAATAGTGGGTGTATTGAAATCGATCACTACTCTTTCATAACCACGACCGGCAACGGCAGAGCTTCTTATTGCTGTGACCTGAGAATTTTTGGATCCATTGTTGTAATGGAAAATACCCGAATCAAGGAAAATGGATTTCTTCCGCGAACTGAGCTTCCAGATTCTTTCTTCCATAAGATTCTGGGCGAAGACTGCTCCTGATACGAGGACAAAGGCAATGATGATGCTGAACTTCATGAGCATTCTCCCTGAATGTGACTTGGGATTATTTTAATAAATAGGGAAGGTTAAGACAAAAAGTTCTTGGCAGTTTTCCGTACGTTAGAAAGAAGAATGGCCATTAAAAAGCCCAAAACCATGATGGCGTTTCCGTGGCCGCCATCACCCGGAGTGCTGCCACCCGTGGTTCCGCAACTGACCGGTGCTGCTTCTTCATTTTTCTGGTCCATTTCGGCTGTTCCCGCGAGGGTACGGGCATTGGAAACTGCATAAGTGAAGGGTGCGTCTAAACAGGCAGCATTATCCGACAATAATGCTGTGGTATCCAGCAAGGGGCCGGCACCGGTTTCAAGTCCGGCAATAAGAAGGTACGGCAGGTATTGATTAGTCACAAATTTTTCGAGTTCCGCATAAGTCTGTAGAGCAATGGTGGTGGAAAGTTTCTTCGACCGGATTTGAACTTCGAAAATATTATTTGCGGGATTATTATCCAGTGGCAGGTAGGCCATCATGTCCGTATCCCATGTCAGCGTCACCGGTGACTTAGAAATCTGGTAAGAGCCGACGGGCACTCCGTTACGCAGGACAATCATTTCATATTCAAGAAGGTTCCCGAATTGTTTCGCCAGAAAGTTTAAGCGCAGATATTTTTGCGACAAAGAAGCTTCAGGGAAGCCAGTGAAATCAAGAATGAGTTTGTCGTAAGCAGTCCAGGAAGTCTTAGATTGGAAATTTCCGACAAATGCTTTTTCGTATCTGTCTTCGGCTGCGTAATCAAAAATAGTTATCGGATCGGGGTCCTGCTGAAGTTTTTCCACACTGTAATCTTCATTGTTTTTCAGACTACATTGAATAGACACGACTCCCACATTCACTGATTTGACGGAACTCGTGAGAGTTATTCCCTGGGGGAAACCTTCATTTTCTCTTCCGCAAGCATCGAAGAAACCACCGACAAAACTCGCCGGACAAAAATCTGTCTGGACGTTTGCAAACTGTCCGGGAAGAGCAGCAATGTTTTTTAAAGGACCGGTGTAAAGATAATAAGAATCATTGAGATCAAGGCCCTTGATGGAAAAATTTCCTGATTGATCAGAGATTACGCCGACGGCTTCTCCGGTTTTCCGGGAAAACGCAACGACGTGCACACCCAGGACACCTACATCATCGCCCCCCTGAACCACTCCCGAAATAGTACCGTATCCCGAGCCATACTTACTCTTGATGCCGGCCTTGTCATCGGAGGACAAAGTATTCTGTCCCGGAAAAGCAGCGTAAAACATAGTTGCATCCAGAACTTCAGAATGCGAAAGACCAAGAAGATGCCCGAGTTCATGAGTCACCACATCGCCCAGATAGATATCACCGGTTGGGCCGGGCGCTGACGTAAAATCGTAATCTTCATCATTGAGAAAAATTTTTGCCTGCTGAATAGTGCCACTCGAATTATATGTAAGTTCAGTGACACCAATCACACCCGGGCCATAAACTGAAAAGTCACTCTTAAATCTGAGTTCACTGAGTGATCCGTTCGTGGTCTGAATTTGGGTGGTCGAATGAGCATTCCACTCATTCACTGATTGCTGGACGATATTTGCGGTTGTGGCACTACTGAGGTCTGAAGTATTGGAGTAAATGGTGAAAGGAATCTGATTATTCGGCCAGCTAAGGGGTTTCGCTCCTGAATTCAGAGAGGATTGGTAGGCAAAAGCCTGGCTGGATAATAAGAAAACGAAGAAAAAAAAGCGCATTTCATTCCGTTGAATTGCACAGGAATCATCTTACTGGCGCTGACGTGACAGCCTGAAACAAGAGCCCAGGAAGGCAAGGAAAGTCAGTAGCCACATCGGATGAAAACCCGTTTCCGCAGTCTTATTTTCCCCTTCTTCTGAACCGCCTGCAACCGTACGGTTTTTTGCCTCTCTCTCGGAGGCAGGCTTACGAGCTTCCTTATCTCTTTCGATCGGGTATTGCTGATAAGTCACGACCTTGAGGGAACTTCCCTTGATCTGCCGGACCGTTTTTTCAAATTCTTCGAGCTTCATCTGTCCCATCTGCGGATCATGCGGAAAAAGCGAGTTCACCATCGTGGGATTATCCCCGTAACGGACAATCTTATATGTCCCCATTCCCAGATTGAGACCCCAATAACGATTATGGATACTGCGAGTGAAAATCACCACCTGCTCACCAGGAACAAATTCCGGAAGACCCTGCACTTCTACAATTTTGTCCTTCCACTTTCCACCCGGATAATGAATAAAAACTTCATCCATCCCCAGGAGATCTGATTGAAGACCAATTTCTTTTTTCATCTTGAAAACCATCTGTGTGGCAATACTTCCATCTTCGAGCTGGATATAGGTCTTGTTGAGATAGTGACCAATGAATACTCCATCGGCCTGGCGCAGCTGCTGATCCACGGGCTGAATTTTGAATGTGGTGGCCATGACCGGGAAGGCAAAAAATAACAGGATAATGAGTTTCAGATATACCTCTCTAGCTGACTAAACTAGTCGGCTAAAGAGGCATGAAACTTGAATGTTTTACTCGGGCTTCAGTGGGTACAGAGTAAGCTGCTCGGGCTCGAAATCCAGTTTCCAGGCAGCTAAGTGCCTGAAACAATGTGACGAATCGACGATCACCACTGTGTTTTTGAGTTGCACCAGATCCTGCAGAAAAGTCCCCAGCATTTTAAGCTCCCGCTCGGAGAGGCCAAAGGAAATATTCTCGAAAATCAGAAGTGAGTTCTGAACTTGCTTGAGAAGTTTTGAGAGTAGATAAATTCGCTGCTTTTCCCCACCGGAAAGTGAATTGAGTGCGCGATCAAGCGAAAGATAATCGAGATTGAGAATTTTCAGATAGTCCCACACGCGCCGGAATTTCGGAGTAAGTTCAATTCTCTCGAGCACCTGAGATAAAGGTAGATTGTAAGCTTCAGCGACGGTCATCTTTCCATCTGAAATGTTTGCATACAGTGGTTTAATCTTCAGTCCCTTACAGTCTTCGCATTCCAGAATAATATCCTCGAGATACTGCATCTCGATCGTGAGTGTTCCTTTTCCTTCACACTTCGGACACATGCCCAGTTCTGAGTTGGAAGAAAGATGTCCTTCCTTCAGGTTCATGCTTTTGGCCACCGGAAGCTTTAGAAAATGTTTTCTGATCGTCGATGATAATTCCGTGATCGTTCCCACGGAAGATCTCGAGGTAAAACGATTAAGATCGGAAGAAATCACAATCACATCATCAAAATCTGCCGGAGCTTTCACTGATTTTACCCCGAAGGCATCATCATCCAGAAAATCTCCGTGAATATCCTTGTACAGGCTATTGGCCATGATTTTAATGAGACATGAAGTTTTACCCGTGCCGGATTTCCCCGATACCCATGTCATCTGATTCACCGGTATTTTAAAATCCGGATAAGTCTTCCCATAAATTTCAGCGCCGGAAACTTCAATGTAAGAAGGATAAAGTGTGGAAGGCTTTTTGGGCTCCCACTTCACTTCTTCTTTTTTGGTAAAATAAGAACGCGGATGCCCCTGATAGAGGACTTCCCCACCCGCCTTGCCGGAAGCGGGTCCCATTACGATCAGATGATCCGATTCTTTCTGAATGAACTCAGAGTGATCAATCAGAATGACGGTGTTGCCTTGTTCGATGATCTGGCGAAAGCCATCAAGCATCCGCGCGAGCTCATTTTCCGCGAGACCAACACTTGGTTCATCCAGGACAAATAACGAATCTGTTCCCTTGAAAGACAAATATTTTATAAGGAGGAGTCGCTGGTACTCGCCGGCGGACAATGTTTTCGCCTTCCGGAGAAGGGCCAGGTGATTGAGTCCCATCTCAGTCGCCATCTGGAGCTTCTCATTGATATCGGCATAAATTCTCTTCTCATGGGAGTCTTTGACATTCACGAGCTTTGAACGAAAAAGTGGAAGAGCTTCTTCCACCGTCATACTCATAATCTCAGGCAGGCCGTAATTCTTTCCAGCGAAGTTCACGAAGTAATGTTGAACATCGGGATTGAGACGCGATTGATGACAGAGAAGGCACGGCTCTTCTTTCTGGAGCTGACGGACAAAAATCCTGACACTCGCCTTGTATTTTTTCCCCGCGAGATAATTTTTTAGCTCTTCGTAACCAGGATAAGCTCCCTGACCATTCTCGAGTATCTGAAAAAATTCTTTGGGCTGCTTTTTGATAGGAATATCGGTGACGAATTTTTTCTTCTTACAAATTTTGAGAAATTCCTCGTAAGAATCCTGGAACGCGCCGAAGTTCAATAGTCGTAATCCCCCCTCTTCGATTGAGAGATCGCGATCAACAACTTTTTTCTCGTCGTAAATGAGATTGGCCCCATAACCGTTGCAATGAGGACAAGCACCCAGCGCGCTGTAAGGAGAAAAGGCACTGACCGTTGCAACCGGATGAGAAACAAAATCCCCATGCGGACAAACCTTCTCAAAGTGGAAAGATAGCGGCTGAGGTTTTTTCATTCCCTCGCCCCAAATCTGATAATTGAGATGATATTTATCGAGTTTCAGCTCTTCCCATTTTTTCTCAAGGGCCGAAATGTTCTCCATTTTAAAACGGGTGACTTCCCATAGCTCATCTTCGGAATTAAATTCCCCGATGCCTTTTTTCGAATACGATCTCGGTGGAAGATATTCTTCCCCGAAGACCCGCTGAAACTCCGGCGGAGTCAGAAGAATATAAAAAACTCCCTTATCTACTTTCATTTGCGATTGAATCTGTTCGCCTACGGGCTTAATTACAAGCTCCGTTTCATGCGTCGGACACAATTCTTTCGAACTTCCGAACCATAGATTCTGCAGACTATCCGTAAGTCTCATTATATCCGAGACAACCGAACGCGCGCCCACTACAGGGTTAATCTGCGGCAGACCAAAAACAGGGAGAACCGGAAAGATGCTATCGACGTCCACCGCTGCCGGGCGTTCAGTGAAAAACTTCATCGAGTTCGGAAACGAGTTCACAAACCGACGCTTTGATTCTGTTAGCAGAGTATGAAATGCGAGTGAAGTCTTACCGGACCCCGAAGGACCGGCGAAACAAACGAGCTTTCGGAGGGGAATGTCGAGGTCCACATTTTTGAGGTTGTGAACACGTGCACCTCGGACTTTGATGAAGTCCACGTCGTGCTTTTCCATAGGCGTTTAAGATGCCAGTAATAAAACTCTAGGTCTATGCGCAACTGTTAAACACAAATAGAAAGGGCCCCCGAAGGAGCCCTTTCCGATAAAAACAATTTCGTAGAAATTAACGCTTACTGAACTGGTAAGACTTACGAGCACCAGATTTACCTGGTTTCTTACGCTCAACTTTACGAGCATCGCGTGTGAGGAAGCCAGCTGTCTTAAGTTCGCCACGGGAAGTTGGAGCGAGCTTGAGAAGAGCACGAGCGATACCGAGACGGATTGCTCCGGCCTGACCAGTAACACCGCCACCTTTGACGTTGATGTGGAAATCGTAGTTCTCATTCATCTTAAGAAGATTGAGTGGCTGAAATACGATGTAACGTGAAGTTGCTTTTGGAAAATAGTTAGCAACGTCGCGCTTGTTGATTGAGATTTTACCTGAGCCGCGTGAAACATATACGCGAGCAACGGCTGACTTACGGCGGCCGATGGTGTGAAGATCGTAGGATTTAGCTTTAGACATATAATTCTTCCCTTAAATTAGAGGTTGAGCTTCAGCACTTCAGGCTTCTGAGCTTCGTGGGTGTGTGTTGGACCAACGAAAACTTTGAGCTTAGTGAACTGAGAGCGGCCAAGAGTGTTCTTACCGAGCATTCCGCGAACCGCTTCTTCAACGATTGCTTCCGGGTGCTTAGCGAGCATGTCTTTTGCTGAACGTCTCTTGATCCCACCAATGTGATTGGTGTGCCAATTGTAGTCTTTGTCATCCCACTTATTACCAGTAAACTTCACCTTCTCAGCATTGATAACGATAACGAAATCGCCAGCGTCATTGTGAGTTGTGAATGTTGGCTTGTTTTTGCCTTTGAGAATTTTCGCAATCTCAGAAGCCATGCGACCAACAACCATGTCTGTAGCATCGACAACGTACCACTTCTTGTTCGCCATTTCGGCTTTAGTGATCGTGTACGATTTTTGAGTAATCATAATCAACCTTCCGTTATAAAAAATTTTATCCCTTATATGGACTATGCGGCCCTACGTCAAGAAAACTCACTAAGCCAGCTTGCTAAGGGCCAGCGATAAGTCTTCAGGCGTCTTTTAAATTAACGGGATTAAAAGAAGCCAATTGACACATGGAAGCGTCCGGGGTCCTCCAATGTACCATTGGCATTCCTTTTCCTCAACAGTTTAAAGCCGTAGTCAAAGTCGAGGGTGCCGACCGGGGTGAGGATTTTGAAAGTCACTCCGGCGGAGCTGCGGAGCTGACCCATATCTACTTGATCTACATAGACGCGGCCCGCGTCAAGGAAGACTCCAGTCATAAAGGAATCATTGACGAAAAACCTCGGCTCCAGCTTAAAGAGTGCCAGGTAAGCGCGGTTTTGGATGGTGGCATCTGTAATATCGCGGCGGTCAGGTAATTTGTTGATCTCTTCATCGGAATAACCGCGCACAATATCCATCCCCGTCAGGCGGAATACTTTGATGTCCGGAATATTTCCTTCCGTTTGTTTATAAGACTCACCGTCTTTGGTCACAACGACGGGTCTTCCATCCGCTCCCAACACATAATCGCGCGCCAGGTTTTCCTGGATTCCGGCCACCGTCGAAATGGCGATCGTTCCGTTCTTCACCGGAATGTAAAAACGATTTCGCGAAATGAGTTTGTAATAATTGATCGTAAGATCTTTTTTATTCTGGGATCCGAAATACGGGTTCGCGAATTCACAGGAAAGATTAAAGAAGGCACCTTTCACCGGATTCACCTGAGAGTTACGAAGATCATACGTCAGACTTGGCGTCATCGAACCAATGGAGAGAGACACGTGATCGTCCGGATCTGTTGCATCCCATTGTTTGATTTTTTCGATCTGATGCCGAATGGAACTTGAAAGCCGCTTCGAAAGATAACGGGTGAAGGTGTTGTTAAATCGCTGAATGTCAGCATCAAAATTATAGAAACGTTTTCGTTGAACAGTAATACCGGCCGTGTAATCGATCTGAGAATTAAACACGTCTCCAATAGTGAGAGTGGCGGTGTTCAAATATTCGATGAGATTGCGCTGCTCTTTTCTTCTTCGAGGATCGAAGGCCTGGTAACTGATACGGCGGTTCACCTGACTTTGTAAGGTGAGAGAGATGTTTCTTCCGCCGATATTGAGATAAGACACGGTACCCGTAAGCTTGAGACCGATATCACTCCGGAATCCGGGAGCAACTTCCACCAGTCCATACTCGCGTTCACTCACACGAACCAGCAGATCGGTCGCCACGTTTTTAGAGTTGTGCCTCATGGGCATGACTTGAACGGAATTGAAAAGACCGGTTGAAGAAAGCGCAGATTCAATGTCACGGGTTTTTGCAGGCGTAATAAGATCACCATCATCGAGCATGACTTTTTTCAGAATGACACGTTTCCGGGTTTTGTTATTACCGAGAATGATCACGCGATTGAGCTTCAGCAGCGGACCCATCATGATCTTGAGGTTGACATCGACCTCAGTACCCGAACGGTTGTATTTCACCACATCGTCATCATTCACATTTGTGACTTCGGCGTAATAATAACCCTGATCCTGCAGGTAATTTGCGATCTTCTTTATATCTTCAACCAGGGCCAGTGGATTAAATGGTTGTCCCACATCATTGGACATTTGCTTAACCATGACAGATTCAAATTCCGCCGGAAGACCGGCGAAGTTAACAGAACGGACATAGGCGCGGGGGCCTTCTATGATCGTGTAATCAACTGAAGCTTCTTTCTTGTCCGCCGAGAAAGTCGTAAAAGGCCCCTGTACCCTGACCTGAACAAATCCATGCGAGACATATCGCTTGCGAAGATCTTCAATAAAATAATTCAGGTACTCTTCGTCGTAGTAACCCACAGATGCCAGCTCAAAAGCGTCACGCTCGTACCACTTCTTTAACTTTTCGGGCGGATAAAAATTAGATCCGTTAAAGTTCAGATCAACGAGTCGGGTTTTGGTGCCTTCACTGATAGTGATGCGATAAAGAGTGACTTCTTCAGCGTTCGAATTCTTATATCTGTCAGTTTCAATCACAATCGCCGGCGCCAGGAGCGCCTTGTTCCGGAAATGTTCTTCCAGCGCCTGTTTGATCGTACTGTCGGTCAGCGGGCGCTTATACTTACGGAATAGCTCTGTGACAATTCCATAAATGACATCCCGGGATTCCTGCTTGAAGTTTCGGAAATCAAAGGCGAAAAGTCTTTCGTTTGTAACCGTAATATCCAGTGTGACCCGATGACCCTTCACCACAGGAGTAAATTCCAGATTATTCAGGTAATAACCATAGGAGAAAAGCTCTTTCTGGGCCTCATCAAGGTGAAGCTTAAATCGGTTAAAGTCGAATGGCTTATTATAAAAATTAATAAACTTTCGATGCAGATAAGGCTTGATGAAAACCGATTGCGCGTTTGTAGATATCCCCTTGAAGATTCTCGGCTCACCTAACGTGATGACAAAATTCACGGTAACTTCTGCGCCATTTTCAATAATTTCGTATTTCGTTTTGTTATCAGGATAGCCGGTATTTTCCAGGCGATTCTGCATGAGAGTTAAACTTTCCTGAACTTTATGCACTTCAAATGCTTCACCTTCTTTGATGGTGGTGAGCTGCGAAGGATCTGATTCCAGGTTCCGGTCTGTGAATCCAATATTGACTTCTTTAACGATTGGCTTGAGTTCCAGATCTATCCTGATGAGATGACCATCATCTGCGGCCAGGATGTCATAGGAAAATGCGCGGTATCCTCCATCAGAGGCCATGACTCTCAAAGTCTCCTTCAAATGAACGAGGCTTCGGTAGTCTCCGACCAGATTTCTGAATCTCTGTTTTCTTTCTTCGCATCTTTCGGATGGCGGGCAACTGACCGTCACTCCGGAGACCTTGAAGTCTTCAGCGTAGGCATTGGCCATGAATAGAATCATCAGAATGAACCAATTCATTTGAACGTCCACCTGAATTTCAAGTCGCCGCCCGCTGATTCACTGATAATGTCTTCCTCACCTTCTGCGTTGGTACGCTTTTCAAAAACGCCCTGTAGCTGGACATTTTTATTAATCCCGTAAGTCAGGTTCATCGACTGCCGCTGACCGATACTTCCGCCCATGGTGCTCGAAACAGACAAGCTCATGGCCTCGTTCAGCCTTTTTTTGAGTTCGAGCTTCGTTGCGGATTTGGTTCTTCCCAGCGTGGTATTTCCGTCGAGATTCTGTCCCTGAGATTTTGCGTTCAGGAGACTATCTGTCCCTGACTGCTCAAAAACAGTTCCCAGATTCACCTGGAGGCCGAACTGCTTATTAAGAATGTCACTGATCTTAAAGCGATCGAAAACGAATGATCCCACACCAATTTGAGTTAAGCTCTGACGGTCTTTCTGATTGATAGCATTCTGGAGATCATCTGTGTATCCAAAAGCGATAAGCGAGAGGATAGAATTTCGGGTAAGAGGAGGATCACTTGAAAGATCAAAGTTAAATCTTTCAAGGTCACCGTAAGCTTTTGCAACAACCTTGTAATTGGTGATGAAAGTGAATGCTTCAATATCAAAGTCGGGATTGGTAATCGGTTTTTTCGGGTTGAAAGTAATATCCCCTGCAGAAATCTTGTACTCATTGTTTTTGAAATAGACCCGGGAGGCACTCGGAATAGCTGAGATGCGACCTTCGCCGCGAAGCCGGGTCGGACTTCCATAAATCCGGCTCTCGCCTTTTAGGGAAACATCCATGAGAGAGTTGGAAACACGAATATTGTTTTCCGCTTTCACATTAACATTCAATCGGAAAAGTTTCCCGAGTGCAGACTCCTGATTGCGCGGGAGATACCTGACATCACCCAGGCTTCCGCCTTTGGCGGTAAAATCATTGAGCTCGTTGACGATCAGGGCTTTGTTCACGGTAATTTCGCCACCCACATCATAAGGTAACTGGTTCCCCAGGATAATACCTTCCCCGGAAAGGTTCACAGATGATTTTCCGTACACCGGAAACTCAGCCCGATCAAGTACGTACTTGATATTCAGGTCAGGCTCTTTATCATCGAAGAAGATTTCGCCTTTGAGAGAAACTGAACCATTATCAATCATACTTCTCATCTGACGGATAAGAAGTCTCTGCTCGAATAGTTCAATATCATAACTCACTTCATTGAGCGGGATCGGTACTCCTTCGAGAGAAAGATTTAATTTTTCTGTCGATGAAGACAAGGCAAGGTTAAAGTCATCTCCTGTACTCGTTACGTGCGCGCGCGCCTTGAGGAATCCCTCAGCTGAGAGAACATGCGAAAGAAGAATATCCATGAGCTTGGCATTTACTTCCACTTCCTGTGAGAGATCAACAGCCTTACCGAAGACGCCCTTTCCATTTGAAGTAAAGCGCATGTCTGGCTGTCGGATGGCCATGTCCCATTTTTCTATGACGTTGTTCCGGATAACAAAATCAGGCGAACTCGACGTATAGCTGAAGTTGAACTCCGGATGCTGAAGGGTAAACTCACCCATCTGTGCCGTAAGGTTCATGTTATTGAAGAAACCGGAGAAGCTAGTCGCAAGGTCAAAACTTACCCGCCCGCGGATGTTTTCATTTTCAAGGTGCTGGCCCAGGAGAGCCACGAGTATCGGCTTGGCCTCAGGTAAGTCCACTTTTAGTTTAATATCCGAATTCCGGTTCACATTCAGGGCAACATCGAAATTACTGGTGAGAATATTTCCCAGGAAATTAAATTTCCCTTTCAGGTACTGAGGATGAATAAGCATCTCGAAATCAGAATCGGCAAACTTGTAATCCGGTGAATGAGTATCGAACAACTTCGTTTTAAAATTCAGGACATAATCTTTCACCGGCCCCTCCCCTGCCATGGTACCGCTTACCAGTGAATCGATATTGAGGTGAAGAAGCTTCGAAATATTGAAAGATGAAAGCGCAATATTTTCCCACTTAAATGCGGTTTTAAAATGATCTTGTTTCAGGAAGAACTGGAAGTTTCCAAGAATATGGCCCTTCCCTTTTTCAGCATCAATATTGGAAAAGGTCAGTACTTGCTCACTGAGCTTGATATCCAGCGATCCTGAATTCACAGTCTCTCCGTACATCACCAGATCTGTGAATTTTACGCCGGACTTTATTTTCAGTTCAGGCAAATTGATCTTTCCATAAATGGCCGCATCCACTTTCCCGTTGAAGTTAAGGTCCTGCGGTAAAAAATCCATTTTTACAAAGAGCGGATTAAGGATTTGAGAGAGATCATGATAATTTGTAAAAGGTGAGTTTATCCCCAGAGCTATGTCACCATTGTCCCAGTTCACTGCCCCGGTTCCCGATATCGGAGTTGAGCCGAATTTACTCTCAAAACGATTGATGAGTACGCTGTCATCTCCAAGCGCAATGGTCATTTCTGTGTCAGTCTCACCCAGGCGATAACCCAGGACTTCAAAGCCTTTGAGTTTTCCTTTGAGATTTATATTGGTGTCCTTCATGGTTCCGGAAACTTCAACTCCCAGAGAACCTTCACCTTTCACATCAAGGCGCGCGATATTTCCCAGGTCCTCCAGGTTGATTTCAGCATCTACCACCGAAAAGCGCGGGCCCTTTTTAGAAACGAATCCATCCAGTTCAAACTTAGATCTAGGCAGGGTTACGTGCGAAGAAATATGAACTTCGCCGTCGACAATGGAAACACTTCCGTCCCGCATCGTCGCATTCGAAATCATCACGACGGGAAATGGCTTATCCTTCCCAACAACCAATCCGAGATTGCGGATAGTGAAACCATTATCCGGCTTAAAATAAAAATCACCGGAGCTGTGGTTGATAGAGACATTACCGGTCATCTGGCCCTTCAATACCTTGAGAGAAGGCTCAGACTTCAGAACGTTTGGAAGTTCCACGTTTTCGACTTTCGCTCTCATGACAGTGGTCAAATATTTCTTGTTACTGAAGTCGAAGAGAATCGTCGGGGAGAGAAGGGTAGCCTTCTCCTGGTTATTAATAACCTCGGCAGACAATAATGTAATGTTTTCCGGTGTTAACTGAACTTCACCGATAAATCTTTTGGCGTCCGCGACACTGGAAACGAAAGAATCAACGGAGATCTGAGATTTTCCAATAAGGCTTCTGTTTTTATAATTGATCTGGAAAATAGCGTTGGCGAATCCGTGTTGAAAGGTAATTTTGGGAGGAAGAGTAATGTTCTTCTCAAAATTCCTGAGATGGAAATGCGCTTCACCATTTAGAACTGCTTCCGCACCTTTTAGCCTGGGATAATTGTTGATCTTGCCTTTGAGAAGGAGTGTCTGAACATCATGGAGAACCTTGAGCCGGTAGATATCGATATTGCTCCGGGAAATCTCCATATCTCCCCATACCTCATCGATTGTGTGATCATCGTCGGCAGAAGGCTTGATATTGGAAAGATGAAAGCGAGCAATGAAAGCCTTGCTCTTCTTGAAAATTTTCAGGCGTCTGGCTTCCAGAAAATCATGATTCGCATGGATACGACTATTCTCAATCAGAAGTGTGTCAATCCTGACCGGAGCTTCTTCTGAAAGATCGAAAATTCGATTGATGAGTTTGCGATCGATCTCATTGGTTTCTTCGTTCTTCTCCGGAAAATCGTAATCAATGACGGAATCAGATATCCGGATTTCGCCGAAGGTAAGTTTCTTTTCTTCCAGCTCGATCAGACTGACGTAAAAACCCAGTTTCCCTAGCTCTGCCGAAAGCTTCTCTTTCGGCCCAATGACTTTTTTAATACGAACGCGATTTAACTCGATTCCAGGAGGGAAAACAGAAATGCCGATATTTCTGATCTTGATTTCAGTATTTGTTCTTTTTAGTGAAAGATCCGAAATCACTCGCGTGAGAAGGTTACCAAAGGAATTTGTATGAATAAAAATAACCAGAGCGCCGAGTGAGGCGCAAATGACAAATATAATAGCTCCCAATACGCTTTTGAATCTCATTCCAGCTTCTCAAGCCTTTCCCGCGCCATCCGATAACCAGAATCGATAGACAGGATTTTTTTCAGGACCTGCTTTGCTTCAGAATTCATTTCCATTCGGAGATAGGCTTCGGCTTCACAGTAAAGAAACGATAATAGATCATCTGTCGTAGACACGAGCTTCATTGACTCCAGCGCCAGGTCTACCGCTTTCCGGTAGTCACCCGACTGTAACAAAGCGGTGAGAACAAGATAGGCAGCCTTGAGCTTGATCTTTTGATCTTTGGCCCTTTCGTGAACAATTAATCCTGAAGCGATCGACACCCGCGGCAGTTCGCTCTGAAGAAAGCTCACACAAAGTTCTAGTAAAGCGGCATCAGAAAAATCCTGTCCTTTTACCAGTTGAATCAAAAGCTGTTCATCTTCCGATCTTTCGCTGGAAGCTTGAGAAAGTGACATCGGAACAGGATCCTCATCCAGCGTGAGATCCGGGGACTCCCATGAGGTCGTTCGGGGTACTGCCTGAGTCATAGTAACAAAATATTTTTTGAGATCCGGGAAATGCTTGGCGATGTAAACAAAGTCATAATTTTTATGGGCGACCAGTTCCCGGGAGTAGTCCGTGCACATGTCCCAGTACTCATGACGGAAAAGAATCTGCATCACCATGACATTGAATCTGAAATCGTCAAAATAGATCACGATCTCCGCCAGGCGCTTATAATCTTTCTTTTCTTCGAAACCCCTTAGATAAATACCAAGAAGATTCTGAAAGATTTCAAGAGGCCCCTTTTCAACCTGGGTATGAAGCACGTTAAACATTAAACTCAATTTATCGCGCATGATCTTTGGCGTGGATTTTTCAAATGTCTCAAGGATAAGTTCGCGGGCCTGATCTTCAGCGCCCACCAGATCTTTTCTCAGCATTGCCAAGGCAAGTCCCTGAAGCCTCAGTTGAAAGTCGGTGCGGAAATATTTCTGAATGAGCTGGGAAACAAAGGCCGGAACGTAAGGAACGTTCCTTTCATAGATCCTTAAATGAAAATTCGAAATGAGATCGTGCAGCTCCTGGATATTTCCACGCTTTTCGGCCAGCTTCATCCGAAAGAAAAGAATTCTGGAATCTTGCGATCGTTTAAGTTCTTCACTAGCGCCATCAAAAAACAAGATCGCCTCTTCTGGATTTTTATCCCAGATGAGATTTATGACTTCCATCACGAGTTGATCCGGCAATGTCTTTTTCTGATTGAGTAAAGACTCCAGATAAATCTGAATGAGCTCTGATCTGTGTGATGGGAGTGCTGAAATAAGTGACGCTTCCGAAGCCAGTTCAGCACCAGAGAAATTCTCTTCGGCCATCATTTGCCGAATGGATTCAATTAAGTCCTTCAAATGCCCTTCCTATGACATTAAACGCTTAATTTTATTATACTTTTAAATGAGTTTTTTCGCTAAATAATTGGTCGAAAATTGGCTCGAAACAAAGTCCGGATCATTCAGAATACTCTTATGAAGATCGATGTTTGTCTTGATACCGCTGACGACAGTTTCATCCAGCACTCTCTTCGCACGAGTAATACAATTCGCGCGATTGTCGGCCTGAACGATGATCTTAGAAATCATAGAATCGTAGTGTGGAGGTACAGTATATCCCGTATAGATGAAGT
>JAKFFP010000221.1:0-4126 GCA_036675045.1 Bacteriovoracales bacterium | reverse complement strand
AGCTTCTGGCAATCCGGTCGGCGATGGAAGACAGGATAAAAATCGTCGGCGAAAAAGACGCCGAGAGAGTCCGGCTGGAAACGCTTCTGGAAGAGGTGAGTGGCAAGTACCGCCTGCTGCAAAAAGAAAAATCCACCCTCGATAGTGAAGTGGCAGAGCTCAATGTCCGGAAGATGGTCTTCCAGGATGAGCTCAAGATTCTCCAGGATGACCTTATCCGCCTGAATCACGATAAAGACCGCGCCCAGCGCGAGCATGCTTCGCTTTCCATCAAGCTCATGGATATCGAGACTGATATCAAAGAGAAGATGGAAGAAGCAAAACTTGAAATGGAGAATTTCAAGAACCAGGAACGAAGCCGGATCCTGGCGGAGAAGAATGTCACGCTGGCGGAAGTGGAATCCTTTAAGCAGAAGTCTCTCGCCGAAATTGAAGGCGAATACCGGAGGAAAGAAGAAAAGCTCCATGTCGTGAAAGTGGATGTGCACGCGGAAGCGGAGAAGATCCTGCGAGAGGCCCGCGCTCAGGAGGCCAGTATCATCCGTGAAGCTTCGGGTCGCCTTTCCACCGCGACGGAAACCGCTGAACAAAGGGAGCGGGAAGCGCATCAACGGGTAAAAGACGCCCAGGAATATCTTAAAGAAAAAGAAAAAGAAGCAGAAGTCATCCTGAATAAGGCGAGGCTCGATAGCCGGGAATTAGTGAGAAAGACCGAACTGGACCTTCAGGCCGAGCTTAATACCGGAAAGAAAAAAGTAAGAGGATTTCTCACGATGAAGCGTGAAAAGGGCGAAGCCTATGTGGAAAAGCTTAAGCAGGAACACGAGTCGAATCTTAAAAAGATTGAAGCTTCCGCCCAGGAAAAGCTCGAAGACCTGAAACGTAGAGAGCTGAAGAAAGTCTCACGGCTACGGGATGAGGAGCTGACGAAATTTGAACTTCAGAAGCAGCTCATGCTGAACAACCTTGAAGACCAGAAGGCGGAGGCCTTGAGTGAAATTAACGAGCTCCGGGCGGTACAGGAAGAAGAACTCGAAAAGAAAAAGAAATTCATGCTCGAGCACATCAATGAATCAAAATTTCGTCATCAGAAAAATAATGAAGACCAGATCATGAAGGAAAAAGAAGCGTTTGAAAGAACCAAACGTGATCGTGTGGCCAACGCCACTCATGCGATCATGAACATGCTGTCCGGAGACGTCGAACTGGTGAGACAGGAAGACCAGCTCTGGCGAAAACGGATCAGCGAAACACTGGAGGCTGCTATCAACGGAGTTTCTCTCGAGAAACAAAAAGAAGTTGAGCAGATTCTTGATATGAACCCAGAAAACAAAAAGAAAATTCTCCCCGTCATGCGAAAGTTTACCCTGCGTTTCGCGGTCCCGGCCGCGGTCGCGACGGTCGTCATGGCCGACGTGGGCAACTTCCGCACAGCTGTGGTGAATGAGGTAGCCGGTATCCTCAAGCAGCAGGAATCCGCTTCCCAGCTCTATGCGGACAAGCAAAAGACTGAGTGGCGGGAGAAGAACACTTTTAATCCGGTGACGACTGCCGGCTACAAGGATAATTACACCGATAACATTATCTATACGACTGACTTTGAAAACGTCTACGGGCAAGAAGAATTTCAAAACGAGTGGATGCTTAAAGTGCACGATTTTGTCGTGCAGGATCTCGAGCTTTCAGAGGATGTCGCCATCAGTTTTATTTCCTCAGAAAGCACACTCGTGAGTGAACTCGCAGGGCTGCGCAAGGATCTCCATCCGAAGATACTTGACCAGGGAATCAAGAAAATGCGCGACCACGAGGCAGCACAGCTCACCTGGCTCAGTGAGAAGATAAATGATGAGTCAAAGCGCGACAAATTCTCAAGTTTTCGGAGAGAGTATTTTGATAAGTACTATACCGAGAAGTATCTTCCCGGCCGCAGTATGGCGGGTCAGCCTTAGGCGTAATGCACCTGACGAGTTTCCTGTGATACGAATTCTTCATCTTTAAATGGTGGAGGCCCCATGAAATTTTTTGCCGCACTACTCTTTCTTTTCTCTTTCTCAGCAAGGGCGGAAGTAAAAGAAATTTATCTTCCGCTACTAGAGTGCGGTAGGCATGAGTTTCAGGATGTCACTGTGACCTTTGAGGATTCCCAAACCACCCGGCGGGAACTCACCATCGCAAAACTGTGTGAAAAACTCGCCCTTAAGCTTCTGCGAAAAAATCACGTCGCGGAGATTTCGCGTTTCATCGCTGACGAGATGGCGCCGAAGAAACTTGATCGCTTCATGCCGCGAGCGAATGATTTTTTCCGGCTCGTCCTGTTCAAGGGCGATATAGTCCGGAAAAAAGATTTTGATTTCACGACAGATACGCTGGATGAGATCCTGAAGCGCCTGGAAGAAAAAGTGAGCCTGAAAGTGGGAACATTCGTGCCGACTGAAAGACAGATGGTGACAGTGGCCTATCATCGTGGCGGCAAGGCCTATTTTAATTCGCACAAGCTCGAGCGGAAAACGTGTTCCATGATCAACACTCTCGTTCACGAATACATGCATTTTGTGGGTTATTCTCACGGAGACAATTCTCCGGAAGGGAAGGAAAACTCTGTGCCCTATTATTTTGGTAACAGGGCACAGGAATTATGTGAGGCAGGGGTTATTTAATCCATTTTCTTTGCGAGATCGCGAACCAGGTATCCTACCGCGTATGGAACCGAATACTTTCTGGTCGCAGTCGCCGCTTTCGCGTGCTTGAAGCCCAGCTTGTGCAGCCACTCGTGAACCATGTTGGTTGTTACTTTGTATGGCTTATTGGCGTTGAGATACTTCTCATTCATCCACACCCGAAGCTCAGAGGGATAAGTGTAGCCGACAGTATTGTTGGAAGCGCGATACACTTCCAGTGAGAGATCCATCTGATTGTCGACACCTGGAGTGAGCATTTCAGAACCTTCAATGATCTTCTTATAGATCTGAGCATTCGAGAGACCCCCATTATCATTGAAAGCTTTCTTACCCTTAAACTTGTGATTCAGGATTCTGTTCTTAAAAGTTTCCGAGGCAACAACTTTTCTAATGAGTTCAGAAGCAGTCTGAATCTTGTCTTCCTGAGAAGCGGTGAACTCATTATCGAGTTTAATATTTGTGTCAAAGTTAAGCGCAGCTGAAGGAATCACACCTGATTCAATCTCTTCCAGCGAAACGGCATCTCCGCCAGAACCACTACCGCCGCCACCGGACTTACCGCACGCAGCGAGGAACAAAAACATAAACATAAGTGAAAGCGTTTTAAACATTACAACCTCTCGGTTTGATTTGGGGACGACATCTTCATTGCCGAACCTTGAGTTAAACTTAAGATGAGCCCACATAATCGTGATCCTGCCGCTGATCGACAACGGGAATTTTGGGACGGCCCTTCAAGAGAGGAATTGTTCGGTCGGTGAATTTGGGGAAGATATCCTCAATCAAAAAAACATTACTCTGATTAAATTCCATTAAATGCCTGAGAATGCATGAGCGTATGTCTTTTCCGAGTAGAGTAGTCATGCATATTTTTCCCCAAGAAAAAGATGCGAACGACCGAAGAGACCTTCGATGAGCTATGACCAATACGTCTTAACGACATTCATGAAAGCGGGATCGAAGATCCTTCCCATCGTCGTTTCTTTGGTGGTCGGCTATTTCGTCTTCATCAAACTTCCCTTCTGGTTTTTCCGCCAGACGCTGAAAGATGTGCGGAAGATGCATCCGGAAGAAGACAATCTTCCCAAGTTTCCGGAAGAAGCGAAGGTCATGCGCCTCGAAGATAAAATCCGTCGGGATGCCGAAGAACTGAACAAAGAAAAAAACAAATTACATCGTTAAAACTATTCGTAGAGATAATACTAGCTGTATGATACGGTTATTATTATTATTCATGCTTTCTGTGTTTACTAATACATTATCTCTCTCTATATGCATAGCCATAGAACTGAGTGAATTGAAGCAATACAATGTGCGTTAACCTATTTCTATATACACTTTATATATATTCAACAAAGGTCTTTATTAGAGTATAACAAGTATATAGATAAGAAAATTATAACGGATGAAAGTTAAGTCTGAAACAATGGCTGTTCGTCAAGGTGATT
>JAKFFP010000034.1:0-4140 GCA_036675045.1 Bacteriovoracales bacterium | reverse complement strand
CATCTTAAAATTTTCGAGTGAAGTTTCAGCAAGACCGGTCACGTGACCCTGGATGTGACTATTTTTTGCAATTTGGGTGATGGTGATATTGGCGTTCTTACATTCCTCAGCGTGCTGCTGAAGAATCTTTTTTGATAGATCAATCCACTGAAGATCCGTTGCCCGTGTTGTTACAGAGATCATCAGACCAGTTACCAGAATAAGGATTTTCATGTGGAGCCGTCCCTTTTACAATGAAACTCAAAATGAATGTCGGATACTCATATGCTTGATCAAATAGTTCGGGATATCAAGGAGAAAGGCTGGGCCCATTCGGTAAATATTCTTACCAACCATGACATATCTTTGATGAATGATTTTTTCCGCGTTCATCAATCTGAATTTGTTCCGGCGATGATAGGAAAGGGAGATCTGCGTCAAAGGCGTGAAGATGTCCGGGGAGACTTCACTTTCTGGATCGATCCGCTGAATCCGCCTGAAGAATTTGTAGGGCCTCTTATGATTCTTCAGAATCTGAAGACCAGGCTTAATCAGGAAATTTTCCTTGGCGCCCGCGAATATGAATGTCATCTCGCGAGTTACCCGCCAGGAGCTTTTTATCAAAAGCATGTCGATCGGTTTGAGAATGATTCTTCCCGCGTTCTATCATTTGTTTTTTACCTGCACGAAGAATGGCATGCGGGTGATGGAGGAGAACTTGTGATTCATGACAAAGAAGAGATCGCAATTCCTCCGCTTCCAGGTAGCCTCGTGGTATTTTTAAGTGAGGGCATTGCTCATGAAGTGAAACCCTGCAAACGGGAAAGAAGAAGCTTCACCGGTTGGATGCATTCAAAGATTATCTATTGAGGGCCTATGGAATGTAGCTTGTGCGCGAGAGTAAAACTAACGAGTGAAGGGAAATATCCTTATCTCATTCATGAGTTTCCTCACAGCTATCTCATGCTGGGAGAACATCAGTTTTTTACAGGTTACTGCGTGCTGGTGGCCAAGGGTCACTATAAAGAAATGACGGATATGCCGCCTTTCATGCAGATGGAAATGTTTCAGGAAATGATGAAGGTTTCAAAAGTCCTCCAGGACCATTTCAAGCCACAGAAGATCAATACCTGCAGTCTGGGGAATGTGGTTCCCCATGTTCACTGGCATTTCTTCCCGCGTTATAGTGATGATCCGCAATTTAAAGATCCCCCATGGCTCAGGATGCAGGAGTTCGAGAGCGCCAGAATTCCGCCTGAAAGGGCGCGTGAACTCATCGAAATTTTGAAACCTTATTTTTGACAGTGTCAAAGTTCCGGACATTATCTCGTTAAGAGATTGCCCCTATCAAGAAATTGATTGCCAGACCTCCCTCAAACAAACTTCAATTTAAGGAACAACTTTTACACGGATGTGAACATGAAGTTTACTCTCTTAATTTTGCTCCTCATTTCAAGTCCATCATGGGCCAAATGGAGCGTCACCACTTACAACATCAGAAACTTCGACCAGGATCCTGGTGCCGGAAAAACGGATTATAAAGAACTTCAGCGCATTATCACTTCCGTAAAAAGTGACGTGATGGCATTCGAAGAAGTTGTTAATGCCGATGCCTTTGCAACTCTCATGAAAAACTCACTTCCAACTTATCGCTACAATCTTTCAACTTGTGGCGGTCGTGGAAAGCAGAAGATCGCCATTGCCTATAATCCGTCAGTATTTGAATTTATTTCCCAGAAAGAAGATTTCACGTTCTCGGGAAGCGGTTTCGAAAGTGCCTGCGGTTCACTCCGCCCGGTGTTTCTGGTGACACTTCGTATGAAAAAGACGAGAGAAAATTACGTCTTCGGCGGAATCCATCTGAAGGCCGGGGGCGATGCCCGCTCTATGCAGACGCGTTGGGGCCAGTACCGGAAACTAGAAAATCTCGTTCAGGAAATCGGCAACGCGAGACTCATTCTGCTCGGGGATTTCAATACCACCGGATATAACATCCGCAATGACGACTATACCCGTTTCAATGGCTTCCTGGATAATTCAGGCATGTGGACTGCAACGGAAGAAATCGCCTGTACCAATTACTGGACTGGCGGCGATCAGGATCCGAACATGGCCCCATCGATTCTTGATCATATCGTGATGTCTAATGCGCTTGCCGCGCAGGTAGTGTCTTCAAAAGTCGGCGCTCACTGTCAGAAAACTTCCTGCGAAATCGTCCCGGAAAGTGCACTCGGTCTTTCTTACAAGAAAGTTTCTGATCACTGTCCCGTGCAAGTTTCTTTTAAATAATCTTTCTTCAATTTTAGAGACTGTTCCTGATAAGATGTGGGGGTAAATCCCCCACCAGGAACATTCATGACATTCTTATCTTCACGTGTAGAAAAACTTCAGGAATCTGAAACTCTTGCCATGTCGAGACGCTCAAACGAGCTGAAAGAAAAAGGCGTGGATGTCATCAACATGAGTCTGGGAGAGCCGGATTTTGTAACGCCTGATTTTGTAAAGCTGGCGGCGAAAGAAGCGATCGATAAAAACTTTTCTTTTTACACGCCGGTTCCGGGAAACAAAGATCTACTCGAAGCCATTTCGAAGAAATTCAAGCGCGATAATAACCTTGATTACAAGCCAAACCAGATCGTTGTCTCCACGGGTGCCAAGCAGTCGATCATCAATGTGGTTATGGCGACCGTGAACCCGGGGGATGAAGTGATTCTTCCCGCACCTTACTGGGTAAGTTACATTGAGATGGTCCAGCTCAATGAAGGAAAGCCGGTCGTCCTGGAGACGGATATTCATTCGGAGTTCAAGATCACCCCGGCGCAGCTGGAAAAAGCGATCACCCCAAAGACAAAGATGTTTCTGTTTTCTAATCCTTCGAATCCGACTGGCTCAATGTATTCGGAAAAAGAACTTCGCGCACTCGGTGAAGTTTTCAAAAGACACCCGCAGGTGCTTATCGTCTCGGATGAGATCTACGAGTACATCACTTTTGAAGGAAAGATGTTCTCTATCGGCTCCATCCCTGAACTCCAGAATCGAACTGTCACAGTCAATGGTCTGTCGAAAGGCTATGCCATGACTGGCTGGCGTCTGGGATATATTGGTGCTCCACTTGAAGTCGCTCAGGCCTGTGTAAAGATCCAGGGGCAATTTACTTCGGGCACATCATCGATCACGCAGAAAGCGGCGGTGGTTGCAGTGAACGCTGATCCCAACGTGATCAATAACATGAAAGAAGCCTTCCACAAAAGACGTGATCTTCTGATCAGTCTTATGAAAGAAGTCCCGCACGTGAAATCGAATAATCCCGGAGGAGCGTTCTACCTTTTCCCGGAAGTCTCTTATTATTTCGGAAAGCGCGACGGGGACACAGTCATCAAGGACGCCCGTGATTTGTGTATGTATCTTCTCAACAAAGGCCATGTGGCATTGACCCCTGGTGGTGCATTCGGTGCACCCAACTATCTCCGTCTCTCTTACGCCACGTCTGAAGACATTATCCGCGAAGCAGTGAGACGAATTGCCAAGGCCCTTTCAGACCTGCGCTAATTGCCACAATCATTCATGACATTGGGAGAAAGGAGTGCAAAACTTTCTCCCATGAAATACTTCTTCTTTATCCTCCTCAGTCTGAATTTTTCCCATGCGAGTGTTACCGGCTTCACCGAGGAATGCCCCTTGAGTGCTCAGCTTGTCGCTAACGAGGGTGATAAGTTTGTGACGGTGAAGATCATGGGAAAAGATGAAAAGCTCACCAGTGTCTCGGGAGAGCCCTTTAGTCTTCAGGCAAAGAATCCGGTCACTTTCCGGGGCGAGGATCTGGAATTTGAAATGACCTCGGTGGTAATGAGTTCTCTTCCCCGTCTCGTTTTCAGGAATGCTGGCCTTCAAAAAAAATGCAGGGTGAATCTACATGGAACAATCAATCAATAACAGAATTGAACGTGATACTTTCGGCGAAATTGAAGTAGCCGGAGATAAATTATGGGGAGCTCAGACTCAGAGATCACTCCATCATTTTGCGATCTCTCATGAAAAGATGGAACCGAATCTCATTCATGCCCTGGTCACAATAAAAAAGGCTGCCGCTTCAATTAATTCTGAAATCGGTGCACTCCCTCTCGACAAGGCCCTGGCGATTAAAGGTGCCTGCGACGAAGT
>JAKFFP010000331.1:0-4147 GCA_036675045.1 Bacteriovoracales bacterium | reverse complement strand
TTTCATATTAGTTTGAGAAAGCGCTCTTAAATGCGCCCACCGGAGATTGCTTACCTTTTTCTTTGACGGCCTTCACATCACTTGGCTGGATCTTGATACAGGCAAAAGCTAAACCAAGGGCAGCGAGATTTGCGACCATCGAAGATCCGCCATAACTGATGAAAGGAAGATTGAGACCTTTCGTAGGAAGCACTCCGAGAACCACGCCCATATTCAGGAAGGCCTGAAAGCCGATCGCAAACACAATCGATGAAACCATAATTCCGCCAACGCGGGACTTGAGAGAGATGGCGATTTTAAATCCGATGAAAATAAAACTCACAAACATGAGCGCTGTTATGAAAACGCCGATGAAACCGAGCTCTTCTCCGACAACCGAAAAAATAAAGTCGTTATAGGCTTCGGGGAGATAAAACAGTTTTTCATTGGAGTTTCCCAGTCCCTGGCCGAAGAAAGAGCCATTGGCGAAAGCAAGAAATGACTGGATGATCTGGAATCCCGAACCGCGAGGATCGGCCCATGGATCAAGAAAGGCCAGGAGTCGTTTCATGCGATACGGAGCCGACACCATGATCATCGCGGCACTGATGAAACCCAGGACCACAAATGAATAGAAATATTTCCTCGGAAAAGAACTGAGGAAACAAATGAATCCGATAATCATCGCCGATATGAAAAATGTTCCGAAGTCTGGTTGAAGCACAAAGACGGCCAGTGGGTACATGAGACCAGAGAGATAAATAGCTCTCTGTTTCGGAGTATAGGTGTTGAAATTCTCAAAGTATCTGATCGCGGCCAGCATCAGGGTATACTTCAGGAACTCACCCGGCTGGAGATTCATGAACCCAAGATTGAGCCACCGGCGAGAACCCTTGATGACCACACTGAGGCCAGGGACCAGAGTTAAAGTTACCAGCACACAAAAGAGAGCATTGATTTTGTACGAGTGCTTGTAGAGATAGATTATTTTAAGCTTGGAAAAAACAAATGCGACCACGAGGCCCAGCAGGATAAAGATCAACTGCTTTGTCAGAAAGAAATAACTCGAGCCCATGTTTTCAGTGGCGTGCATGTAGCTCGCAGAAAAGACCATGATTACCCCGAACAAAACGAGGAAGAACACATTGATCATGAAGTAGGTAGTTAACTTTTCTAGTCTGCTATTTTGATCCGTCATAAGTCACCAAAAGTAGGGTTTCTTTCAGTGTAACGCGAGAAATAATAATTGGTAAAAAAAAAGGCACGCTGAAAGCGTGCCTTAGAAGATTTCTATAATTGGAAAATGAGCTTTTTGTAGTAATTGCCCTTCTCTTCAAAGTCGCGGAACACGTCGGTTGAATCGTTTCCGGGACAAAGAAGAATCGTATCACCGGTTCTCGACTTCTGATAAGCGAGAAGAACTGATTCATCGAAAGATCCCACGAGATAAGTCTGAGTCACATCACCCAGAACCCGGTTCATGGTCTCTTTCACTTCGCCCACCAGAACGAGCACGCGGACTTTCTCGCGGATTATATTTGCGTATTTATCGAAAGGAATACCCTCGATCTCCTTACCGCCGGCAATGAGAATGACCGGATCCTTGAAAGCTTCCAATGAAACTTTGAGCTCATCCATCGTCTCGGATTTGGAATCGTTGTAGAAACGCACGCCGTTCTTCTCAACCACGAACTCGAGGCGGTGAGGAATACCGGGAAACTTCTCAATACAGTGCTGGATAGATGCATCTGAAACCTTAAGCGCCTTACAAGCGGTCATGGCGGCCATGAGGTTTTCGCGGTTATTCACACCCACGATTCTCATGTCAGTCACTTTGAATTCAGAATGGTAATGAATGTTTGAGTGAATGCGCTTGTCATGGAAATGGGTCCCCTGAATTTCAGCGATCACTCCCATGGTGACAAATGACTTCCGGGAATACCAAAAGGTCTGCGCCTGGGCAGAACGAAGAACCGAGTTTGTAGCAAGTTTGTCGAAGTTCACCACCAGATAATTCTCAGGTCCAAGATTTCGGGCAACCTTGAGGGCCGTATCCAGATACTCCGTTGAAGACTTGAATCGCCCGAGGAGATTTTTCTCTTCGAGGTTTGGATAAACAGCAAGAACCGGCTTGAAGTTATCGATCGTCTGAAGCTGCTGAGGGGAAACTTCCACCACCACATAATCAATCTCATCGCGATTCGGGAGAGAAAGGTAATTGATAAACGGCTCATCAGATGTTCCGCCGACAAAGACGTTCTTCTTATCCACTTTCAGCGTAAAGCCGATCATGTGAGACGTGATCGTACGGCCATGAGATCCACAAACTGCAATGACCGGCTTCTTGCAATTTTCATAGGCAAACGCGAAGTCAGAACAAACTTTTCTTCCATGTTCCCGGGCCACGCGAAGCTGTGGAAGATTCGGATCTACGTTCGAAGAGTAAACAATCAGGTCAGCCTCGATGAAATCTTCATCCTTGTGCTCCCCGAGAGTCATTGAAGGAGTAGGGGAAATCTTTTTCAGGCGCTTCACTTGTTTGTTCAAATCGAAGATCGGCTTGATGTCTGTGACCTTGATGTCACATCCAAGCTGGGTGAAAAGATGGATCAAAGCGAAGCCAGTCTTGCCCAGACCAACAACGAGAACCTTCTTACCTTTATACTGTTCCATGGGGACTCCTTATCTTAATTTCAATGTAGCAAGAGCGAGAATCGCAAAGATCAAGCTCACAATCCAGAAACGCACGATGACCTTTGTCTCAGGCCATCCTAATAATTCGAAATGATGGTGAATCGGGGCCATCTTGAAAATCCTCTTACCGCGGGTTTTAAAAGATGCAACCTGGAGAATCACCGATACCGCTTCAATAACAAAAATTCCGCCGATCAAAACGAAAAGAAATTCGTTCTTCGTGAGAACCGCAATTGTCCCGAGACACCCACCGAGAGAAAGCGAGCCCACGTCGCCCATGAAAATCTCTGCCGGATAGGCGTTGTACCAGAGAAAACCGACACCCGCTCCAATGAGGGCCCCGGATAAAACCAGAAGCTCTCCGACATCAGGCACGTGAGGAATGAAAAGATAGTCGGACATTTCAATGTGACCTGAAACGTAGGCCAGCATTCCGAGAGTCGCCGCCGAGATAATGGTCGGGCCGATGGCAAGACCATCCAGTCCGTCCGTAAGATTCAGGGCATTCGAAGATCCCACGATCACAAAAGCGGCAAACGGAACATACCACCACCCCAGATCAATCAAAGGATCTTTCAGGAACGGGAAGTAGAGTTTTGAATCGGTGACATTGAACTTGATCATGACAAACGCAGCGAAAAGGGCGGTGAGGAACTGCCACGCAAGCTTTTGCCTGGCACTCACACCCTTGGTGTTCTTCTTTAAAATCTTCAGGTAGTCATCCAGACCACCAAGGAAGAAATAGGAAATCGTGACGAAAAGTGTGATGAGAAAGGGAAACGAAACAAAATTTCCACAAATCGCACAGGCCAACACGGCACTTCCCAGGATAAAGACGCCCCCGAAAGTAGGAGTGCCTTTTTTCTTCTTGTGAGATTCAGGCCCTTCCTCCCGGATAATCTGACCAAATTGACGGAGCTTCATATACGCGATGAAACGCT
This sequence comes from Bacteriovoracales bacterium, assembly GCA_036675045.1. GTDB lineage: Bacteria > Bdellovibrionota > Bacteriovoracia > Bacteriovoracales > Bacteriovoracaceae > Peredibacter. The sequence goes on along the minus strand of JAKFFP010000331.1, from coordinate 533 downwards.
TTCCCCAAATTATGGAGACTACAGTCGCTATCAAGAAGGCCAGGAAAGATCGGAAAGTAATGTACTTAAAAATATTAAGTACATGGCTTGATTGACTCAGCGGGTAAAGCCAATGATACAGCATGTTTATCCCTTCAAAAAAGATAACCTTAAGTTATAGCGAAGAGTGAACCCCATTGTAAAGAGCGCGGGGCTTTATTAAATCTGAAAGACGATTATTGAGTCAGTGAGTACTGACCTTCAGATCCAGTAACGTCTCGAGCTGAACACCACGAGACCCTTTGATGAAATGAATCGCATACTGCTTCAAGCACTTAGACCGGTATTCATCCCTGAACTGAGAACTGCCTTCACGTGCATTTCCCTCAGGAAAGCCTTCCTTATAGAAATGTGAGAAGCGGCCGACAAAATAGGCGTGAATAAATCCAAGTTCCTTCACATAGCGGCCGATGTCTTCCTCGCAGGCGCCGACGCGGCCCTGCGGCACGGTCGCGATGAACGCGGCAGCTTCTTCCGGGCGCTCGCGCGTCCAC
>JAKFFP010000156.1:0-4152 GCA_036675045.1 Bacteriovoracales bacterium | reverse complement strand
GTGGAAGCAAGAAGGCTTACCGGATCCTCATGGCCTCGGTTGAGCCGGAAGTGATTCGCTCCAAAATCCTTCCGCTTATGGAAAAATTCGGCATTAGCCAGGTGGGTAACGTGAAGCCGGGATCGAAAATTCCCGGCGGACTTTATTTCAACCTGCGTGTCCCTTCCAAGAACCTCAAAGACTTCATGACCAAGGTTTCGACCTTCGCCGAGGCGACAATCTTCGAAAGCCGCTCGCAGGAAGCGGAAGTCGCCGGAAAAAACCGTGTATTTATCTGGGTGAAGGGAATCTAGGGCGTTTTCGGAATTCCGATAAACTCATCTAAGAAATCGATGTTCGTCACACTCTCATTTCCATTAAGTCCACCACTCGAACTTCCGCCTGATGAGCCACCCGATGACCCGAGCGTGGTTTTCAGGTTATCGAAAAGAGTGCTCTGGACTTCATTTTCAGCTGCAGCAATTTCATCATCCAGGGCCTGAACGTTACGGCCGAGACTTTGTCCGGAAGCAGTCTTCAATTCAAGACTACTTGAGATTATGTTGTTGAAGAAAACGACCTGTGCGAGACGAGTTTTCTCGTTTAACGCATCGTTAGCGTTCACCTTGGCGAAAGCATCTTTCTGCTTAACTCCATTAGCGTCGTCAGTAGTCGCCTCAGTCTGATTAATTTGTCTTTTTCCTAGACGAAGGATGATCTCTTCCTGCAAGGCAACTCTTCTGGCTTCCCATTTCTGAGCAATCAGATTTTCAAGCTGATTCTTGATTGTAGGATCTTTCTCAAGCTGTGCTTTTAGATCCGGATAATTCTCTTCCAGATAGTCTTTTAGCGACTGCTCATTTCCTCTTACCAATGCCGCCACTCGCTCCCGTTCCGCTTCTTTTTTGGCTAGATAAACGAGGTCTGTGTTGTTCTGGATCCTTTCTCTGGAATCATCCACGATAATAAAATTCTCGCATTCAGTCCCACCGTTGCCAGCACTCGCGCAATCCTGAGCTTCCGAATTATCCATGTTCTTGGTTGCTTCCAGAAAATCAGCGGATGAAGAATTGGTCAAGGCATTCACCGATTTCTCATTTGGGCCCGAACCACCCTGATATCTCTGAACCATTTCATTCCGATCAAGAGCGATACTAAAGTTACTTCCGTTATCTTCTGAAAACTTCTTATAGATATCTTCTGCAGCGGCCATGGCCCGTTTGTATGAGGTTAAACGTGTTTTTGCCAGACATGCTTTGGCACCGGTCGTTCCTGTCGTTGATGCTGTTGTTACGGTTACAGTTGTCGGCGCGCTTGCCTTGTTTTGCTCAAAAGCCTTACACAAAAGTTCAATCTGCTTTCCGCAAAAAAAGAAGAAGTTATTCAATTTCTGAGAGCTGGGAATGGGAGCATTCTGAGATGAACCAAAAATATTCCGGAACATATTTTCATATGAGTTTGAATCCGTAGTGGATGCTGATTGCCCCGCTTGATTTGACCCAAACGCCGAACCCACGTCATTCACTGGACCAATAGTTGAAGGTGGATTTTCAGCATCCACTGTACTGGAGAAATCATTCAGATTGTTCCAATGCTCCATAAAAGAATTATCACTTGCTGTCGGCTCACTTCTTCTCAAATCAAGAAAGCAAAATCTGGAAACTTCATAGAGAACGTTCTTTGCCACCTGGTTTTTATAGAGTTCGAAGAAAACTTTTTGATCTACTTGTTTCTTCCCAGCGTTGAACTTCATTTCTCGAATTCGCTTTGCCGGATCATTATCATCTGAGACATCGATTCCGGTTATATTCCGATAAAGTTTTTTCGTGAGATATTCAGTTATGTTTTTAACTGTTTTTGAAGGAATCAGATTGTATGTTTCAAGACTCAGCTTATCTGATATCGCTTTGATTTCTTCTGCACTTCTACCTTTGAATTTTCCATTCACGCATGTTTGAAGATTTTGAAGATCATTGACCCGATTGCCTGATGAATTAGGCCGGAAATTTCTCTTACAATCCTGAAGATCAGATACTCCTTCCAGGATTCTTTCATTTTCCACATCGCGAGCGACGCTGATCAATCGTTGGTTAATTTCAGCATCTGATAGGCGCATTTCACCGGGGTCACCAGCCGCGGCCATCACCAGCGTAGGAAATATAAGGGTGAAAATAAGAGTCTTCATGCTCCTATTTTATCGGCAGAACGCTGTCTCAGGATGACTAAGAATGAAAGCTATCAACTTCTCGGGAGATGGCTTTTTATTTTCAAGCACTTAGGCTACATCATATCCCGGGACATTCCAAAGAGGCCTTTCATCTCCCCCAACAATTGGTGGCTTTTTCCCAGGTAGTACCACTGTCTCACGAATCCAATGAGCATCGCCGCCAGAAAGCCGTAGGACACTCCCGAGTGAACGATTTTAGAAACCATTCCGGTATCGTGAGCTCCTCCGAGAAGAAAACCGATCGTGCCGAGAACAAGCATGAGACCTGTCCACGGGATTGTCTGGCGCTTTGAAAGTTGAGACTCGTGAACATATCTCGCCACTTTCTTTTTATAGGGCTCGAGATCCGCCGGAGCTTCATCGAACAGCTCATCCAGATTGGCCGGACTGTTTAAAGCATTCCAGACGTTCTCAACCAGGCGGGAGACTCCAATAAAATAGAACATAACGAATGCCTGGATGAAAACTACGTAGAGAAAGGCCGGAATAGCGAGCTGGATATGACCAAAATCAGCTATTTTCACCCATCCGAAAGCGACGCAAATGGTGAGGAAAATTCCTCCAACCATGAGTAGCAATAATATCCTCAGAACGTGGGCCATCTGTACTTCCAATTTGAGCTTGGGTTTGCTAATTTGCAGCTCTATTTACTCTTATTTCTCCCATAAGGAAACTCCCCATGTCCGAACAAAATGTCGGGAAGGCTCCCACTAAAAAAATTCTGGAGAAGTCTCCACTCTCGGGAATCACAGTTCCTATTCTCATTATTCTGGTTGGCGCACTGATTGTTTTTGGTGTGACCAAGATGCTTTCCACAGGGAAAGATCATCGCGATCTTGTTGACGAGCTCAACTCTAAAACATTCGGCAACAGATGGGTTGCCGCTTACGAGCTTTCAAAATTTCTGGCCGCTAAAAAAATTCCACAGGAAGACATTCCCTGGGTCATCGAGAACCTGTCCCGTGTTTATTATGAGTCAGTCGACAACCGGACCCGGAACTTTGTGGTGCTGGCCATCGGAAGCATGAACAATCCCCTGGCCCTTCCGGTTTTGAACAAAGCGTTAGAAGATCAGGATCCTCAGGTTCAGTTTAACGCGGTGACTTCAATCGGCAATATGCCCACAACAGAAAATATTGAGTGGGGGAAAATAGAAAATCTTGTCAAACAGGAAATTGATCCCGGCCTTCGCCAAGTGGCGCTTCTCACTTTGGCGGCGCACAATCGTCCAAATATTGAAGAAAAGGCTCTTCCACTTCTTAGATCGTCGGAAAAAAACCTTCGTCACGCAGCTGCTATCGTTCTTATTTCCCGGAAAAATCCGGAGGCCATACCGATATTAGAAGAGATTATGGGACTCGGATATGATGTTGCCCGTGCGGGAGAGTTGAACGGCGCGCAGGTTGAAGGTCTCAAGATGAACGTTTTGGAAAATATCGAAAAATCCAAATGGAATGCGCTGGTTCAATTAGTCGAAAAAGTTGAGGCCGATGATCCCAACATTCGAGTTTCGACCAAAGCAAAACAGGTTCTAAAAGTATTGAAAAATTAGAAGTTTACATTAATAATGTGGGGAAACTTAAGAGCCCCCCGTTTAGAGCCCTCCTACAGGTCTAGACTATTTTATTTTCGGAGAAACTCTCATGAGTGATGAGACAAAAACTGGTCTGAACCGCCGCGAGTTCTTCAGCTTTCTCGCTGTCGGCTGGATTACCTTCGGTGCCGCTGCAGCTGGTATGGCGAGTTTAGTCTTTAGATTCCTTTATCCCAACGTCGTATTCGAACCAGCGATGGATTTTCTCGCAGGCACCCCTGATGATTATCCTGAGGGAGTAGATGAGCGTTGGAAGAACGGATTCGGTGTCTGGATCTACAAAAAAGACGGCCGCCTCGTAGCAATGTCAAACATCTGTACTCACCTCGGTTGTATTCCGACGTGGCTACCT
>JAKFFP010000155.1:0-4152 GCA_036675045.1 Bacteriovoracales bacterium | reverse complement strand
CACGGTCGTCGTCGTCACTTCCATATCGAAGTTTGAATCATCGTCATCATCAAGCATTTCATCTTCACTCATGGTGTAGATGATTTCTTCTTCTTCATCAGGGTTTTTTACAATCTTCGCCGCTGATCCCGGTTCAACAATTTCAGGAAGAGAGTAGTCGAGAGTCTTGGCACCCATGAGATTTTCAAAAATTGTTTCTGCGAAATCTTTTGCCGGAGCTTTCATGGCAGCAATTTCAGCTTCAAAGGCCTTCACTTTCCGGGCGGCGGCTTCATCCATGCCGATGATCTTCTGAGTCTCATCAGATACGAATTCAAACTCATTCGGGAACTTCGCACCCTCTTTATCGGTTGTCTCTTTGTAGAGATCCACGACATAGCGCTTACGAACACCACGATTGGTCATCATGTCGAACTGTTCAGAAAGAAGGTGGAGACGATCTACGCGGCCTGATTCACCGGTATGGGTGTGAATGAAATCACCCTCTTTGGGAAGGCGGCTTCTTTTCTCGCGGTAAACATCATCTTCATATTGAAGACAGCACTTGAGCTGTCCACAGACACCATTAAGCTTGGAAAAGTTAAGTGTAAGATCCTGGTTCTTGGCCATCTTGATGCCGACATTTCCATACTTGGTAAGAAACGAAGAACAGCAAAGTTCAAGTCCGCAGGGGCCGATGCCACCGACAGCGGCAGAGCGGTCACGAACGGAGATCTGGCGAAGCTCAATCCGGGTCTTGAGTTTTCCGACAAGGTCTCTTACGAGATCGCGGAAATCCACGCGAGAAGGAGCGATGAAATAAAACACCGCTTTCTTTCCGAAAGAAGTGAACTCAACGTGAGTCAGATACATGTCGAGCTTGTGGGATTCGATCAGGTCATTACAGATATTTTCGGCTTCTTTTTGCTTACGGTAAGCTTCCTTGTCTTTGACGATTTCTTCTTCGTCAGCAAGCTTCGAGATACTTCGCACAGGCAGCATGCTCTTATTGAAAGGGACATCGTAAGGAAATGAGTTCACGTATCCGACGGCCATCCCGCGATCGGACATGGCCACGACCTTCTGGCCGTATTCAATACGGCGCTTACCGATCAGAAAAGGAAACGAGCGTGAGTTCCCTGGAAAGCGGACCCGGACAAAACGAAGGATCTGGCCTTCTTTGAATCTCGAGTCTTCCCGGTTTTCTCTTTCAGCTTCGTTCTCTTCCAAAGTTGGATCTTCGGAAATATCAGGATCAACGGGAGGGCGCTTGTCCTCTTCCGCGTTTTGAGAAATGGTCATTACCCATTTTTGAGTGTTTTCCGTGGTATGTCAACGAGTTAAGCGGCCGAGAACATGGTCTTTCAAGTGGTGATAGAGGAAGGTCCACTTTGTTGCGCCCGGCTGATTAAAGGTATCCATCTCTTCCAGGCGCTTGAGGGTCATTTCCAGCGAATCCTTGTTCCCAAATTGAGCTAGCTGCTCTGTTTCCCAGTGAAGGAGTTCCTCCAGCCAGAATGAAAGGGACCGCTCGCCCTTGGAATAATTCTCGAGGAACTGAGACAGTCCCATGTCTTTTATTGATGTAAGAAACTCCCTCCATTCCGCTGAATCGTGCTTTTCCCGCTTCTGCGGAAGGCGAAGAGCAAGGGATCTCGATTGAATCGTCGGAAGTAGCTTTATCCTCCGGGGATTGAGGAGAAAAATAGTGGCCGTGACAGGTGGTTCTTCGAGGATCTTCAGCCACTTGTTGGCAAGGATCTGGGTAATCCGATGCGCCTCCGGAATCACCACGAACTTCCGCTGGCTCTGGACGGCCTTCCAGGAAAAGAATTTTTCCAGAATCGCCGCATCTTCAACGGTGTAATCTTTCTTGTCTTCCACTCCGGTGATCACGAGAACATCAGGGTGATCCATGAGTGTCGTTACCGGATGAGTCTGCTTTTCGATTTCGTGAAAATATTTTTTGATAAACGAGTGGCAAAACTGCATAAGCTCATCACCGGAAGTCGACTCCACGGTGTAAAAATGGGCGAGCTCACCGGACCTGGCCTTTTTGAGGAGGATCTCTTCAATGTTCATGGGAGAAACTTCTTCAGGTCATTCATGATTACTTGTTTGATCGATTCCGGCGTTCCGGAAGCATCGATCTTCAAAACTCTATTCGGGAAGAGCTCCGGAAGGGCCCGGTATCCCGAGATGAGCTTCTGATAAAATTCTTCTTTCTCTGATTCAAAGTAGTCTTTCTCATTGCCGCGTATCTGCTGGCGAAGAAGTGACGTTTTGAAATCGATATCGAGGAAATAGGTCCGGTGCGGAAGAAGATTCAGGGGATTATGCTGGTGAAGTGTGAGAACCGTTTCGAGTCCCAGGCCCCGGGCATATCCCTGGTAAGCAATCGTTGAATCGATATAACGGTCCAGGATAACAACGGAATCGGGTTCGAGGAGAAACGGAAGAATCTTTTCATTCAAAAGCTGGGCGCGGCTCGACAGGAAAAGATGGCATTCGGCGAGGGGATGCAGGGGAGTTTGACTCTCGAGGATCGCCTGGCGCAACTTTTCACCGAAAGCACTTCCGCCCGGCTCACGCAGAACGAGGACGCGTTTATTTTTACTTTTAAGGTGTGCTTCGAGGTCACTTATCTGAGTGGTCTTGCCCGAGCCTTCAATTCCTTCAAAAGAAAGAAAAAAACTGCCGGGAGTCTCAGGAATGCGATAGGGAGAAAGAAGATTTTGATTCACCGTGAAAGTATAAAGGAAGGAAGACTAGAAATCACTAGCTTCTTCAACCACGGGCATGTCAACTGCTGGATTTGGCATTTCCATCGTCTCATTATTCATCGTGGCATCGAGTGATTCTCCGCCATCCTGGGCAGGATCGCGGTTAGGTTGCTGCTGATCAAGAAGGCTGTTTTCGGTTTTTTCTTCCTGATCCTCGATTTCAGCAACCTGATCGGCTTCCTTATCCGGATCGGGATAATTCTGCTCATCCTGGTGAGTTTCAATCACCGTCGGATAATTATCTTCCATGGATGGTTGTTGAGTCACACCTGAACGATCGTAAGAATTATTGTCAAAGTTTGCCGGAGAACGGGTCCAGCTGTCTTTCTTCGCGCGCTTGATGGGAGCTTTCTGTTCCTTTTCAACCGGTTCAGAAACTTCGACCACTTCATGGACTGGCGCCGGTTTCAGATAGGTGAAATAGACAAAAAGTGCGAGAACCGGCGAGGCCATCAGGAAATGGACTTTGTGGTTTTCCCAGAAAGAATTTTGCAAAGAGTGATTCGGAGTCCGGATCTCGTCGACCTTAACTTTTACCGTGCGTGTTTTTTCTTTAGTCACGAGAGATGCGTGAGTGAAGCCTGCCAGATGATCTTTCTCATCTGCCTGTTCTCTCTTTGCCTCAAGCTGTTCCAGAACCTGGATTTTTGCTTTCTGGAAGCTCGCTTCCTGAGGAACTTCCGGAAGAGAAGTTCCGGTCGTGAAGTAATTTTCAAATTCCGGATGATTTGCTATCCGATGCCAGTGACGTCCATCATCTTCAGAGATTTCATCGTGCCGGGTAATCGTCCCGAGCTCGATGCGTTTTGCTATTTCTGTTTTTGCCAGCGGTGAGGATTTTTGACCATGGGCCAGCAACCAGTAAGGGCCGCTGTAATGAGATTCTGTGATGAATTCTCTTACTTCATAAAAAGGCCGCCAGCTGTCGATGGACATGTTGCTGACAAGTGCCCGAAGCATGGTTGCGCGATTTTCTTTGGAATAGTGTTTCAGCTGCAGAGTCTCGAATGGACCAAAGATGTTTTCGTCGATTTTGATTTCCCAAAGCTGATCGGGTTTGATCTTCAGATCATCGATCCAAGTAGTTCCCTGAAGGAAGGACTCAGAAGAAATTCTCCAAGCGGCAGAGAATGCCGGGAATACGCCGTATCTATTGTTGATACCAAAACGGGAAGAACCATCTCTGCGCATTGTAAATGAGGCAAGGTATTTATTATCGAATGTATATTGCGCTTTTCCAAAAAAAGGAAGCGATGTTGCGGGACGCCGGCGACGCCCGCACGGCCCACGGCGCAGGCTCGTCACCCGCCTGAATTGGGCGCTGACGCAGCCATCACGGGTCGCTGGGGAGACTGGCCGCCAGCCCCCGAGCCCGGGGTGCGTGGCGCAA
>JAKFFP010000265.1:0-4184 GCA_036675045.1 Bacteriovoracales bacterium | reverse complement strand
AATCACATCGCTATCATACTTGTCTTCACTTTCTTCCATCGTGCTTTTGTAATCCTCACGGGCCTCTTCCTGACGCTCTTCATGCCGGTCTTTTGCAGAACTACAGGCACCAAGTGCAAATAACAGAGCAAAAATTAATAAGTACTTCATTGCAAACTCCTTTGTTAGATCTTCCAGTAGAGAATTGCCTGAGCGGTATTGAATCCCAGGTCTTTATATGCTTCACCGATATTGCGGTTAAAGTTCACCTCGACACTGAAGTCATTGTGAAATTCCCATGCGACACCGAAGTTATATGAATTATAGATGGCTTCATCATCATCCTCGAATCCACCGCAATCATCGCATGACTGAGAGACGAGAACTCTTGGTGTGATACCACCGAATATAGAAATTTCTTTCATGATATCGAACTGGGCGTTTAGCGGGACCGCTACGTAATAGGCGGTGAGGCTCACGTCGTCGCCAGTAGAGTTATTATCTATGCTCAGCTTTTTCCATTCTCCGAAGATTCCGGTACGGAATCCAAAATTGTCCCACATGACGGTATGTTTCCAGCCGATAGTGGGGGCAAGACGGAAGTCTTCATCAATGTCTAACTGATTTGGAAGGTCTTCTTCATAAGTGTCAATGTTCAACCCTGCGCCGAGATAATTGCTGTGATTGGCGGCGGAAAACGCACCGGCAGAGAGTAAAACAAAAGCTACTGTTAAAACTGATCTGAATTGTCCCATCATAATAGCTCCTTAGATGAAACTTTTAAGTGCAACTGATGGGCCAGAAGAAGATGTCAGGTGTTATATTTCTGGCCTTAAACTCAGAAATCTTAAATTGTCCGCAGGGAACTGAGGATTTGTCATTTCATGAATTCACAGGGATATATCGTTTCTGGTTCATGGATGAAACAGTGACTCGAACTCATGGAAGAAGGCGCGGTCCGAATAGGGATCAATGTAACCAGATCACTGAGCTCACTGCTGATCTCTCATAGATTATCCGTGGCGTTTCTTTGTCGAATCAAAAACTACTTTGATCACTGGAAAAATATACACTTATGTTATCCTCAGTTCTCTGCGCACAATTGAAATTAATCCATGCAAAGATTCCCATCGCAACCTGCAAAGAGAACTTTTTCGTAAAAAGATTGAGACTGCCCGAAGTATGATCAAATGCCTGTCTAAGTCTTCTGGCGCACAAATCCCTTAACGATTTCCTGGTCAAAGTAATTCGCACTCATTCCTGCATCAACGACCACGGTTGTGGCATTGATCCCTGAGCTTCTTTCAGAGAGAAGAAAGGCTGCTGTATTGGCGACTTCCTGCGTGCTCAGATTCTCTTTCCGGAGAGTCAGCTCTTCAGAGTAGAGATAGTTATCGATGTAATCCGGAATCCCGGCAGAGGCGGAGGTCTTAAGGGGGCCCGCACCAATGGCATTCACGCGGATCTTTTTATCTGAAAGAGATTTCGCAAGGAAAGGAACACTTGCTTCCAGCATCGCCTTGATGGGACCAAGGTAGCCGTAGGAAGTCGCTCTGGTGCTTGAGATTGAGATGGTCGCCACCGACGCTCCTTCGACGAGAAGGTCTTTGATCGCATTGGTTACTTCTGTAAACGAGAAAGCAGAAATCTGTGTGGCCTGGAGGTAGTGCTCGCGTTTTGTTTCGTGGAAGGGTTTTACTCCATCGGAAAAATCCGCAAAGGCCAGAGAGTGTAGATAGCCGTGAAGATCAGTGCCGATAAGAGAGGGGAGTTTTGCAATATCTTCTTTCTTTTCAACATCACAGACAAAGACCCTGGAGCCCGGGAAAAGCTTCTGCACACTTTCAAGTTGTTCCTCTTTCTGGACGGCAAAAATACCGATGGCGCCTTCGGCGATCATGGTCTTTGCCGAAAAGTAGGCGACACTTTTTTTGTTTGCCACTCCCTGAAAGAAAAATGTCTTCCCGACGAGATTCAGAAAGCTCATACGTTCTCCACGAGGGTTGCTGCAAATTCGATTGTCATGACAGTCTTGCCGTTCGCTGTGATCTTCCCCTTCATAAAAGCAGCATTGGCGAGCATCTCGACAAAATCTACCGTAATATGAAGTTCATCGCCAGGGACGGCCATGTTTTTAAATTTTGCATTCTGAATGCGGGTAACGAGTGCCTTCTTATTTCCTTCAGTTCCCTGGCCTTTCAAGGCCATGAGAAGGGCGCCAGTCTGAAAGACCGATTCGCACATCAGGACTCCGGGAAAAACCGGCGAGCCAGGAAAATGCCCGCGAAAGAAGTCTTCTTCGCCCGTGAGCTTCTTCGATGTTGTGATCGAGTTCTCAGAGCGATCGAGGATTTTCTCAATGAAAAGAAATGGCTCCCTCTGAGGAATGTTCTCGAGGATGATCTTATCCATTGAGTCCTCCGGAAACATCGACAGTTGATCCCGTGATGTAACTTGCTTCTTTAGAAGCAAAGAAAAGAACGGCGTGAGCAACTTCATCGACTTTCCCGAAGCGCTTCATCGGCACCTGAGACTTGTATTCTTTGACCTGTTCCTCGGGAAGATCGGCCAGAAGCTCAGTTTCGATGAATCCCGGGCACACGTTATTGATCGTGATATTTCTTTTGGCGACTTCCTTGGACACTGAAAGGGAAAGTGCTATCTGACCAGCCTTTGAGGCAGCATAGTTTGCCTGGCCCGGAAGCCCAAGTTTCCCGCCGACGCTCGACATGTTCACGATTCTTCCGTAGCGGTTCTTCATCATGGAAAGAACCGCGTTCTTTGTCATGTTGTAAGTGCCCTTGAGATTGGTATCTACAACTCCATCCCACTCCGACTCCGTCATGCTGGCGATGATATTATCGCGGCGGATTCCGGCGTTGTTGACGAGAACATGGAGAGCAGGGAAGGTTTCATTGAATTTTGTGAAGAATGTCTCTACCTCTCCGGAATTTGCGACATCGAATTTAAAGAGATGAAGCTGAGGGCCCATTTTTTCCCTGAATGCCCGGGCCGCCATATCATTTCCTGAGTATGTGGCAATGACCGTTGCTCCGGCCTTGAGGAAGGCTTCAGAGATTCCGCTGCCAATCCCGCGGGTTCCGCCTGTCACAATCACATACTGGTCTTTAAAATCAAACATGGTTCACCTTTGTGTGCAAATAGGATTCGATAGCATTGGCCTGGATAGCACCATAGTTTGCGGCCCCAAGCCAGCCGGACATGATGATTCCTACTGAGCCCGCATGAAAAAGTCCCGGAAGTTCCTTGTGAAGGTTCATGGAAACTTCAAGGCCCTCAAATTTTGTCCCGAAAGAAGTTCCTTTCGGGTGAAGTGTATAGCGTTCAACCGTAATCGGTGTGGCCGCTTCGATGATGTCAATCTGGTCTCTCACTTCCGGAAGGAACTTCTCAAGTCCCTTGATGGTCTCTTCAATCATGTAGACTTTTTCTTTTTCGTAGTCTTCAGGTGAGAGAGCTTTCCAGTCTTCATACCTGCAATTCGTGGAAGAAACGATGGCGACCCGTCCGTTTTCCACATGAGGTCTAGTCTCTTCCGGATAGTACACGGAGAAGGTGCGTGAAGAAACCTTGAGGTCCAGTAAGCGTTCTGGTTCATAAGTCGGGTAGGTCGAAGTAAAGATGAGGTCTCCTATATGAGGGATGCGAACGCCTTCTTTCAGGCCAATGTAAACCTGGCAGCTGGAGCTATTAAGGCGAATGGCCTTCGCCTTTTCAACAAAGGCCTTTGAAAATTTATCTTCCCCCACAAGATTCAGGACTGTCGATTTGATATTGCCGTTCGAAAGAACAGTTTTAGCTTTCACTGCTTTTCCGCTGATCACAACACCTGACGCAACTCCGTTTTCAGTCAGGATTTTATCAACCTTTGCCTGCATCTTGATATCGACATTGTTTTTGAGAAGCTCATCTTTCATCTTCGAGATGAGTAGATCCGTTCCACCCTTAAAGGTATAAACACCCTTACTCATGAAGTTCGAAAAAACAATTCCGTAAGTGATCGCCGGATCATCCAGGGTCGAACCGTTGGCATATGTAATGGGCTCCATCAGAAACCGGACCACATCATTTCTTCCCGGAAAGTATCTTTCAAACAAATTCTGGTTCGTTTCCTGAGAGTTGTCATAGAAATTCATGGAGGCGAGATTCCCGAAGAAGGCCTCAACCGTTTCTCCCGGAACGTG
>JAKFFP010000040.1:0-22929 GCA_036675045.1 Bacteriovoracales bacterium | reverse complement strand
CCACCGCGCGCGACGTGTCCTCCTCGTTGAAATCCCAGCGCGCGACCGGCGCTGCCTGGATCGCGCCGACGGTGAGCAGCACCAGACAAAACGGAAAATCGCGATGCCCTCAACTGGAGCCGGCGCAAAGAAAAATCTATCCCAACGACTAAGAAATGTTTTTACACTGATCATTTGACCACCTCATGGGTGTAGAATTTATAAGATTTCATCGCGCCCGCTTTGGTTCCATGTGTCCGGAAGCCTTCGCTGAGTAGTGGAATATCTTCCCAGTGTCGGTACAAGTGAACCGTCTTTGGCATTTTATCAAAATGAGTTTCACCCATTTTTCGAAGAGCGAAGATCGCCGAATCTTTCCACATGAAACTATTAGAATCGCGGCTCATGCCTTCGGAAGTGAATTTGCGGTATTTTTCGCCGTACTTGTATTTTCCGATGATGCCGAGTTCGTAAGAGCGGGGGAAACGATAAACATCTTTAGTTCCGTCTTCAAACTCGATGGTCGCTGAAATCTCGAGATTCGTGCGATTTGGATTTGGAGCGAACATCAACCAGTCCTGGAAGATGCTGAAGAATCTCAGGTAGTGATCGACTGGTTGATAGACTTTCGAAAAGAATTTCGTATCCAGTGGTAAGTGAACTCTTACCATGCACATGAAATTGAAAACGATAAAAGCACTAATAAAGATCTTACTGATTCGGGACATATTGCCTCCGTTAAAGGAAGGCTAATCTAGACTAAAAATTTGATGCTCGCCATTGGTGCAACCTCAAAGCTGGCCAAAACATTTATCTACTTTATGAGTCATCTTAAGGAAAAAGAAAGGGCACCCGAAGGTGCCCTGACTTGAAATTACTTTTTTGTAATTACTAAGGAACACAACCTGCATTCTCTGCGTTGTTGTGCGGACATGATCCGCCCGGAGCATCCTGGTCGCCGTTACCGTGACCATTGTTTCCGTTCTGACCATTTCCGTTGTTACCGTTCTGGCCATTGTTACCATTGTTACCATTGTTGGCAGTAGTTCCGGAAGTTCCGTTGTTGCCGTTGTTTCCGTTGTTGCCGTTGTTTCCGTTGTTGCCGTTGTTGCCGTTGTTGGCAGTAGTTCCGGAAGTTCCGTTGTTACCGTTGTTTCCGTTGTTACCGTTGTTTCCGTTGTTACCGTTGTTTCCGTTGTTACCGTTGTTTCCGTTGTTACCGTTGTTACCGTTGTTACCGTTGTTACCGTTGTTTCCGTTGTTACCGTTGTTACCGTTGTTACCATCGGTACCAGTCGAACCATCAGTTCCGGTAGATCCGTCAGTTCCGGTAGATCCGTCAGTTCCGGTAGATCCGTCAGTTCCGGTAGAACCGTCAGTTCCAGTTGTTCCGGTAGAACCTGTTGTACCTGTTGAACCTGTTCCGTTTTCCGGCTTACGGTGACATCTGATGATGATCACAGTCACGACAACCACAATCACGACGCCAATTAGGATCCAGACTCGACCGTAGCTACGGCCACCGCCGCCGCCGAAACTAGCACCTTGAGCGAAGCTCTTCTCCATGAACTTCTGGGCTTCAACCGCAGCGCGCTCATCTGAAAGACCTTGCTTCTTCATCGCAGACATTAATGAGCGATACTCAGTACGTGTCTTCTGATCGAGGAGATTTTTCTCCATGTAATTGAGGATATCTTTTTCAGCAATACCTTCAGACTTAAGTGAAAGGAGAGAAATTTCGAGTTCTTTCTCTGCCTGCTGCTTAAAGTACGGATCATTCTGGTCCCACTCGACAGTCATGTCATAGCGGAACTTATTGAACACTTTTGCCAGACGCGATTCTTTGTATTTGGCATCAGTCGGCTTATGTCTTGACCATGTCTCGGCGTGAACACCTTGAGGCATGATTGTTGTCAGCAACAATGCCAGTACGAGGAAGATACTTAACTTTGGTTTACAATTCATTTTTCCCACCTTTGTTTTAGGTTGAAGGTTAGCGTTCCGATGAAAATATTTGGGCGCACGAATTCAAGTCAACTTAGTCATTTGATCGGAGAAGGCGATCGCCTTTTGTTGCCATGAAGATGTTGCTCAAGGGAAATCGTGCTCAAAACGTTAAGTCCCCGACTAAAAAAGAGGGATGACTCAAGTATGGCTGACTGACGCAAGGGCCTTAACAAATAAAATGTTTTCTAAAGAGCAGTTTCGCTCGACGTAAGTTCGACAGAAAACCTGTTTACGTGACAGTCATTTTTTTGAAAGAGTACAATCCCGATATGATTCACAATCTCTGCTGGATTCGAAGAGATCTTCGCTTACATGATCATCATGCACTTTTCCGGTCTCTCGAAACGGGAAAGACTACCATAGTGTTCGTGTTCGATACCCATATCCTTAATAATTTAAGCGATAAGTCAGATCGCAGAATTACTTTCATATATGAGTCTCTTTTGGAGATGGAAAAAATTCTTGAGAAGAAAGGATCTTCGATCATCATTCTCACTGGAAGACCCGAAGAAGAAATTCCCAGGCTCGCCGGAAAACTGAAAGTTTCCGCGGTATATTGTAACCGCGACTATGAACCGTACGCAAAGTCACGTGACGAGCTGGTAGAAAAGGCCCTTCGGAAGATCCAAATAGAATTCCATCAGTATAAAGACAGTGTCTTTTTCGAGGGAACGGAAATCCTCACAGGTTCCGGCTCACCTTATAAAGTCTTCACGCCCTATAAGAATAAATGGATTCATTTATTCGAATCGAATAATAGATTATTTCCTGAATATAAGACTAAGCTCACTCAACTCAGAAAATTCTCCAATCCGGAAAGCATTTCACAAGTCGACTGGTTAGAAAAAATTGGATTTGAGAAGAACGGTCCTCTTCTTCCTGGGGGAACCCGCCATGGGTTGAAACGACTTGAGCAATTTTCAGATCGAATGAATGTATATAAAGAGACAAGAGACTTTCCCGCGATTGAGGGCACGTCTCTCCTTTCAGTCTATCTGAGATTCGGAAACGTTTCAGTAAGAGACCTGATCAGGACTTCTCATAAGGAAAGAAATGACGGTGCATCCACCTGGCTCACCGAAATTATCTGGAGAGATTTTTATCAGATGATCATCGATCAATTTCCTCACGTTGCTGAAGGCCCTTTCAAACCGGAGTACGGCAAGATCAAATACTCCGGCACCGAGGCCCACTTCAGAAAATGGTGCGAAGGAGATACTGGCTTCCCAATCATTGACGCCGCGATGAGATGCTTGAACGAAACAGGTATGATGCATAACCGGCTGCGAATGGTAGTGGCATCCTTTTTGGTCAAAATTCTTCTGATTGACTGGCGAAGGGGTGAAAAATACTTCGCGGAGAAACTTCTCGACTTCGATCTGGCCAGTAACAACGGCGGATGGCAGTGGTCATCGAGTTCTGGCTGCGATGCTCAGCCCTACTTCAGGATTTTTAATCCCTACTCTCAAAGTTCAAAATTTGATCCTCAAGGCGAATTCATACGAAAATGGTGTCCTGAGCTTAAAGCCAGCTCGGATAGAGAGATACATCGTCCTCAAAACGCCTCAGGCTATCCTGAACCAGTCGTCAGCTATGAACTGAATCGTCTTAAAGCTCTGAAGATGTATTCAGTAGTGAAAAATCCTTAACTACCTACTGCGTCAACCATTGCAAAACTTCTTATTAATCACCTGACAAGTTGTGCAAATTATTGCTAGGCTAAGACCATATTTTTTCAGGCTTTATACTTCAAATTTTAATTCAATAAGGGAGATCTTTGTATGATGGCGGCAGCTGTTAATCATTACTTCGGTTCTTCCATCGGAAGAAAACAATTGGTGGCCGTAACCGGTCTTCTCTTGTGCGGATTTCTCGTGAGTCACCTCATTGGAAATTTACTTCTTGTGGTCGGCCCGGACGCCTTTAATCTTTACGCTTATAAACTTTTCTCACTCGGCGGCCTTCTCTATGTCATTGAAGCCGTACTTGCTGTGATCTTCCTCATTCACCTTGGTCTTGCAGTCAAGCTGAACATCGAAAACGTCCAGGCCCGCGGCGGAGCAAAGAGATACAAACTTAAAAAGAATACCGGTCGTGGAACAACTTTCATGTCGCAGACAATGCCATGGACAGGAATCATTCTTCTCATCTTCACTATCCTTCACCTGAAAAACCTGAAGTTCGGAACGAACTACACGACTGTCGTCGATGGCGTGGAGATGCGTGACATTTACAAGACCACGATTGAGTACTTCCAGAGTATGACTGCAGTTATCTGGTACATCGTTGCGATGACAGCGGCCGCTCTTCATACGGCTCATGGATTTTCTTCCGCATTTCAATCGATGGGCTGGAATCACGGAAAATATTTTAAAAATGTTAAGCGCGTGGGTTATCTCTACGCGATTGCTGTCGGCGGCGGATTCGCATTCCTTGCGGTCTGGTGCCACTTGAAGGGAGCGTAATATGGCCATCAATCTTGATTCCAAAATTCCTTCAGGTCCTATCGAGCAGAAATGGGATAAGCATAAATTCGATATGAAACTTATCAATCCGGCGAACAAGAGAAAGTTCACCGTGATCGTTGTCGGAACTGGTCTTGCCGGAGGGTCTGCTGCCGCAACACTCGCCGAGCTAGGTTATAATGTTCTGGCGTTCTGTATCCAGGATTCACCCCGCCGAGCTCACTCGATCGCTGCTCAGGGTGGTATCAACGCCGCGAAAGCTTATCCAAACGATGGTGACTCAGTTAAACGACTCTTCTACGATACCGTAAAAGGCGGAGACTATCGGGCGCGTGAAGCGAACGTCTATCGTCTCGCTCAGGTTTCAAATAACATCATCGATCAGATGGTCGCTCAGGGTGTTCCTTTTGCCCGCGAGTACGGCGGATATCTTGATAACCGCTCTTTCGGTGGTGCTCAGGTTTCCCGAACATTCTATGCCCGTGGACAAACCGGCCAGCAGCTTCTTCTCGGAGCTTATTCCGGAATGATGAAAATGGTTTCTAAGGGCAAGATCAAAATGTTTAATCGTCGCGAGATGATGGACCTGGTGACGATCAATGGGAAGGCCCGCGGAATTATCGTTCGTAATCTCATCACCGGTGAGCTCGAAAGATATGCAGCTGATGCAGTAATCCTCGCAACCGGTGGTTACGGAAACGTTTACTTCCTCTCAACCAATGCCAAGCACTCAAACGCTTCGGCGGCGTGGAGATGCTACAAGAAGGGTGCCGCGTTTGCGAATCCTTGCTACACCCAGATTCACCCGACATGTATTCCGGTTCACGGTGACTATCAGTCGAAGCTCACACTCATGTCTGAGTCTCTTCGTAACGATGGACGCGTTTGGGTTCCGAAGAAAAAAGGCGACACCAGAAAGCCAGCTGAAATCCCTGATGAAGAGCGCGATTACTATCTCGAGCGCGTTTATCCTTCATTCGGTAACCTCGCTCCCCGGGACGTTTCTTCCCGTCAGGCGAAATTCCGTTGCGATGAAGGTCTCGGCGTAGGATCTACCAAGCAAGCCGTCTATCTCGACTTCCGCGATGCTATCAAGCGCGATGGCCGCGAGACAATTGCCGGCAAGTACGGAAACCTCTTCGAGATGTACGAAAGAATTACCGGCGATGATCCGTATAAGACTCCCATGATGATCTACCCAGCTGTTCACTACACCATGGGCGGCCTCTGGGTTGATTATAATCTTCAATCGACTGTCCCAGGTCTCCATGTTCTCGGAGAAGCGAACTTCTCTGATCACGGTGCTAACCGCCTCGGTGCTTCGGCCCTCATGCAGGGACTCGCGGATGGTTACTTTGTGATTCCGTACACTCTCGGACACTACCTCGCTTCTACCCCGCTTGAAAAAGTTACCGTTGAAGACAACGCATTCAAGGATGCTGAGCAAGCGGTTCGTTTACAGACGGACAAGCTCCTCAAGGTAAATGGAAAGCGCACGGTTGATGAGTTCCACAAGGATCTTGGCCACTACATGTGGGACTATGTGGGAATGAGCCGCAATGAACAGGGCCTCAAGAAGGCCATCGATGGAATCAGAAAGCTGCGTGAAGAATTCTGGCAAGACGTAAATGTTCCCGGTGATACCGGCAACATGAACCTCGAGCTGCATAAAGCTTCAAGACTTGCTGACTTCCTGGAACTCGGCGAACTCATGGCGCTTGATGCACTTGAGAGAAAAGAATCCTGCGGAGGACACTTCCGTGAAGAATACCAGACTGAAGACAACGAAGCGAAACGCGATGATGAGCACTACGCTCACGCGGCGGTGTGGGAATACACTGGCTCGAACTCAAGCCCGATCCGCCACAAGGAAGATCTGGTCTTTGAGAACCTGAAACTCGCTACCCGTTCGTACAAGTAAGGAGCAAATTATGGCATCTGGAAATATGACACTGAATCTTAAAATCTGGCGCCAGCCGACCGGAGCTCCTGAAGGGAAGCTCGTCGACTATCGCGTAGAAAACGTTTCTCCCGATCAATCTTTCCTGGAAATGATCGACGTTCTGAATGAACAGCTCGTAAGAAAAGGTGAAGATCCGATCGCCTTCGATCACGATTGCCGCGAAGGAATTTGTGGTATGTGCTCGATGATGATCGATGGCAAGGCCCACGGTGGATTCAAAAACACCACGACCTGTCAGGTCCACATGAGAATGTATAAGGATGGCGACACTGTGGTGATCGAGCCATTCCGCGCGAAAGCTTTCCCGGTGATAAAAGACCTTATTGTTGACCGCTCAGGAATCGACAAGGTCATGATGGCCGGTGGATTTATCTCATCCAATACGGGTAACGCTCAGGACGGGAATGCCATCCTCATTCCGAAACCCGTTGCGGATGAAGCCATGGATGCAGCTGCCTGCATCGGTTGCGGCGCCTGTGTTGCCTCTTGTCCGAATGGATCCGGAATGCTTTTCATGTCGGCGAAAATTTCTCAGCTGGCACTTCTCCCGCAAGGGAAGCCGGAATCTCCACGTCGCTCGCTGAATATGGTTCATACTCACGATACTCTGGGATTTGGAAACTGTTCGACTCACGCTGAATGTGAAGCGACTTGTCCGAAAGGCATTTCGATCGAGCACATTGCACGCATGAATCGCGAGTACATCAAGGCCGCATTCACTTATTACGAAAAATCACGCTCCGAAGGCGGAGCTTAGCCAAAGGGGCCGCAGTTTTGCGGCCCTTCTTTTTTATGGGAAACATTTTTCATAAAATCTGTCTGCAACTTGCCTGGATGCTTGTAAAAGCACTGGTCTCAACTTATCGCTTTGATAAGGAGGGTCTCGAACACCTTGAGACCGCCAGCAAGCATCATCCTAAAGGTGCACTTCTCATTGGTTGCTGGCACGAACAACTCCTGGGTTTCCTCGCAGCTCATGCCGGGACCTTTCCCTACATGGCGATGGCGTCAAGAAGTAAAGACGGCGATTACGCTGCCATCATCGCCAGTAAAATGGGGTTTACTCCCGTCCGGGGTTCGTCCCGGAAGAGAGGAAAAGACAAGGGTGGAAAAGAAGCGATCGATATTTACATCAGCGGAATGGCAGAGGGTGGTCGCGGCGGAATCACAGTTGATGGTCCGAAGGGTCCACGACATGTTTGCAAGCCAGGGATTGTACAGATCGCTCAGAGAACTGGTGCCATGATAGTTCCAGGTGGAGCTTTCGCAGAAAGATATTGGGAATTCAATTCCTGGGACCGATTCAAATTACCCGTTCCCTTCACCAGAATAAAACTTCGTTACGCCGAACCGTTTGCCGTTCCTGAAGAAATGTCTGTTTCTGAGATCGCTGATGCCTGTCGCAAGGTAGAAGAAAAACTCATCGCACTGGAAAAATCAGCTCATTAAAAAAGAAACCCCGCCATCCAGCGGGGTTCTTTCGAAAGGTACATGATCTGGGCCTAGGGGGGAGACCCATTCAGGTTTAATTAAATAGTGTTTCTCCCGCCAGCGGATAGATCACGCAGGCGAAAAATAGACTTAGTAGAATTGCTTGTTTGAAGACCATATTGGCACTCCTGATTGCTTTCTCATGTATGATTAAGCAAGAACCTCGCCGACTCGCCTCCCCGTCTTTCTGTGGACTTCCGCAATTCCGGGCCAAGTGCCGGAAGGAACCGGTGCCAAACTGATTCCGTGTAACTATTATAAGGAATGCTGAAAGCCGTTCTCCTCCTCATCATTGCCATGTCCTCCATCCAGGGTGGGGCCACCATCGCAAAAAGTGTTTTCCCTGTTTTGGGTCCGGCCGGGACTTCAGCGCTTCGCCTGTTCTTCGCGATGATCATACTCTGGGTGATCTTCCGGCCGTGGAAAAAATCGATCACGAAAGATCAGCTGAAAAAGCTCTCGGTATACGGGATATGCCTTGGCTTCATGAATCTTTCCTTCTACTACGCCCTGGAAAGAATCCCATTGGGGCTCGCAGTTTCACTTGAATTTTCGGGGCCTTTGGCTGTGGCCATTTTTTCTTCACGAAAAAAAATTGATTACATCTGGGCGGTCCTGGCCGGGCTCGGAATATTTCTGATCATTCCGGAACTCAATGGGGCAACTGCCATTGATCCACTGGGAGTTTTCCTCGCCATGATCGCAGGAGCTTTCTGGGCGGGATACATTCTCTATGGCAAGAAGGCGGGGAAAGATATTGACGGAACACTTGCTGCGACATGGGGAATGACCTTTGCCGCCCTCGTCGTTATTCCTTCCGGGCTTTTCACATCCGCGGGAAAAATATTTTCTCTGGAAATCCTTCCCTTCGGCATTGGCATAGCGGTCCTTTCGAGCGCGTTACCTTATACTCTCGAGATGATGTCGCTTAAGAAATTGCCGACCAAGACTTTCGGTGTCCTGATGAGTCTTGAGCCAGCGATCGCTGCGATCGCGGGTTTACTGTTCTTAGATGAACGTCTCTCTATCCTTCAATGGACAGCGATGCTTCTCATCATGCTTTCTTCGCTCGGAAGTTCACTCACCGCTGAATAAATTCTGACATCTGCTTAAACAAGTCTTAACTAAAGTTTTCTCGTTAAAGAGCATTACTCATGTAAGCATTGTTTTTGCCATGGAGGTGCTCATGCAAACCGGACTTGCATTGTCTCTGTTTCTTGTAACGACTAGTCTTTTTGCCCAGACGAATCAGGATCGACTCGAACTTCTCAAACAAAAGAATGTTACACGCATCGCTTTTGGTTCATGCAACAATCAAAACCAGAAACAACCATTGTGGAAAGATCTCATGATCACAAAACCCGATCTCTGGATCTGGGGTGGCGACATCATCTATGCTGACTGGGAAAGAAATTACAATATCCAGGCATCCTTCGAAAAACAGAAAAATCATCCGGCGTACAAGGCGTTTACAGAAATGACTCCGGTCATCGGTCTTTGGGATGATCATGATTATGGTGATAACGATGCCAATGGAACAAATCCTAAGAAGATTGAAAATCAGAAACATCTTCTGGATTTCCTTGACGAGCCAGAGGATTCACCGAGAAGATCGCAGGAAGGTATTTATACTTCCTACGAGATCGGCGAAGAAGGAAAGAGAATCAAGATCATCCTTCTGGATGGCCGTTATTTTAAGGGACTTGAAGCCGACGCTCCTATTCTGGGAAACAGACAATGGGAGTGGTTTGAGAATGAACTGAAGACATCCACGGCGCAGGTTCATCTCATCATGACGGGACTTTCTATTTTTTCGCCGGTTCTTCCCTATTCTGAAGAATGGTGGCACTGGCCGGTGGAAGTTAAGCGAATGAGAAAGCTATTGGATGATTACACCCCACAGGGAACGGTCTTCCTCACGGGCGACAAGCATTTCGCGAGTATCTTCCGAAGCTACGGACAAATTGAATTCCTTTCAAGCGGGATGACCCATGTGATTGACCGCCGTGCCTGGTGGTATCTGGGAAGAAAGTATCCCACGACATACTTTGGGATTAATTACGGAATGATCGACATTGACTGGGAGGGGCCAACTCCCCTCATCACTTTATCCATCCGGACACCGAATCACAGAAGTCTGTTTCAGCAGAAGTATCGCTGGGGAGACAGGAAATGGGATCGCATCTGGCAACTTTGGGAAGTGGGAAGAACAGAGACCGAAGTAAATGGTGGTGTGGTGGAGGAACTTCCGGGACCGCTTCACGTAACGGAAGAAGATTTTCATCATTAAATAGGAGGGGCCCCGTGAGGAGCCCCGGTCTTTTTATTTTCTGCTGACTTTTACACTCTCGTATAACTTCTCGGTCTGAGGTTTTTTCGCATTGAGGATTTCTCCTTCAATCTTCGATGGGATCTTCAGAAGGAGCTTCATCTTGGGACCGCTGCTGAAGAGACCACCGCCCAATGATCCCTGGATAAGACCAGTGAGATTCATGACGAGCGCGTCTTTCCGTTCAATCTTCTTAACCTGGACTTTCGCTCCCGGATAAGAATCTTTGAGGACTGCGAGTTCCTTGCCTTTCCGGGAGAGAACAAAATCAATCTCTCCTTTTCTCACCACGCCAGCTTCGGATGGTAATCCTTTCGCGAAGATCACTGACAAGAGATTAGTTTTCTTTTCCAGTGTTGCTGATTCGATCGCCGGGAATTCGACTGGTTCCGCAACCGCTTCCTGGAGCTCTACCTCTATATCGCCTTCGACTCTGATTTCTTTTTCGCCTTCAGCACGGATCTTGGCCTCTTTCTTTTTCACGATAACGAGAATCTTAGGTTCACTGGTCAGCTTCATCGCCGGAACAAATTGCGTTTCCTTCGCATCCGGAACCAGTGTGATCATGGCACCGAATTCTTCAACGAAACCGTTTGTCTTGAACGCAACGTTCACGATAGCAGAAACTTTTTTCTCCATTTCTTTGTCTTCATAAATAGTTTCCATACAAGCATACTGTTCCGCCCGGTATTCAGTTTCATTGCCGCAGACTTCTTCAGTGTATGGAATCTGATCGCATTCATTATGGGCCGGGATGGTATGACAGGCCTGTCTTGGGACATCCTCACACTCCTGATCTGAGTAAGCCACCTGACGGCAGATCGGATCACCTTCTACCATTCTACATTCGCGGTCGCCTCCGACAGTTCTGCAATCCTGGCCGCCACCGACTTCAGTACAGTGTTGACCACCGCCTACCTGGCGACACTGGCGATCTCCGCCGACTGTCGTACAGTGCTGACCCCCCCCGACCGTTGTACAATGCTGTCTTCCATCCGGACGGGTCGTGCAAACTTCACGTGTTGGTCTATCGGTACAAACCTCTCTTGATGGCGTTGTATGACATTCTTCTCTGGAAGGGAGATCAGTACAAACTTGTCTCGTTGGACGATCGGTACAAACTTGTCTGGTAGGAGTTGTCCAGCATTCCTGGCGGGCAGGTCCGTTGGTACATTCTTCACGATAACGGGTGACACTTCTGCACTGACGATCGTACTCAGTATTGCATTCCTGCTCGGCAGGAACCCAATGGCACTGCTCTCTATATCTGGTGACATCGTTACAACGATAAACTTCATACGGAACCTGGCGGGTGCACGTACTCGGTACTTCACGCGGAACCGGGCGGGTGACCTTGATCACTTTTTCCAGTTTGATTGTCTCGGCATTCTGGCCCGTGAATTTCAGCGGGGCCTCAAAAGATGCGAGGGCATTCAGGGATACAGACAATAGCAATACGTACTTCGCGATTTTGCGAACCATAGTGACACTCCTTGTGCATTTCATGGGATTCTTGAGTGTTTCTATGCAATTAAATCGCCATCTTTTCTTCTATAGAATTTACACTCTTAATGCGGGACGCAAGGTGACTGGTGTAAATATGGCCATTCGTTTTTTCAACCAACAGGAGTTCTTATGCGCTCACTTGTTCTCGCTTCATTATTTGTTTCTGCTTCTGCCATCGCTTGTCCCGATCTTTCCGGAAGCTATCCGGTTTGCAGAAGCAACAATGATTCAAATCCCGATCAGAACATGGTCATGACTCAGGAAGTGGTGAATGGTGTGACAGTGTATACATCGACATCTACTGACAGCGAGACAGGTGAAACGATGACGGACACCCTAACGGCGGACGGAAGAGAAGTTGAAACAACTTCACCAGACGGAATGCCGATCACTTTGAAATACACCGCCACATGTTCCGGCGACGCTCTCGTCCTGGATCTGGCAGCCTCAATCGGTGAAGACAGTATCGGAACCGTGAAATCATCTGTTACCAAAGAAGGGAATGCTCTCGTGACCCGCACGACAGGAAATATCCTGGGTCAGGATGTGACGGACGAAACAATCTGCGAATAAAGTTTAAAGAGAGACAAAAAAAAAGCCCCTCGTATGAGGGGCTTTTTTTATTTCAATTTTTTAACTCTTTTAATTCATGCCTTCGTCACACTGGACCAATGCCTGGGTGTTGTTAGAAGCATCGAGGATGTGACCTTCGACCTTCGCTTCGGTCGAGCAGGTCTTGAGGATTACCTGAAGCCCCTCTGCCTCGCCTTCAAGACGGATCTGGCGTCCCATATTTCCGCACTTCACGCGAAGCTTATCGAGAGGAATGGCCATCGTGTCGTTGATGATCAATTGTTCATCCGAAAGGTGGAGTGACTGAATGCCGGCAATCGTACCGTTTTTCACCCTACAGTTCATATCGGTAAGCGCGAACGCCTTCGACGTGAGAACAGTTAAGACAAAAAGTAATACAGAAGCCCCAAACAGCTTGTACATTCCCCCCTCCTTCTTGTGGTTCGGAATATTTAATAAGTAACACGTCAGATTTAACCACGTAAGAAGTGCATTTTGGCACTTGGGCAGATTTTTCACACTCTAAAGTATCGAATTTATGGGAGTCATTTCTTGTCCAAAAACACAAAAAATCTTACTATGACGGAACATATGATTGTTTACGATTCCACCACCCTCGCTTTCATCCAGAAAACCGAACAAATGCTTCGCGAGATTCTTAAGGAGTGCGGACTAACTGTCAGACGTTCAAGGTTTCTGTGGAAAAATTATTTGTATCCCATTCACGTGGTGGTGTTTGAAGGAAAAGAATGGGGACATTTCAATGCTCCTTACTTCCAGATCGCTCTAAATAGAAGACTTATCTGGTCTGCTAAGGATTCCGTCGTGAGAGATATCCTTCGTCACGAGCTTGCCCACTATCTGACTCTCCTCGAATACGGTGAAGTTTCCTCACACGGAAAAGAGTTTCGCGAAATCTGCAGTCGCTTCGATTTTCCGGATTCTGTGAGTAGCGCCACCATGAATCTGGAAGTTGAAAATCTTTCAAAAGAAGGCGACATTCACTCAGAGAGAATTCTCGAGAAGGTAAAAAAACTCCTCTCGCTCGCGCAAAGCTCGAACAATCACGAAGCTGAGATCGCGACCATTAAGGCGAACTCCCTTCTTCTGCGCCACAATCTCGATTATGTAGAGAAGGAAGAAACACTTTATCTTGACCGGCTTCTGGTCAGAAAAAGAAAAGACGACAAGCTCACCGCGATTTATGAAATCCTCAGGCACTTCATTGTCCGTCCGGTGATCTCGATGGGGAAAGGGACAGTATGCCTGGAAGTGACCGGAACCAAAACCAATGTCACTCTCGCCCGCTATGTGGCGGAGTTTCTGGACCGTGAACTTGATCATCAATGGGAAGAGGCACGCACTCACCATGGCCTGTCCGGGCTTCGGGCGAAGAACTCATTCTATCTCGGGATGGCCCGCGGATTTGATGAGAAGATGAAAGGCGTAAAAGAAGAATTCAGCCGGGAAGATCAGAACGCTCTGGTGAAAGTGGAAAAAAACCTCGAAGAAAATATCAGAATGATTTATCGCCGCCTTGGCACTGTTTCATCGGGTCGCGAAACGGATCACGAAGCGCGTGAAGTCGGCAAAGAGAAAGGAAGAAAACTCTCCATCCGCCACGGCGTGGAAGGATGCGGAAAAAACCTATACCTCCCGGACCGCTCCAGCTAAACTTTAAGTATGGATCTACAAAAATTCATCACGCTCTTCAGACAGATCAATAAGTACGACGAATTCAATGAAATGAAATTTGAAGTGCACTCCCCCGGCATAATTACTTACAGGATGATCATCCAGGACAAACATCTTTCCTCACCCGATACAGCTCATGGAGCGGCCATCGCAGGATTCATGGATTGCGTCCTGGGACTTTCAGCACTCTCCTTCGCCGTTCCGAATGATAATCTGGTCGCGACGGTGGAATTCAAAATCAATTATCTGAAACCCGTAAAGCTTGGTGATGAGCTCATCGGATCGGGCAAAGTCGTACACAGCGGAAAAAGTCTCGTGATCAGCTCCGGAGAAATAAAAAATTCCCGCGGCGAGCTCGTGGCCATGGGCCAGGGAACGTTCAACTCGTATCCATCAAATAAAAAGGATTATCTCAATGACCTTAAGTAAAGAGGCCCGCCCTTCCCTGCTTGCCGGAACGGCACTCCTCGCTCTGGGAGTTATCATCGGCGCCTTCGGTGCTCATGGAATTAAAAACATGGTTACTCCTGAGAAACTGGTCACATTTGAGACCGGAGTTCGCTATCACTTCTATCATGCCTTTGGACTCGTGCTCCTGGGACTTTATCAGCTTCACGCGACTTCTAAACTCAGAGTCTCCCATTGGGCATTCATCGCCGGAATCCTTCTTTTCTCGTTTAACTGTTACTTCTATGTGCTTTCAGACGTGAAAGTCTTTGCGATGGTGGTTCCCCTCGGAGGAACGCTCTTCATTGTGGGTTGGGTGAACTTCTTCTGGCGTATCCTCAGGGATTAATAATTCATCTTTTCAGGACGGCAGGACCATCAGATTGCCGTGCCAGCGATCGAGTACACCCCTTGTCACTGACCCCAGCAGAATCTTTTCAAGTTTCCCTTTATGGTGTTTCGTCATGACTGCCAGATCAACTTCCTCTTCATCCAGCAATTTCACCAGGCCATCCCGGACCTTTGGCTCATCAGTAAATTCAGTCCGGACTTTTGCGGCAAAATGAGGATCGACTTTACTTCGAATGGTCTTCTCCATCCGTGTTCTCAGCTCTTCTTTCTTCTCATCAGTCATTCTCACGACGGAATAGCCTGCCTCGGGAAAGCCTTCTTCTGCGATAATATCCTGATCCGGCCAGAGAGAAATGAATTCAATCTTTCCGGAACATAAAAAACCCATTTCTTCGGTTTCAACGAAAACACTTTTTTCCGGTTCAAACGGATCAACGAGCCCGGCCACTTTATCTATCTCAAAATTCTTGTTAATCACCAGTACCGGCCGATCTGCACCTGAGACAACTTTTGCGGCGATATCTCCCAGATGAAAATGTCTTTTCTTTCCTTTATGCCCGAGGATAATGAGGTCCGCCTTTGTTTCGGCAGAATAGTGCAAGATGGTTCTTCCGGGAGGCCCCATGAGAATTTCCCCATCACCGGTAACGCCACAATTATTGATCTGTTCATTGAGTTTCAATTGAAGCGACTTTACTATTTCTTCTTTATAATTTGATGGAAAGGAGCCAGTCACCACATCGTTGGTAAACCAATCCAATTGCACAGGATGAGGTGTGACATGGATCACATGGATTCTCCCACGACTCCTCTGCCTTAATTTTTCTGCCGCCCGAAGGGCAAGATCAGAAGTTTTAGAAAAATCGGTTGCTACCAATATATATGGATGAGTCATCATAGAGACCTCCTGCTTGATAGAATCTTAGCTGAAGAGAAAGACCTCTACATGACATTGATCACCAATGACTTTGCGCTCAACTGAAATGACGATGAAGATGAGGTATTATCAGGAGTCGAACTAGACTTGTTTTGCGTCTGAACCGAACATCCACTTATGCTGTTGCCCGATCACACGGAAAGGTAATCCGAAGTCCTCGTTCATTTTTACGACCTGCTGGAATCTGAGCATCGGGAATTTTTCTTCAGGTTCGTAACAAGGTGTGAGACACCACGGCACAACTTTTCCGCCGCTGTTTTTTACGAAGTGGAAAGCGTCGTAGACCGCTTCGAAATCTTTCTTATCAGCGACAACGGCCTTCACCTGGGCCTTTAAACCGTACTCATTGATGAACTTGAGAAGAATCTCCGGACTGGTGCGAACTTTCGTAGAAGGAGTCTTCACATCATAGGAAACGAAATCAACGGCATCAAAAACATCTTTTACGATCCGTGTACCAGCAGCTTCAATGTTGATGTAGTAATTGCGTTTCTTAAGCTCACGAATAAGTTCCAGGAGCGATGGGATGTGCGAAGGATGTAACGGATCTCCACCGGTGATGGAAACACGCTTAATTATGTCCTGAGAAAGAACTTCCACTTCTTCCATGACTTCATCCAGCGTCGTCGTCATGGCAGGATCGAAATCCCAGGTTTCCTTGGAATCGCAATTCACGCAGCCGATGTGACAGCCCTGAAAACGCACAAAGATCTGCGGGATTCCGATATGGATTCCTTCACCCTCAGTGGCGCGATAAATGGAGTTAATTAACAAGGTTGTCATGGGGGCGCATGCTATCACAGGGGAAGAGAGGGGTAAACCCGAGTATTTCCACGATTCCCGCAGGAGTAAATTTTACAAACTTTCTCAAGAAAAATACACTAGAGGGACTAATCCATTACAATGCCCCGGTCAGAAAACAGGAGCTTATGAAACGTTCGATTCTCATCGTATTGTCACTAACCGCGCTGGTCGGTTGTGGAGAAGACACGGGATCTCGCCGGAACTCACCCGTCGCTTCCAATCCTCCCCTTATCGCCGATGGCAATGGTGTTTCGCAGATTCATCGCAGCCGCGGATTGAACGTACTCACTAGCCGTACCGAAATCACTCTTATCACCTCCGGAGCTCTTCCCGCCGGTTATCGTATGATTCCGTTCATGAACCTTGACGACGAAGGAACGAACGGGAAAAACATCCGCACGCGCACGGGCCTTGGTCGTCCCGCCGTCAATTGCGGACTGACAGCTAATGTGAGTTTGAGTTCGAGAATCTCAGAATGTAATTCACTTAACCCGGGATCCTCACTCTGGTCCGGAACCGCCGAAGGTGCCGCCGGGGAATCGACCTGGAGACTGGTGGCCAAATCCGGTGCTCAGGAAATCTGGCAGGACTCAGTCACGGGCCAGCTGTGGTCAGATATCGTAGATACCACCAACTGGTGTAATGCTTCCGGAAATAGTCTTCAGGAAACCGGCGCCAGCGTGGACTGCCAGGCCTTAGGAACGAATTTTTCATGTATCGGAAAAGCGATCATGGGTCTCACCGGAATCACATGGAGACTTCCGACCAGGAATGATTATCTTCAGGGGGACCTGAATGGTCTTCGCTTTGTTCTTCGGGAATCGGACACGACCGGATTCTGGACGGCGACGATGGATTCCGCTTCAACGAACAGAAGCGAAGCCTGGGTATATCAGCAGCGCCAGGGAACTTTGGAAAAAGATTTTCTTACCGATGCCCATCAGGTTCGCTGTATCGGTGCAGCCACCACAATATCTATCTGATGAATCTCGACGATCGATACCAGACAATCATGAAAAACATTGAACTTGGGCATCGGGCCCTCACCCGTTTCTCATCTTTTGAGACTGAAGAGCTTGAAAAGCTTTTGAAATCTGCCGTTCTCGAGAAAAAAGCTGAGGAGCTTCATAAGATTCTTTGTCTGATTGAACACTCGTCCATGCCTCATCAGGGCTTTGAAAATGACCTCATTTCCATTCTTAATTCCGATTTTCCCGATCGCTTAATTATTTTTGCATTGAATGCGGCCAGGAAACACATTCTTCAGGCCCGCTTTAACAAAGGTAAACGCCTTGAATTTGATCTGCTCGAGGCGCTAAAGCTTCTCCTTCATCATCAGAATCCCGAGGTAGTCGAGTGGACTCTCCGGACGATTGAAGAATGCGGCAACCAGGGAGTGTATTTTCTGCCTGAATTTGATAAAATCAAGCCAGGACCATGGAAATGGTTTAATGCCCATCAAAGGGCCGTGCGGGAGCTCATTACTCTCCTCGAACGTCGCTGGAGGCGATTTGAAAAACCCGACTCTCATTCATCCTGACGAAGCTCAAAGACTCATCCGCGAACTGGACAATTTGGCAGGTTTACCGGCCTATGATCTTGAAGGCCGGGATGATATCAAAGTAAATATCCGCCGGAATGATCAGGTGGGGCCTGCGCGCTTCAAGCCGGATCCCCTCATCGCCGGGGGATTCATGGCCAACGAGCTGACGATCAGAGCGATGAAGCCCGATATCTTTGTTCTCGGTGAATCCCTTGACGAATTCTCGCACGAGTATGAATGTTCCTGTGGCCAGGTTTTTGATCTCCAGTTCTGGAAACTCTGTCCCTACTGCGCACGTGCCATTAAGAATTAAATGATTATCGTCCAGAAGTTCCACTCACTGCACGAGATCGATCCGGAGTTCATTCCGAACCTTGAAATGCTTCTGAAAGAGGAAGTTCCGAATTTTCATTTCATCGAGAGGGCGCAGGACGGCTCTCCCGAGACTGACCTTTACACCTATTTCCTTTTTTTTGGTCCCACTCAGAATACTCCCATTGGTTTCGGACAAGTTTGTCTCCGGAGTGTTCCCTCAGATAACTATCTTTCTTTCTGGCAAAAGCTCTGGAAAAAAATCTGTTTCTGGAACAAGGACCATCTTCACTGGCGCGAGGCCATCTGGAATGTTTTCGGCGGAAACAGCGGAGTGAGCCTCTTTGATCCGAAATTCACTCGCTCGGGCATGGAGAAGATGCAGGAAATTATCCATGAATACGAGCCACGCACCGATATAGTCGCTCATGACATTCACATCCTGAAGGGTTTTCAGACTTATAAGCTAAAAGATTCCCAGCCGGTCATCCTTCGTCAGCGGCATGTGCTTGAATCTCTCCCGAAGTCGGCGAAGTCTTACGAGGACTATCTCAATGCCCTCGGAAGCGAGACCAAAAAAGAAATCAAGAACGAGTGGAAAAAACTCCGCGCAGACAATCTCGATGTCGGAGACTATCCGCTTCCGGCAGAAGATCTCGTCATTCCGTTCACGAAAGAAGAGCTCGCACTCTGGGAATCCTGGAACGCGACGATTCTCACTTTCGAGAAAAATAAAAAGATCCTCGGATGCGTGCTCATGGTTCCCGGAAAAGACGGGAACTACTTCTTTGAGCCGTTTCCTTTCGAAAGATCAGAAGACGCTACCGTCAGCGATCAGATGTATATCCAGTACGCCCTGCTTAAATTTCATGATGTGAAAGAGGCCCGCCGTTGCCATATTTTTAAATCCGGCGGGAAGCTCACCTTCACCGACAAAAATGAACTCGATTTCTTCACGCAACAGGGGTTTCAGGCAAAGGAGATCTCCGAAGTATTCTATTCCCGCCTGGAAAGAATGACGGTACCGATATGACAAAGAACGACTGGATCCTCGCAGTGGTCGATTCATTTTATGACAAGGCCAAAACCGATGTTCTCATTGGATACCATTTCCGGGTCATTGAAGATTTTGATGAACATATTCCCCGGATCGCGTCCTTCTGGGATCTTCAGCTCCTCGGTAAGACAGAAAGAAAAATCACTCACCCCTTCGATGTCGCTAAACTTCACCTGGAGCTTAAGATCAAAAAAGGCGAAGTCGGAAGATGGCTGGTCCTTTTCCGTAAGACCCTCGATGATATGACGGCGAAATATCCTGAGATGGAAGAACTCAGTCGTTTATGGCGTGAAAGACTGGTTTTCTTTGAAGGGATTTTTTTACGGCTTTTTAGCGTCGAGAACCCGTGAGACAAATTTTTCCAGAATCGGTTCACCCGTAACATCATCAAAGACCCAGTTACCGGTGTAGTAACCCCGGATCTTCTTGGCCGCATACTTCGCCTGCTCTTCGGTTGCGAATTCCACAGCGATGAGATCCAGATTCTGTACCTTCACGGTATGTCCGGATAAACATCCCTCGGTGTAATTTGAGCAGCTGATTCCTTCATTGATTGACCGGGGAAGAATGAGTTGAACGGTAGGATCAGCGGCCTGCGCGCGATGAAGGAGCTCTTCCTTGCTATACTTGACCTCTTTTGTGCAAGATGCGCTCAGTATCGACAGGGCCAGCAGAGTTGGGAAAATAAAAAGTCTCATGTTCCTATGTTAAACCAGAATTTCTGAAGGACCAATATGTTTCCCCTGAAGACCCAGTACCCGCTCTCGTTCACATCTTCCCGGGGCGAGTTCAGGGATATCCGTTCACCGAACGATCTTGCAACTTTCGCAAAAGTCCAGTTCGGTACAGCTGAAGATGCGGAGAAAATTCTTTCCATCATCCCTGCCGCCCAGAAAAAAATGCGGAATATGCCCGCTTCTGAACGCATGCGGATTCTCAAGTCCGTCGCTCTTGAAATCGGAAAAAACTCTGAACAACTCGCACTTCTGGTTGCCCGCGAAGGAGGAAAACCTTTGAAGGACGCCGTGGTCGAAGTCACCCGTGCCCGGGATACTTTTGAACTTTGCGCGGAAGAGTGCTGGCGGCTTCATGGTGAAACGATTCCCATGGACAGAACGGACGCCGGCAAAGGCCATATCAATTTTTCCGTGAGAGAGCCCATCGGTCCGGTACTTGCCATCTCCGCTTTCAATCACCCCCTGAATAATCTCGCCCACCAGACGGGCCCGGCGATTGCCAGTGGAAACATGGTCGTGCTGAAACCCGCGTCCGGAACACCAGTGATGGCCTTTTTACTCGAAGAAATTTTCCGCAAGGTGGGGCTTCCTCCGGAGTGCATGATGGTTTTTACCGCATCCAGTGAGATCGTGGAAAAACTCGTTTCGAGTAGTACCTTTTCATTTGTCAGTTTCATTGGCTCCGCAAAAGTCGGATGGAACATGAGAAGAACAATTGCTTCCGGAACAAGGATCTCAATGGAGCATGGGGGACAAGCGCCGGCGATCATCCGGGAAGATGCTGACCTTCGCGAGGCTATTCCTCAGCTCATCCGTTCTTCTTTTTATCACGCGGGCCAGGTTTGTATTTCTACCCAAAGGGTTTTCATTCACAAAAATCTCTATGAAGTATTTAAAAACGAATTTGTCATGAGAGTAAAAAAGCTCAAAACCGGAACGGCGATGGATGATACCATCGATGTGGGACCTCTCATTCGCCCCGAAGAAGTAGTCCGGATTAAAAAGGAAATTGATGAGGCGGTAAATGCCGGTGGGAAAGTCCTGTGCGGGAATGAAGTGAAGGGTAATTCAAATCAGTTCCTCACTCCTACCGTTGTGGCCGAAGTCCCACGAACTGCTTCACTCATGGAGAATGAGATTTTTGGCCCGGTCGTGTGCCTCAATCGCTATGAAGATGAGGATGAACTCGTGAATTACCTTAACTCCAACCCCTATGTCTTTGAGGGCTGTCTTTACACCAAAGATATCAAGGCCGCGCTGAATCTCTCGCTCAGAATTTCTTCCATGACCATGGTCGTGAATAATCACAATGCTTACAGGGTCGACTGGATGCCGTTCGGGGGACATGGACTCGCGGGACAAGGTGTGGGTGGGGTCAGGTACGCCATGGAAGAGATGACGAGGCTCAAGCAGGTCATTATTAAACTATAAAAAAAAAGGCTCCTTCCGGAGCCTTTTTTTAATAAGCTGTTTCTTTCAGAGTTTTCTCAAGTGTCGCCGACTTAAACTGAAATTTCTTGTCCTTGAATTTTGAGGGAACGACTTTCTGTCCATCGAGGACAATCGTCGACATTTCTCCGAGAGCTTTCTTAATCGCAAAGGCCGGCGCGGGGAAAACGGTCGGACGTCTGAGTCTCTTTCCGAGTGCCCGGGTGAAATCAGCATTGGTCGCCGGATAAGGAGATACAGCATTGAAAGGTCCGGACATGGATTCATCCATTACGGCCTGAACATACATACTCGCAAGATCATCCACGTGAATCCAGCTCATGTACTGTTTGCCGGAACCGAGACGACCTCCAAGACCCAGCTTGAATATCGGAAGCATTTTCGTGAGAGCTCCCCCGCCCTTTCCGAGAACAACTCCGGTTCTCATCAGCACAACGCGGATTTTTGCATCCTGGGCTTTCAGCGCCTCAGCTTCCCAGTCTTTACAAACTCCGGCGAGGAAATCACTTCCGGCGGCTGCGTTTTCATCGAGGACTTCATCTCCGCGGTTACCATATATTCCCACAGCAGATGCTGAAATGAGAGCGCGCGGTTTTTTTGGCAGGGCCTTCATTGCGTCGACGAGCATACGTGTGCTCTGGATGCGGGAATCGTAGATTTTCTTCTTCTGAGCTTCATCCCATTTTTTTCCGCCGATATTTTCGCCCATCAGGTGAATGACGGCATCGACTCCGTTAAGGGCCTCTGCCGGTGGAAGAGTGTTCAGGTCAAGCCACTGAACGTACTTGCATTCTGAACCGAGGACGATGGCCGCCTTGGCGAGATTACGAGTCAGAACTACCACTTCGTGCTTTTTCTGAAGGAGCTGCGCCACGACTCTGCGGCCGACAAAACCCGAAGCACCGGTAACTAGAACTTTCATAAAGGCCTCTTTAAAGATGTTGAAATTGACAGCATTTTACCCGTTTTCCCACGGCGGGTTAACATCTTTTTACCTTATGCACCGGTCAAAAGGAGTATAATAGACCTATGACAAAGCTTGGACTGGTTATGACAGGTGGTGGGGCCCGTGCCGCTTATCAGGCGGGGGTCGTGCGCGCGCTCTACGAGATCATTGGCCGCAAAGAAAAGCTGTTTGAAGTCATAGCCGGGAATTCCGCCGGAGCGCTGAACGCCGGATACTGTGCAGGTCACGCTGAGAACTGGGACGTCGCCACTCACAATCTGGTCGACTTATGGAAGAGAATCAAGCCGGGGAATGTGTACGACGTCCGGACGAGAGCT
>JAKFFP010000381.1:0-4207 GCA_036675045.1 Bacteriovoracales bacterium | reverse complement strand
CATGATAGGGTGTTCCGTTATCCTTTGTGATTTCACTTTTATGAAAGATCACATGGTCTTTATATAATCTGAAGCTGATTTTTTTTATGTTAAGACATTCATCAATTAGCTTATCTCTTTCTCTTGAATATGGTTCGTAATCCTCATTTGCATATACAGTGGTAATATCATATTCGTTTAATAAATTTTCAAATACACTTTTGGGATTTCCATGTAAGGTGAGAATTCCGGAATGGAATTTTTTAAGATCTTTATTTAAGGAGGCAATCGTTTCGTTTATAAAAGTTATCCGGGCATCATCTTTTGGAAGCTGACTAATAATGTTTGTATCATAAATAAATACCGGCAGAACGGGTAGTTCCGCATTTAAAGCATGACTTAATCCACAATTGTCACTTAATCTAAGATCTCTTCTGAGCCAGAATATATTTACTTTTTGCTTCATTTATCCGTGATCTTTTTTCAAGAAATTCAAAAATGAATGCTACCAGAGAAAGCATTGAAAAGGAGTATATAAAGTCTTCAACAGGAATTGTTCCTATACGTATTGAGAGGTTCTCAGCATTATTGTAAGTAACTATAGGAATCCATGTAAGTAATCCGTTAACTAGTAGAAAGGGAATAATAGAAATAAAATAGGTTACAAAAAAAGTCTGGAGAAACGAAGGATTGAATACAATATATGTGATCAGTAGTGTCAAACCAATTACAGAATTGGTGAATGTATACAATTTGTTATATCCCTGGGTAAGCATTAGTGTTATTACCAGGAGAAAGATTATACTAATTAGTCTGCTTTGTTTTTTATTAAATATCAGTGAAGTTTTTTGTTTGACCAGATGATGAATAAACATGCAGCTAAAGGGAATGCAGATAAAAAACAAGACCTCTTCTAACGGTAAATTTAAAGCATAAAGATTCAATACATAATTCATGTTAAAGCTCCATATCCCGGTTAGTGTGAACAATGCATCCCACACCAGAAAAGCAACACTCATTATAAGGATTGCTGGGAACAGGCTTTTAAACTTTTCGTTGAAACGGATGTTCCTGTGAAAAGAAAAAATTAGCGAGTCGCGCGGAGAACGATATCCAGAGTGAATTCGTTGTGGATCGCCTTGTCTCCGAGGCTCTTGAAGAATGAAGAAGAGCCGTATTTCAGACCGTACTGAGTGCGGTCGATGGTGATTCTGGATTTTCCGGTCACTTCCTTATCGGTCCATTTCCATTCAGTTACTTTGAAAGTGACTGGTTTCGTCTGACCGATCATCGTGAGGTCACCGGTGACTTCGAGATCTTTCCCGGCCATTTTCGTTTTCTTGATGACGAGTTTTGATTCAGGATATTTCGCAGTATCAAAGAAATCCGGAGACTTCATGTGAGTGAGAAACTTGTTCTGAGTTTCAACATCACCGGCGAGATCCGTGTTGGTCAAGCTGTTCATATCAACGATGATTTCGCCGCCGGTGAGTTCCGGGCCGGTGAAAACGAGATTTCCGCTTTTCACTTTCACTGTACCAGTGTGCTGGCCGGTAACTTTCTTACCCGTGTAAGTCACGGTCGTTTTTTCTGTGTCTACGGTGTAAGTTGTCGTCATCGGTTTATTCTGGGCAAATGCAGTCGTCGTTAAAAGCGCAGCTGAGAGGAAAAAAGCTTTCATAAAACTCCTTTATAGTTTTTTTGTGCTTTCATCATGAGCCCAGTTCTGATAAAAAAAAAGACAGAATATTTCATTAACAGTATAAATTTAGCTTATCGTTATGACCTTCGATCAAGTCCTTGTTTTTCATAAGATTGTTGAGGCCGGGAGCTTTAAAGCAGCTGCCGCGGAGCTGCATAAAACCCAACCGGCCATAAGTTTTGCTATGAAGAAACTGGAAGAGGAAATGGAAGCTCCTCTTTTTGATCGTACGAGTTATCGCCCGGTGCTTACGAACCACGGTAAAATGTTTTTTGAGAAGTCGCTCAAGGTTCTTCAGGGAATGGGGGAGCTCGAGGGTCTCACGAAAAGTTTTCAGAAAAAAGAGGAACCCGAAATTTCTCTTTCTCTCGATGGTATTTCGCCCCTTCCGAAACTCCTCACTCTGTTCAAAGATTTTAGTGATCGCCATCCCAATACCAGGCTCAATCTTTCTTTCGATATCCTGTCGGAAGTGGAGAGGAAGGTCCTCGCGCGCGAAGCGGTTTTTGGCCTCACTCATTTTATTTCCGACAATGCCCAGCTGGAAGTCCTGCCGATCTGCAAAGTGCAGATGATTCCGGTGATGAACCGGGACCTCTATCGCGCCAAAAAAATCAAGCGCCAGGAAGATCTGGCGGAGATCTCTCAGGTCGTGATTACTGACAAAAATAAAAACGGCGCTTCCTTCGGACTTCTGGATGAAGGTAAAAAATGGCGATTGAATGATGCGAACTTTAAAAACGAAATTATTCTCGCGGGTCTGGGTTGGGGGCATCTTCCCTCGCACATCATCGAGCGTGAGATTAAAGAAAAAAAACTCATCATCCTCGATTTTGAAGAAATCCATCCCCGCGATCTCGATATTCACCTTATCCGGCTGAAAAAGAATTCCCTCGGGATTGTCGCAAAAAATCTCTGGGATGAACTGGCGACACTCCATGATTAAGTTCTTCTTCTTTTTACTCTGTTCTGCATCCGTCATGGCCGCTGTCATTGATGCTCCCGTGAATCCCATCGATTTCGAGCAGAACCCGACCTCCATCGAATGGAGAAAGATCGATACCAAAAACTTCGAAATTATTTTTCCGGAAGAGGTGACTGAGGATGCCCAGCGGGTGGCCCATCTCCTGGAAAAAGTTTATCCCTTTGTCACCCGGTCGATGGAAGTAAGTCCTCCGAAGATCTCTCTGGTCCTTCAGAATCAATCCACCGTCAGTAATGCCTTCGTGACGCTCGCTCCGAGAAGGACCGAGTGGTACATGTCTCCTTCCATTGATCCCGAACTCACCAACACAGAATGGCTGAAGACACTCGCGATCCACGAGTTCCGTCATGTCGTCCAGTTTGAAAGAGGAAGGGAGGGCTTTAACAAAGTCCTCGAATTTCTCCTGGGTGAAGTGGGGCAGGCCCTGGGGCTTGGGTTAACAGCACCACCCTGGCTATTTGAAGGAGATGCGGTGGGAATTGAAACCGCGCTCACGAATGGGGGACGGGGACGACTGCCAATTTTTGAGAGAGATCTGAGAACGATTCTTCTCTCCGGAAAAGACTATACTTACGACAAGGCCCACATGGGGTCTTATGAAGATTATATTCCGAACCATTATGTGTACGGATATTTTTACACGAGCTACATCCGGAATACGCAAGGGGATCTCGCCCTGTCGCGGCTCATGTATCACTCGGCCCAGAATTCCTGGAACCCGCTTTCATTTTATAACACGATGGACGATACCTTCCGGAAGGACTTCGAGCATTTCTACCAGGATGTGCTGAAAGACCTGACGACCCACTGGAAGAAAAAATTCGATGAACTGACTCCCACTCCCTATGAAGTTCAGTCGCCGGATAAAAAAAATGGCTGGACCAATTATCATTATCCGCAGGTGACACAGGAGAATAAGATCGTGGCGCTCCGGACCGGGCTTGCCTGGATCCCGCAATTTGTCCTGATCGACGGAAAAGAAGAAGAAGTCCTTTTTTCACCGGGCCCCCTTCAAAATGAATACGCCTATCGGCTCCGGAAAAATAAACTCGCCTATATCGAGTACGAGCTTGATCCGCGCTGGGGATACCGGGATTATGGCCGGCTCAGGGTCTTTGATATCAAAAAGAAAAAACATGTTCTGGATAAGCGTGAAACAAAATATCGTCTCGCCGTCCTTGATCACGAAGCTGAATACCTTGCGGCCGTCGAATGGGACGTGAAGCAGGACGAAGGCGACGATTGGGTGCGTATCGGCGGCGTCAAGCTGATGATCGACGGCGGCTTCGAGGGCGGCCACATGTCGGAGCCCTATGAGGAACCGTGGGGCAAGGCCGGCACCTATGCCGGCGTGACGAAGGTGCCGCCGGGGCCCTATAATGAAGTGGTCAAGGAGCTGAACCGGCTCGGTTGGCGTCCGACCACCCACGCGGTCGGCGACGCCGGCATCGACCAGGTGCTCGCCGCCTATGAGGCAGCCGATGCGGAGAAGCCGATCGCCGGGAAGAGGTGGGCGATCGAACATGCCTTCACCGTCCGCC
>JAKFFP010000311.1:0-4240 GCA_036675045.1 Bacteriovoracales bacterium | reverse complement strand
CGTTAAAGATAGGCGCTGTGTCTCGAGTTGCCTTTGACTGACTCACGATGAGAAAGGTGCTCAATGGTCAGTTCCAGCGAGAGGAAGGCAGGATCTTTTCTCAATTCCTTAAGGTCGGGATGAGAATCGGGCAGGGTGAGTTGAGAGTTCTTTCGCTCCAATTCCACGAGCATTCCTCTGACAATCGCCAGGTTCAGTGTCCGCTTTTCCTTAAGGTATTTTGCTTCGAGAACTTTGAGATAAAGGGCCTGTTCCGGCACAGAATGTTCAGGTGCTTTTACCTGTGTCCGCAACTTTTGGGGAATCACCTTGCCCGGAAGCATTCCGCCACAGGCCAGACAGGCGAGGGTTAAAAGGATGAGAAGAGGCCATTTCATGTTTGCCCTATCGGTACCCGATTAAAAAACTTGAGTTTGGACGGTATTTGCCTCTCAACGAGTTCTATTGAACTTTGCGCCATCTCGGTGCATGATTAGATTGGAGGTGTTCTCATGGAAGACATCCGGGCAATTCTCTCTCAGTTTCATTCACGGAAGCGGAAAGAAGACGATATTCAAAAATCGGGCCTTGGACCTGTAGACAAGCCTGTTGCCTCTGAGATCCCTGATGTGTTTTTTGATATCGTTCTCCAGAAACATAAGCTCAATCGTCACGAAATCACTCTTCTCATGTATCTCTATCGCCAGGTCTGGTGTCGGGCCAATCTCTATAAGTCTCACGGAATCGGCCCCATGAATTCGCTGGCCGAGCTTTCGCAGACTCTCAATCTTTCGATTGAAGATCTTCATCACCATCTGAGAAGCCTTGCTAATTACGGTTTCATTGAAACGGTGAGATCCGGGCAATACTTTGTCCGGAAGTATTTCACTGAAGACCTCGACCGGCAGTTCGGTCAGAACTACAACGACTTCTTCTAGAGTAGGGGATATCTCTCTGCTCTCACCAAGACTCGAATATCTCAGGTCCCATTATCATCACCACGAATCAGTCTGGGACATAGGCTGTGACCATGGGAAGTTGGGACTGTCGTTCCTTAAAGAAAATGATGTTAAAGAGATCCATCTGGTGGATCCCAGTCCTCCTGTCATTCAAAAGTTAATACACTTTATTGATGCGTATATTACTGAGCAGAATTTTAAAATCCATATCCATGAGAAAAGAGGCCAGGATATTGTTCTCAACCCGCAATCCAAACTTATTTTTATTGCTGGTATGGGAGGAAAAGAGATCATTTCCATTTGCGATCATTTGCGGCCTGTACTTAACGTAGGTGATGATCTGGTGATCTCTCCCCACCGAGATCTACTTCAGGTAAGAGAACATCTTCATGCTTCTTCTTATTCTCTGGGGAAAGAAGGGCTGATATTTGATGAAGGGCGCTTCTATCAAGCCATCTCTCTTAATGTGAGGCCCGGTGAAAAAGTCTCTCTTTATGGAAAGGAAATATTCCAGGGCGAGGTAGGGGAAAAGTATCTCCGGCAGCAAATGGATGTTTTCAGTGCCCATCAGGATGTGCGGTCCCGGTCATACGCCACTTATCTCAAGTCGCTAACTCAATGATTTTAATTGGCGAATAAGAATCTGTGATATTATAGGTCTATGGCAGATCCATTGTTCTACTACTTTGGTGATGATGAGGCTTATTTCAAGACCCTGCAGGGTGAATTCAAAAAACATACAAAATTGTCAGTGAAGTTTGAGAGACATTATTCTTCCCGCGAGGATCAGATCCAGGGATTGTTTCTTCTGATCGCTAAAAATAAGCCGAAATGCGTTTTCATCGATTTCTCCAAAGAGACTCAGGATTTTCTTCATCTCGCGCGCCTCATTGCCCGGGTTGATCTTCAGGACAAGCCCCTGGCAGTTGGACTCGTAGACTATCTTTCTCCCAAAGATGTCTTGTATGAAAGTATTGCTACCGGGATCAATCTCACTCACATCAAATCCGCAGAAGTCTTCGACGTTGTTTATGATGTCAGCGTTCTCCTTTCACCGGATTCCGCACCGGCGCATGGATTTGCGACCGCTGAACCGGGCCAGGAAACCTGGGAAGCAGGGGCCGTCGCCAAAGTCGGGTATGTTCATAAAGACGGACTTCATCTTGAGACCAATTTCCGTTTCGCTAAGGGTGATCGCCTGATCCTCGATCATGCCTGGATGAAGGATAAACTGATCCCTTCACGGGAAGTCTTTGTCACGAACACATCAACCAAGAACCTCTTTTATCATTTTGATTTTGCCGCTGACCTTGAGTTCGTGGTGATCGATGAATTCATTCCTCCGGAAGGCATGACGGAAGTTGATATCAATGACCGGAGAGCTGAAAGGGAAGAGCTCATTCGTCGTCAGAAGAAAAAAATGGAAGCGTGGGTGGAAGATAACCTTTCCCGCTCGCAGGAAAAAAACACGAAGTTTCTCATTATCGACAGGGAGTTCCGCTTTCTTCGGGGACAAAAGCGCACTGATAAATACCCTTACATTATCCGTTGCGCTCCTATACTGAAGGATATTGCCGATGACCTCGGACGCCTTTGCCCGCAACTGATCGCAGTGGCCCTTGAGCCGACGGAAGTAAAAGACGCAAAGATTGATTTTGATTTCCTCGAGAAACTCGTGGCCGTCGTCAAACGCGACCACACCGAATCTTCTCCTTATCTG
Source organism: Bacteriovoracales bacterium (assembly GCA_036675045.1). GTDB lineage: Bacteria > Bdellovibrionota > Bacteriovoracia > Bacteriovoracales > Bacteriovoracaceae > Peredibacter. The sequence continues at coordinate 1,582 of JAKFFP010000311.1, read as the reverse complement.
GTTGTGTTTAATACCAAGATTCCGACCAATGAGCTGCGCCGTCAGCTGGGATATGAGCATCTCATGGCGACAGATGGTGAACTTGAGGCGGATGTCCTCATCAAGATGGGTGAGCTGCTGGATAAGAAACTCGGTAAATCAAAGAAACCCGATGCTGAGCACGTCTATCTTCGTAAGACCAATGCGGCATCTCATGCGCTCATCATGCTCAATGTAAAGATCCTGAAAATCTCTGAAACCGACATCATCTTTACCTGCGATAAAGAACTGACTCCGGGAACAAATCTCGCTTTCACTAAACCCGTTCCGTTCTATGTGAACGTGAGGCCCTCAAAAGCACAGGGAAAGATTCCGGAATATATCGGGCTCATTCATTGCCTCGGAGAACAGGATAAAAAAGAACTCAGAAAATACATCAATTCTGTTTTCTTCCGCGATCACGATGCCGGACTGAAGGCCCAGTCAGACGAGTTCAAGAAACTTAACGAAGACAAGCTCCAGCAGAAACTCGAAGCGATCCGTGTCGCCCAGGAAAAAGCTCTCGCCGAAGAAGAAGCAAGAAAGGCCGCAGAGCAGAGTAAAAAAGATGATGAAGCTGCCAAGGAAGCTGAGGCGAAGGATCCCGATAAAGGTGAGGCCTGACATAAGGCCAGTTTCACTCTAAAGTTACATTCAGCGAGGGCTGCCCCATGAAACTCTTTAAGATCATCCTGGTCTTTTTCGCCATCTATTTTATCCGCCGTTTCTGGCAGTTCTACAAAGTCGTGGAAAAGCGCGGCCGGGACCTTCACGCTGAGGAAGATGCCCTGAAAGATAAGCCGCAGAAACCAGTCGACGGAAAAGTGGTCGATGCTGAGTATAAGGTGATTGACCGCTAGAGCTTGCGGATTTTCTTTCTGATCGTTCCCCAGTCACCACTATCCCTGAATGACATGTTCACCATATCCATCCAGACTTCTGAGATCTTTTCCCGTTCCGGATGATCCCACGAGGAAAGGCGTTTTTCATTTTCTTCTATCGAAACAGGGATAAGAAGAAGACCTTTGGCGTGGACCTTTTCCATGAATTCTTTCCAGGCCCGCTCGTGAAGACTAAGCCCCAGGATTTCTTCCCGCCGACGGGTTTGCCAGATAAAGAGCCCAAGAAATAAAACAATCATGAGTGGCGCCAGTGTATAGAGCCAGCGACGCCTGAACTTGAAGCGCGAAAGCATCGCCTCCTGTCCGTAGTAATCCATCTCTTCCAGCCACTGATAAAACTTGAAGTCCCACTGATTGACCCACTTCGAAGCTTCCTGAAACCACTTGTTATTGAATTTTATTTTCGAAAGGGGATTCGTGCTACTTCCGGCCGCCACCGAACCAAGCAGGGGCAGCTCGACCGCCGCCGCATGTGTGCCGCTCGGCACCAGCTCCAGCGACCGCGAAGCGTTGTAACTCTTTCGGATGTAACCCTTTTGCTTCAGATTCTCGAGATGCTCATGCACCGTCGCTAACGACGTGTAGCCGAAGTGGCGGGCAATCTCTTCGAAGCTTGGGGCATACCCATTCTCCGCGAGGAACCCCTCCAGGAAATCCAGAAT